>JBCDFO010000351.1:0-5257 GCA_039177895.1 Bacteroidota bacterium
CGCCCGCTTTGGCCCCGACGGCACGACGCCCGACGGCGTGCTCTTCGCCGCAGGGGAGGGGCGTACGCTGACGAGCTACGCCTGGCGCTCGGGCACCCCTGGCCGGACGTACGATCTGGGACGAGATACGATGCCGAACGGCGGGCCGCTTATCGTGGAGGACTTCGATGTCGTGTCCGAGCGCGGGTGGCTTTTCATTGCGCGCTTCGACGGACAGGCGCGGCTTATGGACATCGCCACGGGGGAGGTTGTGCACGCATGGACGAATAGGCCTCGCCCTCGCGACGGCCAGCGCAACGTCAAGGACGTGGCGGTGCTTCCGGACGGGCGCACGGGGTTCTTCGCAGGCGTCGGCGGTGAGGTGATCGCCGTGGACCTGGATACGGGCGCACGAATCGACTCGGTGCGCACCCATCCCGACTTTGTCTCGAAGCTGACGGCGCATCCAGACGGGCACCTCCTCGCGGCGCTCGACTTGGACGGGAATACTACGCTCTTGGACCCCGCTGCCTTCGGCGATCCCAGTCGTGGGGCCATCGTCGAGACCATGACGCAGACAGCAAGCTTTGCCAGCCGTCGGCTGCTCTTCGCAGGTGAGTTCCGGCCCGGTACCGATCAGTTCGTCACCGGCGGTATCCGGCTGCCGCTCATCGTTTGGAATACGCAGACGGGAGCCCGCCTCCAGACCATAGCCCGACTGCCGGCGGTAGCAGCCAGCGAGACCGAGGCTGGAGGCCAGCCGTGAGCGGCTAGTACTGCCGTGACGCCCAGTCGAGGGCGAGACCGTAGCGGAGGCCGCGTGGGCTGGGGCGGTAGGCCGCGAAGCCGCCCGCGTCGAGGATGGCGTTCAGGATGAGCGCGCCAGCGGCGAACACGTCGCTGCGCCCGCTCATGATGGCGGGGTTGAGGGCGAGCACCTCGTCGGCTGTGAGCGTCAGCAGACGCTCGCTCCAGACGTGGACGGTGGCGGCGGGCACGTCTTGCCACGGATCGTCAGGTGCGACGAGCTTTGCGAGGGCCCGCGTCGTGCCGGACGAGCCCAGCAGCGGCACGTGGGCGTCGAGCGGCACGCCGTTGAGTGCGTCGGTGACGAGGCGCCGCGCCGCGTCGATCTCGTGCGCAGCTGGCGGGAGCGACGCGAAGCAGCGTTCGGTGAGCCGCACCGCCCCCACGTCCAGGCTCGCCCGGTGCTCGATCACGATGCCGTCGTCGGTGCGGTGGCCCGTGATCAGCTCCGTCGAGCCGCCGCCGATGTCGAAGACGGTCGCCCGGTCGAGGTTGGGGAAGGCCGAGAGGGCGCCGAGGAAGCTCAGGCGGGCTTCCTCTTCACCGGAGATCACGCGGTAGTCGAGCCCAAGCTCATCGCGGGCGCGGTCCACCAGCACCTGGCGGTTGGCGGCGTCCCGGGACGCGCTTGTCGCGCCAATTACGATGGCCTCCGCGCCGTGGGCGTCGGCCTGCTGCCTGTAGGTCGCCAGCGTCGTCATCACCCGCTCGATGGCATCGGGGTGGAGGTTCTTGCTGCCGTCCACACCTTGGCCGAGGCGCGTGTAGCGACCCTCTGTGCAGACGACCTCAAGCTGACCATCCGGCGTCACGTCCGCGACCCTTACATCAGCGATAAGGAGCAGGCAGGTGTTGGTCCCGATGTCGATGGTGGCAACGCGCAAAGGAAGTTCGAGGTCAGAAGTGCGAAGTCAGAAGTGAAACTGCTACGAGACACCGCGGCGTTCGCTCCCCTCAGAACGAGTGAGTTGGCAGCGGAAGCAAGAGTGGGCTGAGTCGGATGTCGTCCTCTCCACCTTCGTACTTCTCACTTCGCACTTCGGCATGACCACCACTCGTTCTCCGTTGCCTCCTCGCTGAGCGCGAGCCCGGCGTCCGCCAGCGCGTCGAGGATCACCGGGCGGTCCGTCAGGAGGAGGCCCGCGAGGATGAGCGCGCCGCCGGGGGCGAGCTTCGCCGCGAAGCCGGGGAGCATCCGCCGCAGCGCCTCCCGGTTGATGTTCGCCGCGATCACGTCGAACCCGTCCTCCGGGATGACCTCCAGGCCGCCCTCGCGCAGCACGAAGCGGTCGCCGACGCGGTTGTCGAGTGCGTTTTCGGCGGCATTCTCTATAGACCACGGGTCGATGTCGAACGCGTGGGCCTCGGCCGCTCCCAGCTTGAGTGCGGCGATGGCGAGGATGCCGGTGCCCGTCCCGGCGTCGAGGACGCGGCAGCCCTCGGTCACTAGGCCCGGCAGGAAGCGTAGCGCGAGGCGCGTGCTCTCGTGATAGCCCGTCCCGAAGCTCATCTTTGGGTCGATCTCCAGCAGCACCTTGTCTGTGTGCTCGGGCGGCGTCGCATGCCAGGAGGGACGCACCAGGAATGGCCCGATGGCGACGGGCGCGACGGACGCCTCCCAGGTCGCGTTCCAGTTGTGCGGGGCCTCCACGCGCTCCTCGATCCGCACGGGTAGGTCGCGCCGCCTGAGCCACTGCTCGACGTGCTCGCGGTGGACATCCGACCAGCACCGCGCCGGGCCCCACGCCACCACTGCCTCGTCGCGTGCCTCGAACGCCTCGAAGTCGAGGTCGGCTAGCTCGGCGATCAGGAAGTCGTGGTGGGCGTCCGGGAGGTAGACGGTCAGCTCGAGGGTCACGGCGGTGAGGTGTTTCAGTGTTGCGGTGTGCCAGTGCTACGGTGAGGCTGTCTAGCCGTGCAGTTCCGCTGAACGTTTCTCAGGCGGAGGTACCCTCGAAGACCCGAGACATGCACTTCCAACTTCTGCCTTCGCACTTCTGCCTTCCTACAACCGCTCACGCCTCCTCAATAAAGATGCCCCAGGCGTCGGGGTCCTCCGGGGGGTCGCTGATGAAGTTGCCGAAGGCGTGGCTGTCGTCGGAGCGGACGTGGAGGAGGTAGGTCCCGGCGGGCAGCGTGACGGTGCCCTCGAAGCGCTGATTGCGCGGCGCGCCCCCTGCGTAGACGGTGTTCTCGGCCGTCATCTCCCAGACGACCGCAGCGTCCTCAGCGCGGGTGATCCAGGCGTAGTCGTAGCGGTTCGTCCCGCTGATCTCGCCGATGGCGTCGATGCGCAGCGTTGTTTCCGCATCGAGTTCGAAGGCGAAGGTGAAGCGCTGGTTGTTGGTGAGGCGACGCACGTCGAGCGGGAGCGGCTGGAGCGCTGAGACGATGGCTTCGGGCGTCATCGTCGGCGATGCGTTCGGTGCATCGGGTGGTGCATTCGGTGCGTCGGGTGGTGCCGGCGGGGGAGGGGCGGCGACGGTCACATTGGCTCCGGCACGCGGGCCGCGCTGGATATTGACCTCGGTGACGCTTGCGGGGTCGAAGTCGCGATTGAGGGCGAAGAGGGCAGCGCCCCAGCGCTCCGGGTGGTCGGGAGCCGAGCCGTGCCAGTCGTCGGGCGAGTGCGAGCCGTCGGTTTGGTAGAGCAGCGCGTAGCGTCCCGGTTCGAGGTCGAGCACGGCATCGGTGAGGCGGTTGCGGCTCGTGCCGCCGCCGTGGCGGGTGTCGTCGTACTCCATCTCCCAGACGGTCTCCGGCGGGCGGACGCCGGTCGGGCTGTCCTCCACGAGACGGAGGAGGCGAGCGTAGTCGTAGCGTTCGTCCTCGCGGAGTTCGCCGAGGGCCCACACGAAGACGCGTGTCGGGCGGGTGAGCGTGAACTGGGCCTCGTCGCGGGCATCGTCGCCGACCTTGCGGAGAACGACGATCTCGGGGAGGTCGGTGTAGGGCTCGAAGACGCGTGCGGTGCCGCTGCCGCCGAGCGTGAGGCCCCACCCGTCCGGGTCGAACGGTGGGTTGGCGGTCCAGTCCTCGAAGGCGTGCGAGTCGTCGGTTTCGAAGCCCACAAGGTAGCGGCCCTCGTCGAGGCGCAGCGTGTCGCGGAAGCGGCGGTTCTTCGCGGAGCCGCCGGCCCACCTCGTGTTCGCCTGCGCCATGGCCCAGACGCGCTCGCCCGTCACGAGGTCGTCGATCCAGCCGTAGTCGATGGGCTCGTCGAAGAGCTCGCCTGTGGCGTCGATCCAGACGCGGGTGGCAGCGGGCACGTCGAGATACGCGGTGATTTCCTCGTCGTCCTCGACAGGTCCCGACGACCAGATCGCATCGGGCGGTAGCGCGCGTTCCTCGTCCCGGGCTATCACGCGGGCGTAGCGTGCGCTGTCGGGTACGACCGGATTGAGGCGAAAGCGCCAGCGCTCAGCGTCGGTGTGCCACGCATCACGGTTGCCCTGCATGAAAGCACGGGCGCGATCGAGGAAACCGCCTTGAGGCTGCTGTGCGGGCCGGAGGGGGTCGCCGTAGGTGGCGAAGAACGCCTGGTAGCTCCCGGCGGGAAAGGCCACGGTGTCGTCCACAGTGGCAAGCGTGAGGCGCGGGTTGTCGGCCATCGGTGCCTGCATCACCCAGACCGTGTCGCGGGTGGTAGCGTTGAGCACCCAGCCGTAGGCGGCGAGCGCGTCCGGCACGTCGTCGACGGGCGTCTCGAACGATCCCACGGCGGCGATGCTGAGCCGCAGCGGGCGCGTCAGCTCGAAGCTGCTCTGGCGCAGCATGCCCGGGTTCCACTTCGTCCCGAAGGCGACGAGCGCGTCCGGCTCCGAGGGGCCCCGGATCGTCCGCACGATGAGCGCGCCGACCAGCAGGCCTAGGACCAGGAGCAGGAAACGCGAGAAGCCACGGCGCATGGACGGACAGTGAGCAGGCGGGAGGTGGGGCCGATGCCAGAAGATAGCGGGGCGGCGTACGGGACGCGCCAGCGCGGTGTTGCGCCCGCCCAGAGACGGGGAGCCGCGCGAGTATCTTGCGGCGTGAACCCAGCCGGTGCCATGGTGCTGTCGCAACCTGACGGGTAGGTTGTGCGATACGATACTGGTTCGGCTTCGCTTCCGCATCGTCTCTGCCTCTGTCCCGTCGCTACGTCTCCGTGGCCTTCACCACCCCCAGCATGGACCGCCCGCGCACCTCGCGGCTGCGCCTGCCCTCACGGCAGACGTTGCTGTGGGGGCTCAGTGGCGTGCTCTACGCGGCTGGCGTGGGACAGTTGGCTCTGCTGACGTTCGCGCAGCGCGCGCCAAGCGGCCCGACCCTGCTCGTCGTGAACGCGCTGCTCGTCGCGGGCGCGGCGATTGCCTACGTCCTCCTCGGCGACCTCTTCCGCCAGCGCGATCACAACGCGATGCGCTCGCTCTGGTCGCCGATGCTGCTCAGCGGGATGGCGCTCTTGACGGCCTTCGGCACGGTGGCGCTC
>JBCDFO010000352.1:0-5225 GCA_039177895.1 Bacteroidota bacterium
ACGGCAGCGTCTTCCAGGTCCCCGTCGACGCGCGGCAGTCGGAGAGCGTGCGCCTCAACGAGCGCTTCCAGCCACTCGTCGGGTTCAACATGACGCTGCGCGGCGGCATCCAGGCCGACATCAACTTCACACGCAGCCGCGCGCTCGCACTCAGCGTCGCGGGGGCCAACATCTCCGAGAGCAGCACCGACGAGGTGTCGGTGCGGCTGAGCTTCTCGAAGACGGGCCTGCGCATCCCGATCCCGTTCTTGAACCGTCGCCGGATCAACAACAACGTCCGTATGTCGCTCACCTTTTCGAGCGCGGACAATACCGATCAGCGCATCAACTTCCGTGACGACTTCGAAAGGGCGATCGTAGGGGAGGAACTGGCCCCGGGAAATGCACAGGCCTCGACGCGCATCACGCTGGAGCCGCGTATCTCGTACACGATCTCCAGCCAGGTCACCGCCGACCTGTTTGTCCGCTACACGTCGCTGGAGAGCGAGGGCAGCCAGATCCCGAGCACGTCCACGCTCAACGGCGGGTTCAATTTCCGCGTGTCGTTCTCGAACTGACGCACACGAAGGGGCAGCGGTGCCGGTGTCAGCATCGCCCCTACAGCCTGACGCGGAACCATACGGGCAGCGGGGGAGGGGGAACCGCATGGACCTTGGACGACCTGTTCGTCCGTCCGCCTGTGTCCTATGTCAGTCTCTCAGGATGCCTACGTCTCGCTCGATGTCACCGAGCCCATTTGGAACCGCTTCTTTACCGTCGCACCGCTCGTGCTGATCGGGACCCGCGAGGGGGAGCGCTATGACTTCGCCCCCAAGCACATGGCAGGTCCGCTCGGGTGGGGCAACTACTTCGGCTTCGTGTGCACGCCGCGCCACGCGACGTATCACAACGCGAAGCACTACGGGGCTTTCACGGTCAGCTTCCCGCGTCCGTCGCAGGTCTTGCATGCCTCGCTGGGTGCCGCCGAGCGGTGCGATCGCGCGGGCAGCAAGCCGAGCCTTGATGTGCTGCGCACCACGCCTGCCGAGGTGATCGACGGCTACTTTCTGGAGGACGCCTATCTGATGCTGGAGTGCGAACTCGACCGGGTCGTGGACGGCTTCGGGGCCAACAGCCTCGTGGCGGGTCGCGTCGTGGCAGCGCACATCGCAGAGGCAGCCATGCGCGGGCACCTACAGAGCGGACACCCCGTGGACGACTGGACGCTACTGCGCCGGTCTCCGCTGCTCGCCTACCTGTCGCCGGGGCGGTACGCGGAGATCGAGGGCTCGCAGGCGTTCCCGCTGGCGGGCGGCTCGTTCAACCGCTAGGCTCGTTCAACCGCCAGCCCGCTCGCGAGCACGGAGCGCGTTGTCGAGGGCCTGGCGGACGTTGCGCTGGAAGCCCTCGAACTTGGCGCGCTTGACCGGCGTGCCCTTAAAGCGCCGTCGGTAGGCGTCGAGGTCAAGCTCTACCCACTCGCGCAACTCGGTGTCGGTCACGCCTTCTCGAGGCAGAAAGCGTGGCTCCTCGGTGGGGCGTTTGAACTTGTTCCACGGGCATACATCCTGACAGATGTCGCAGCCGAAGAGCCACGTGCCGAAGTCCTGCGCCACCTCCAGCGGAAACTCCGGGCCGCGGTGCTCGATGGTCCAGTAGGAGATGCAGCGCGTAGCATCGATCTGGTACGGTGCGTCGAGCGCACCCGTTGGGCACGCGTCGAGGCAGCGCGTGCAGCGCCCGCAGTAGTCCGGAACGGGCCCGTCCGGGGGAAGCGGCACGTCGATGATGAGTTCGCCAATGAAGAAGAACGAGCCGAGCGACCGGTTGATGAGGTTGGTGTGCTTGCCCTGCCAGCCGAGGCCCGCGCGGGCCGCCCACACCTTGTCGAGCACCGGGGCAGAGTCCACGAACGCGCGTCCGCTGATGCCGCCGCAGCGCTCGTCGAGCCAATTATAGAGGGCGTAAAGCTTCTCTTTGAGGACGACGTGGTAGTCCTCGCCCCAGGCATACCGGCTGATCTTGCCCGGGGCGTCGCCGCCAGCCTGAGGGTAGACGGCCAACTCGGGTGAGGCCTCAATGGGTTGGTAGTAGTTCGCCAGGAGCGAGACGACCGTGCGTGCTCCCGGCACCAGTTCACGTGGATCGACGCGCTTCTCGAAGTGGTTCTCCATCCAGCGCATCGAGCCGTGACGGCCCTGCGTCAGCCAGGCTTCGAGCTGCCGCGCCTCGTCGTCCAGGCGCACCGCCTCGGCCAGCCCACAGGCGTCGAAGCCGAGCTGGGCGGCTTCGGCCTTGAGTGCCTGCGCGAGCCGCGTCTGGGCAGCGAGGTCGAAGCCGGGCATGGCATCAGCGAGGATAGGGCGTCAGTGAGCCAGAGAGCGACAAACAGTACCGGCGATGCGTCACGTGGGACGCACCGCCGGGTAGGGCAGCCGTCGGCTCGGCGGCTGCTTTGTTCTGTGAGACGCGCGAATGCGCCGTCGGTTCAGATTGTCTGGAAAGCTAGCGGTTGATCGGGACGAACGTCTCGCACACAGCGGGGATGGACACGGCACGGCGTGCGTTGCGGTCGCCCGGGCCTGGGTCGCCCTTGGGATCGCAATCGGGGTCCTCGCCGAGGCCCCGTGCCTGAAGCCGGCTCGCGTCGATCCCGTTCTGCAGGTAATAGGCTCTCACCTCTTCAGCACGCAGCCGTGAGATCTCCATCACATCGTCGCTGTTGCAGTCGCCGTAGGCCTCGATGATCACGCAAATGTCGGGGCAGCGCTCAAGCACGTCGATGTTCTCGTCGAGGCGGCTTCGCGCTTCAGCGGTGAGAACGCTGGCCCCGTAGTCAAAGAACACCGTGTTCAGCTCGGTGATCTCGTCGCAGAAGGGATCAACGACGATTACCTGGAACGTGCAGGTGTCGCTGCCCGCGCGGTTGGTGACGGTGAGTGTGGCCGTGTAGACGCCCGCCGCCGTGTAGGTGTGGCTCGGGCTTGGCTGCGCTGACGTGGTCCCGTCGCCAAAGTCGTAGGCATAGCTGAAGGGCTCGGTCCCCTCCACCTGCGCGAAGAAGCGTACCGCGTTCCCGAACATGATGGCCTCGCGCGGCAGCGTCGAGCAGTCCACGATCATGGGTGCCTCAGACGGACGCTCGATCACCACAACGGGTTTGCTCGCCACGTCGGAATTGATCGGCCCGGTCCCGGTGAAGCTGACGGTGTAGGTCCCAGGCTGGTCGTACGCGTGAAGCGTGCTCAGCACGCCCGGTACGGCCGTACCGTCGCCCATGTCGAAGACGAACTCGAGCGGGGGCGTCGCGTCGCGGTTATAGTCGCCCGTGAACGTACCGGACTCGCCAACCAACAACGTGTCTGGTCCGTCGATGAAGACCTCGACGGGGATGACGGGCGACTTGAAGGTGTAGCGCAGGCCGAGGCCGAGGTGGCTGAGCAGGTCGTAGTCGGCTGCGTCGTCGCGCGCCGCAGCAGGGGCGCGAATCAAGCCGCCCTCCTCGCCGAAGTTGGCCCCGTCGATGGCATCGTCAGGGAAGAACGCGCGGAGATCGAGGTCAGCGATCAGCGCGAGCCGAGGACTGAGCTTGATGTCGAGGCCAGCCCCGAAGAGGGGAGCCCATCCCACTTCGTCGGAGCTGCCCGCGTTGGCGCTCGCAGGCGAGCGGAGGGCCACGGAAGCGCCAAGCGTCGCGAATGGGGAGATCCGAGCCTGGGCGAACATCACGTAGCGAAGGCGTAGCTGGAGCTCATGCACGTCCTCGGTACTGTTAAATCCGACCAGCTGGGCAGGGTTGACCGGCGATGGAGCCGTTCGCATGTCCTCGTATCGCCCGAAGTGGTAGGCGAGTCCCAGTGCCAGTTCAGGGCGGAACTGGTAGCCTACCTCTAACCCGCCACCCGGACTTGCGCTGGGGAAGTATCCCTCATACTCGATGTCTTGACCAGCCCGGCGGAGCGTGTAGGTTCCAAATAGGCGGCTCTCGGGGTTGTTGTCGAGGTCACCCTGGTAGAGAGCAAACCCGACCCGCGCGTTCAGGTAGAGCGAGCCGCTAGGTCGCTGCTGCGCAATAACGTGCGGGGCCATGAGTGCACATAGCAGTCCAAAAACCAGAAGGGCCCAGAGGCGACGAAACGGCATAACCCGTAGGAGCAGAGGGAGGAAAAAGCAGGGACGCTACAGTCAAAGATCGGTCCGCATTTCGATCTAGAGACTATACGCGTGGGCAGAGGGGTACCCCTGAGACGCGAGACTGCTGTGTACACCAATCTACGGTAGGTCAGCGCGATTGCACCGAAACAGCCTCGCGTGGAGGCTTTGGCCGCGCGGTAGTAGCGGTGGTACACAGCAGAGGCCGGCCCCACGGGGGGAGCCGGCCTCGCAGTGGAGTCGCTGAGCTCTGGCGCTTAGTTGCCCATGGCTGAGCAGCCAACGGGGAGGGACTCGGCGCGGCGTGCATTGCGGTCGCCGGGGCCCGGATCCTCCTTCGAGTTGGAGTCCGGTGCCTCGCCGAGGCCCCGCGTGGTGATCCGGCTCTGGTCGATGCCGCTCTGCACGTAGTAGGCCGCGACCGACGTAGCACGCTGCTCAGACAGGCTGAGCTTGTTGCCTTCGCGGTCGTCCGTGTAGCCGTTCACGACGACACACAGGTCCGGGCAGCGCTGCAGCACTTCGAGGTTCTCGTCGAGGCGGCTGCGGGCGTCGCCGGTGAGCGCGCTTGCGTTGTAGTCGAAGAACACCGTGTTGAGCTCCGAGACGTCCTGGCAGAAGCGGTCCGCCACGTTCACCACAAAGGTGCACTGGTCGGAGCCCTGCTCGTTGGTCGCGGTCAACGTGACCGTGTAGGTGCCGGTCTGGTTGTAGGTGTGGCTCGCGTTGAGCGTGTTGGCCGAGCCCCCGTCGCCGAAGTCGTAGCGGAACGAGATCGGCGTGGTGCCGGTCACGGTCGCACTGAAGCGGACGGCCTCGCCTACACCCGCTGTGCCAGGTTGCGCGGTGCAATTGGCAAGCACTGGCGGCTGGGCCGGTGGCGGCGGCGGCTCCGTCACCTCGACGGTCATGCGCTCCACGTCGGTATTGGCGGGACCCTCTGCGGTGAACGTCACCGTGTAGGTGCCCGGTGCTGCGTAGGTGTGGGTCGCAATCAGACCGGTGGAGGTGCTGCCATCGCCCCAGTCCCAGGCGAAGGCGAGCGGCCCCGTCGCATCCGGGTTCACGTCGGCCGAGAAGGTGCCGGTTTCGCC
>JBCDFO010000353.1:0-5221 GCA_039177895.1 Bacteroidota bacterium
CGCGTCCAAAGCGCCCAGCGATCCGCTTGCTCTTACTCGGCCGACGATTCTGTCCGAGCGCGATCCGGTTTTCGTCAACGACTACCAGACCGAGGTGCAATGGCGCAGACCGGATGGTGTCTGGTCGTGCACCGTGGTGGACGTGGAGCCGCTCGACGTGCTGCACGTCGGCCCGACCCTGCTGGACATCGTGCCCAAGACCACAGCCGTCGAGGAGCGGGATCGCCTGCCGCCGTGGGGACTGGTCCGCATCGACGAGCACGAACGGCGGCTGGAGGTGTGGACGGACGTGCCAGCGTATCGCCTCGCGGAAGAGACCACAGCGCGGTGGCCAGGCTGGACGGTCACGACGCTTTCGTTCCGCGAAGCCGCGACACGGAGCCGGCTGGGCGCCCGGTTCTTTCTGACGGACGCCGAAGTTGACCGAGCGTACGCGGAGTTGCGCGCCCGGCTCGACCACCCCGGACACACACCGTTCGAGCAGGCATGGCGGCAGCACGTGGCAGGTGGTCGCGCACGGTAACCCTCAGCGCGAAGAACCGACACCTGAGAGCCGATAGCGGAAAGCCGACAACCTGACACCGGCCGCGTGGTCGAGGCCCCTTCTCACGTACGACGCCTGAATTTGGCATCGCGCATTCGGATCGCGACGGTATTTTCCCGCTCCCACCTCCGAGGCTGCGCTTCTCGCCTCGCCTCCCGATTCCGCGCTTGCTGTGAAGAAGAACGACGCTCTCCTCCGCCAACTCGGCTTCTGGGACGCGCTCACTATCGGCGTCGGGACGATGATCGGGGCGGGCATCTTCCTGCTCTCGGGCGTCGCGGTGGCGATGACCGGCCCGGCGGCGCTCTTCGCCTACCTCGCGGCGGGCGTTGTCTGCGTCATCACGGCCGCGAGCACCGCCGAACTCGCGACGGGCATGCCCACGTCGGGCGGCGACTACTACTTCGTTTCGCGCGCGCTCGGACCGGCGTTTGGGGCCGTCTCAGGCATCGGGATCTGGCTCAGCCTCACGTTCGCGATTGCATTCTACCTGTTTGGGCTGGGCGAATACCTGGCGCAGTTCACGCCGCTGACGCCGTTCTGGGGCGCGCTCGGAGGCGGGCTGCTGCTCGTGGCGCTCAATATTCTCGGGGCGAAGGAGTCGGGGCGCGTGCAGGTGGTGGTGGTGCTCATCCTGCTCGTGATCCTTGGCGGCTTCAGTGCGCTGGCCGCGTTCCAGATCGAGGCCGAGAACTACGCCCCGTTCTTCCCCTTCGGCACCGCCCCGATCGCCGCGACGACCGCGCTGGTCTTCGTCTCCTTCCTCGGCTTCGTCAAGATTGCGGCGGTCGCGGAGGAGATCAAGGACCCAGCGAAGAACCTCCCGCGCACGCTCATCGGGTCCGTCATCCTGGTGACAATCCTCTACGGCGTGATCGTGCTCGTGATCGCGGGGCTCTTCCCGCAGGACGTGATCGCCGAGGTGAAGGACCCGCTCACGGCGGCGGCGCGCAGCCTCCTTGGTCCGGTTGGCGCGGGCATTGTCATCTTCGCGGGGCTGCTCGCCACGCTCTCGTCGGCAAACGCGAGCATCTTCGCGGCGTCGCGCATCAACCTCGCGATGGCGCGTGACCGCATGGTGCCCAACTGGCTCGCGGCGATCCACCCGAAGCGCCTCACACCGTACCGCGCGATCCTCGTCACGGGCATCCTCACGCTCGCGCTGCTCCTGATCGAGGATCTAGAGACGCTCGCCAAGACGGCCAGCGTGCTGCAACTCTACAGCTACGCCGCGCTCAACCTCGGGTGCGCGGTGCTGCGCGCGGCCCGGCCGGCGTGGTACCGCCCGTCGTACCGCGTGCCAGGGACGCCGTTCGTGCAGGTCTTCGCCGCGCTCGCCTGCGTGGCGATCATTGGCTATTCGGGGACGTTCGCGCAGCTAGCGCTCGTCGGGTTGATCGTGCTGAGCCTCGGGTGGTATGTCGTCTGGGGCCGCAATCGCGTCGAGATCGAGCATGCTGTCGCCAACCTGAAGGCCCGCTATGCCGAGCTCGGCTTCGCGATGTTCTTCGAGGCGGCGGACGTCTACGCCGACGAGGCTGAGGCCGTCGCGCCCGTCCGCGACCGCATCGACACGAGCGACCCACGCCGCGTGCTGGTGGCTGTCGCCAACCCCGCGCACGGGGCCGACCTGCTTCGGATGGGGCGCACCATCGCCACCGGGGCCGAGGCGGGCGGCGAGGTCGTCGGGCTGCACCTCGTTCGGGTGCCGATCCAGACGCCGCTCTCGACGGCTCGCGACCGCTTTGCCCAGGAGCGCCCCGCCATCGAGGCCACGCTCGAACGCCTCGCCCTTGACGCGCAGCGCCGCCCGCCCACGTCCGGCATTGGGGCGTCCGGCGACGGGGCAGGGCCGCTCGACACGACCTCGCTCGAAACGATCACCGACGTGGCGCACGACGTGTTCGCAGGCCTCGTGGCGGAGGTGCCCGCGCGGCAGGCCGACCTCCTGCTGATGGGCTGGCGCGGCGGCTTCTCGCGGGGGCGCAACGCCGACTCGCCGGTGAAGCGCGTCATCCTCGACACGCCGACCGACCTCGCCATCCTCCGCGACCGGGGCCTCGGGGCGATCCGCACCATCCTCGTGCCGTGGGGCGGCGGCACACACGCGCACCTCGGCCTCGAACTCGCGATCCGCCTCGCCCGCGCGACGGGAGCGGCGGTACACCTCCAGCGTCTCGTTCGCACCGACGTGGACACTGCGCAGGAGCGGGCCGCGCTCGTCAAGGATGTGGCCGCCATCGTGGGCGACTACAACCCCGTGCTCTACCACGTGGACCGCGCCGACGACGTGGTGGCGGGCATCGAGGGGCGCATGCACGCCGCGCCGTACGACCTCGTCATCATCGGGGCCTCGCACGAGTGGTCGTTCCGCACCGCCGTCTTCGGGACGATCCCCGACGTCATCGCCGACCGCGCGCCGTGCTCGGTGCTGATGGTGCGCCGCTATCGCCCCGAGCGCTGGACGACGCGCGCCGCCGACCAGGTGAAGCGCCTCAAAGAGGCAGCGGGCATGACGACCTCACCGGACACGCCGACCGCGAAAGAGAGATAGGAGAGAAGACCAAGACGCTGCGCCGAAATACCTGCCAGCGTGGGCGCTACGCATTCGTGCGCGCAGCCCGACCCGATTTGTCATGCTGAGTACGCGGGCCTCGTTCACCCTACGCTAGATCCACGATGCGCTATCACCACCTCGGCATCCCAACGGACACCCCACGCAAAGGCGAAGTCTATATCCCGCACCTGAAGATGTATGCCTCCGGCCTCGCGTCGAGCGCGTATGGGATCGAGTGGATCCGCTTCGAGGACGATGCGGACTTCCCGGAGTTGGTCAAGACCACGCCGCACGTCGCCTTCGAGGTAGACGACCTAGAGGCCGCGATTGCAGGGCAGCAGGTGCTCATCGCGCCGAACAGCCCGTCGCCAGGTGTGCGGGTTGCGTTCATCGAAGAGAACGGCGCGCCCATCGAGTTTCTCCAGATCGACCGAACGGTCTCGGACGTGAAGTGACGGACGCTGCGGTTCGCGAAGCACGCCCCGAATAGATGCTGGCGCTCAATAGACGGGCGTAGCTCGGTCGTGCCGGAATGGCAGGGAGGCGTGTCGAGGCACAGCGCTTGTAGAGCGGCACGCGTTCATTCGTACGCAGCTTCTCGTTGCTCCATGTTCCAGCAAGACTTTATCGTCCGCCAAGTCCAACAACTTGCCCAAGTCCTCGCCCAGGTGCTGTTCCACAAGCGAGCAGGGGAGGAGGTCGAGGCCCAGGACGCTTTGGCCAACGGGTTGGTAGCCGCCCTCGATCTGGAACTTACCACGCTGCGTACGCTCGACCGCGACGACCTGATGGCGCGCTTCGCTCCGGCTGGGGCGCTCTCGGTCGATACGGCGGTCGCGCTGGCAGAGGTGCTGCAGGAAGACACGGAGCAGGCCGGGCGACGCCGGGCGCTGTGGCTCTACGAGGCCGCCCTCGCGTCTGGGGCTCCAGTGCCTTTCGGGATCCGCGAACGTATCAGCGTGCTCCGGGGCAGCCTGGGCTAGCGACGTCGGTCCACCGACCCCTGTCGAAACGGTGTCAGCACGGTCAGGTTAGCTTGCGGCTGCTGCTGATCTCAGCGGCTAGTTCTGCCCTCGATCGTGTATGACCGATGCTTCAGTACATCAAGCCCGCTCCATTCCGCATCAAGAATCACCCACAGCTCGATGAGCGCTGGGTTCAAGATCGAATTGCCGAAGATCCAACCATTCTTGGGCTCGGGGATCTCATTCTCAAAGACAAAGAGCGCTCGCAGCCACGCGCGGGTCGTCTCGATCTGCTTCTCCAGCACGCTGAAGAGTCGAAGCGATACGAGGTAGAGGTGCAGCTAGGGGCCACAGACGAGTCACACATCATTCGCTGCATCGAATACTGGGACATCGAACGAAAGCGGTACCCTCAATACGATCATACGGCTGTGCTCGTCGCAGAGGACATCACAAGCCGGTTCCTCAATGTGGTCAGCCTCCTTAGCGGGACTGTCCCGCTCGTCGCGATTCAGATGAACGCGTTTATGGTGGAAGGCCGGGTAGCGTTAACCTTCACGACTGTGATTGACGTGCTTCCCCTAGGGTTGGTGGAAGAGGATGAGGAGCAGCTTGAAGTCACGGACCGAGGGTATTGGGAGCAACGAGGAACAAAGGCAACGGTCGGGATGGCGGATCATGTGCTCGACCTAGCTCGCGCGTTCGACTCCAGCCTGGAACTGAAATACAACAAGTTCTACATTGGCTTTACCCGCGACGGTCGAGCTAACAACTTCACGGTGCTACGTCCCCAAAAGCACGCCCTGCGCCTGGAACTGAAGTTGGAGCGTTCCGACGGTTTGGAGGTAAAGCTTGAGGAGGCCGGGATCGACGATATCGATTACAATACTCGGCACGGGCGTTATCGAATCCGTTTGAAGAAAGGAGGTGTTCGGCAACACGCTGAGCTATTGACGGAGCTGCTGAGGGACTCGTTTGAGCACTTCAACGGGTAGGGGAGTCCAGCACCCCTGTCGAAACGCTGTCAGCGCGGCCAGGTTAGCTTGCGGCGCGACGGGTTACGCCCGGCCCGGTCGTGCGTCTAGCTCTCCACCGCTTCGCTCCTTCGCCGATGCCTACCGTTCTCGCTGCCAACACCATCACGCCCGATGCGCC
>JBCDFO010000354.1:0-5214 GCA_039177895.1 Bacteroidota bacterium
CGAGCAAGGCGAGGAGTCACCGGAGAGCGCGGAGGCCGATGCCGAGGCCGGCGACGACACTGAGGCGGGCGAGGAGTCGGAGGCCGGCGAGGAGTCCGAGGCCGGCGAGCAGAGCCCCGAGGCGGGTCCGCAGAACACGCCCGAACAGGAACGCCAGCGCCTCGCCGACGAGCAGCGTCGCGCCCGCGAGGACGCCGCCGCGCTGGAACAGCAGATGGAGGAACTCCGCGAGCAGCTCGACGACCTTTCCAACGCCCCCACCGAGGAGGTCGAGGAGATGCTGGAGCAGATGCAGGAGGACGGCGGCCTGCAGGAGCAGATGGAGCAGAACGCGCAGCAGCTCGAGCAGAACCAGCTCCAGGACGCGCAGCAGGGCCAGCAGCAGATGTCGCAGCAGCTCCGCCAGATGTCGGAGGAGATGCGGAGCCAGAGCCAGGGGATGCAGGGCCAGCAGCAGCAGGTCGACATGGCCGCGCTGCGCCGCGCGCTCGAAGACGTCCTCACTCTCTCGCGCGAGCAGGAGGCGCTGGCGAACCAGACCGACGCCATCCCCTCCCGGAACCCCGCCCTCGTGCCGGTCGCCAGGCGTCAGGGCGAGCTGCGCGACGGCCTCCGCACGGTCGTCGACACGCTCCGCCGCGTCAGCCAGACGGTCCCCCAGCTCGGCCCCGAGGTGGACACGCGGGCCGGCAACGCGCGGCGCGAGATGGACCTCGCCGTGCAGCGCCTCGCGGATCGGCAATCCGGACCGGGCGCCGGGCACCAGCGCTCGGCCATGTCGCACCTCAACGAGCTGGCGCTGCTCCTGACCGATCTGCTGGATCAGCTCCAGAACCAGCAGCAGCAGAGCGGCGGCGGCCAGGGCCAGGGCACGCCGCAGCAGATGCAGCAGATGGGCCAGCGGCAGGCCGAGATCAACCGGCGCATCCAGCAGATGCTCAACCAGTCGGCCGGCGAGCGGCTCTCCCCCGAGGAGGGCCGGCGCGTGCGCCAGATGGCCGAGCAGCAGGAAGCGCTCCGACGCCAGCTCCAGCGGATGCTCGAAGGCGAGGGCGGCGAGAGCCTAAGCCCGGGCGAGCGGAGCGCGCTCCAGCGCGTGGAGGACCAGATGCGCGAGGCGGCGCGCGACCTCCGCCGAGGCCGCCTCGACGAGCGGCAGGCGCCGCGGCAGGTGCAGATCCTGGAGCGCCTGCTGGAAACGGAGCGCTCGGTGAACCAGCGCGGTCGCGAGGAGCAGCGCGAGGCCGAGACGGCGCGCGACACGCCGCCCCCCGAGGCGACGCCCCCGCTGCGGACCGACCGGCCGGCGGAGCGCGTGCGGCGCGACCTGATCCGGGCGCTGGAGAGCGGGTACGCGGCGGACTACGAGGACCTCATCAAGCGGTACTTCGAGCGGCTGCAGGCGCGGGTGGAGGGGTGACCGCCTCGAGGACGGCCGGATCACCTACATCGTCGCAACAAGAGAGCACGTCAGTGGCAAGAACGTACTGGTGCCCCATCTTTAACCTCGTCACACCCCACTGTGCCCTTTAGCTGATTTCATCGCAGTCTTATGACTCGGCTTGTTCTGCTTGCGCCTGTGTTGCTTGTCGGTTGCGTAGGAATCGAGCCTGGAGTCATACGCGACGACACTCCACAGCTACGCCCTGTACCGCCTTACCTCAGCAACCCCGACAGCGCACTTGCCCATTTGGCCCGCGCAGAACTGTTCACAACGTACCACGCTGGACTTGCAGAGGACCCGACGTATCAAGGTGCGGCGTTTCGCACGGTCTACGGCTCTACCGACGCTCCGGACCGGTTTGCCCGTCTTCTGCTCGACGGCTCGAAAGAGGGACAGCTCTATGGACTCGCAGGACTCTGGCTTGCAGACTCGACCGCGTATCGCGCTATGCTACCCAGCTACCTCTCGCAGACCGATTCTCTGGAAGTACTGTACGGGTGCTTTCGAATGAGGCGCGCACGGAGTGAAGCCGTTCAGGATATCGAAGAAGGGTGGATCTCAGAGGGACTAGCTGGACTTCCGCTCTCAGATTGAGCGGGCGCGGACAGCATGAGTAAGCGGCCCCATGCCATCCTCATCGCCGGTCCAAATGGGGCGGGCAAGACGACGTTTGCACGGGAGTACCTCCCCGGTGAGCCTGAAGGCGTCCGGTTTCTCAACGCCGACCTCATCGCGGCTGGGCTCTCGCCGTTCGACCCCGACCGGGTGGCACTTCGGGCCGGACGGCTCCTGCTCTCGCTCGTCGGGGAGGCCGTAGCTCGGCGCGAGAGCTTCACGGTCGAAACCACGCTCTCTGGTCACGGCTATGCCCGATCGATTCCCGACTGGCAGGCTGCCGGGTACCGCATCACGCTGATCTTCCTATCTCTCCCGGACGTAGACACCGCCATCGCCCGTGTCGCCGAACGCGTGCGCCAGGGCGGTCACGACATCCCCGTCCCAACGATCCGTCGTCGCTTCGAAGCGGGCCTCCGCAATTTCGAGATCGTCTTCAAGCCGCTCGTCGACGAGTGGCTGCTCATCGACAACGCCGGCGCCTTGCCGGTTCTCATCGACCGCTCCACGCCATGAGCCCCAACATGCCCCCGGCCCCTCAGGACGATCCCGCCCGCCCGTCTTCCGAGGCGGTAGAGTCAGACACCGCGACCCGCGTCCTCGACGCCCTCCAGCGCTCGGCTGCTCGCGCGCGCCGAGTCGCTGCCCAGACCGGGACCCGGCTCGTCATCGTCCGCGACGGCGAGTTGGTCCTCGAGCCCGTCGAGCCAGAGACCACCGAGGCGCCACCAAAGGATCCGCCTGCATAGCGTGGACATCCTGCGATGGTCACGTCCTGAACCGCGTCATCCCGAACCGAAGGTCGGCGCAGCCAGCTTGTCGAGGGATTCCGACGCGTCGGACCCGGCCGCCTCGGCGTTTGGGGTGCGTCGAGATCCTTCGACTCCGCTTCGCTCCGCCCAGGATGACGAGGGGTAGGCGTTGAAGCGGCTCTTCCCCGAGGCGGTCACAGGGCATGCAGCTCCTCCATCGCCCGCTTCGGCCGGCGGTCGACGGTGTACAGGCCCCCGTGCTTCTCCGGCTCCATCGGGTCCGGGCGCCCCGTTCTGCAGGCCGTCGTCTCCGTGGAACGTACGATGCCAGGTTGACGTCTTAACGTCATAGCACCTTGCCTTCCATGCCGACTGCCAGCCCCAAGCGAGCCACCGTCTACTTCGACGCGTCGCTCCACAAAGCGCTCCGGCTCAAGGCCGCCGAGACCGAGCGCTCCGTCTCCGACGTCGTCAACGAGGCGGTCCGCGTGCTCCTGGCCGAAGACGCCGACGACCTCGCCGCCCTCCGCGACCGGGCCGCCGAGCCGACGGTCTCGTACGAATCGTTCGTCCGTGACCTGAGGGCCGAGGGCGCCATCTGATGCCCGCGCCGTACCGGATCGAGATCAAGCGGAGCGCCGCCAAGGAGATCCGGTCGATCCCTCGGAAGAAGGACCGCCAGCGGATCGTCGACCGCATCGCCGCGCTGGCCGAGGACCCGCGTCCTCCGGGCTGCACGAAGCTGTCCGGCCAGGAGGCCTACCGAGTCCGGCAGGGCGCCTACCGGATCGTCTACACGGTCGCCGACGACGTGCTCGTGGTCGAGGTCGTGAAGGTCGGACACCGCAGGGACGTGTACCGATAGCGCGGTGTCCCCAACCGCCTCGGTGCCGGAGCGCAACGCCCTCCCCGAGGCGGTCCGAGCCCCGCCCCTCGGTGTTCGCCTGCGTAGCGTCCTGAACCCTCCTGTCCCCAAGGGGTACCATTCGGGACGCTACGATCTCCGCCATGCCTGCTGTCCAGTCGAAAGCCGATGTCGTTCGGGTCATCGAAGCCCTGCCCGACGAGATCTCGCTCGACGACGTGATCGAGCGGCTCATCCTGATCCACAAGGTCAACCTCGGCCTCGCGCAGGAGGGCCAGGGCATCTCTCAGTCGGCCGCTCAGGCCGAATTCGCAAGGCCCCGTACGGAGCGATCGTGGAACTGACGCTGCTCACTTTCCAATCCCTGCCATGAGCGTCCAAGAACTCGAACAGGCCGTCGCCGAGCTGTCCGCGGAAGACCTCGCCCGCTTTACCGAATGGTTCGAGGACTACACAGCCGACGCCTGGGACCGTCAGATCGAGGCCGACGCCCTCGCCGGCCGCCTCGATGCCCTGGGCCGGCAGGCGGACGAAGACTTCGAGGCGGGCCGGGCCACCGAGCTTTGAAGCACTTCGCCTCGCCATCGTTCTGGTCGACCTACCACGACCTCCCGGACGACGTGCGGGCGCTGGCCGACAAGAACTTCGCGCTGTTGAAGGACAACCCCCGCCATCCGTCCCTCAGGCTGAAGAAGGTCGGGGCATTCTGGTCTGTCCGCGTCGGACGGAGCTACAGAGCCCTCGCGCGAGACCGGGACGAGGGGTTGGTCTGGTTCTGGATCGGTGCTCACGATGCGTACGACCAATTGATTGGCTGATGTCGCCCATCAGCAATCCCTCATCCGCCTCGGTGTGGAGGTGAGTTCGGCCACCCTACCTGTCATCCCGGGACTGTCGAGGGATCCCGACGCCTCTCCCTCATCGAGGCGGTTGAGTCGGGCGCGTCGAGACTCTTCGACTCCGCTGCGCTCCGCCCAGGATGACAAGGGGTAGGCATTGCAGCGGCCCATCCCCGAGGCGGTCATACGGCGTACATCTCCTCCATCGCCCGCTTCGGCCGGCGGTCGACGGTGTACAGGCCCCAGTGCTTCTCCGGCTCCATCGGATCCGGCGACCCCTTCCACGGCTCGTCGAACGCCTCGAACACGAACGTCAGGACCCGGCGCTCGCGGCTCCACGCCAGGAGCTGCCCCACGTACGCCGCCTGAAGCGCCTCCGAGGCGTTCCCCGGCTCGATCCCGCGTCCGTTCGAGCCCGTCGTCCACCCCGCCTCGGTGATGACGACCGGCGTGTCCGGGTAGCGGTCGGCCACGCTCCGGACGTTCGCCTCGGTGTAGGCCAGCGCCCGCTCGATCGACTGGTACTCCCACACGGGGTAGGTGTGGACCGAGAGGACATCCAGCTCCGCCGCGAGGGGCGCCAGCGTAGTCGTCCACGGCACGTAGTTCTCGCAGAACGTGACCGGCTGCGGGATGGCCGCCTTCACGCGCCGCACGAACTCGATCAGGCGCTCGACCGGCACGAGGTGGTCGGTCCAC
>JBCDFO010000355.1:0-5177 GCA_039177895.1 Bacteroidota bacterium
CTCGCCGCGCGCCACGAGAGACGTGCCCCCGCCGATTGGCTGCCGCAGCTCGGCCCCGACGAAGGCGGTCCGCCCCGGCGCATTCGCGAGCCGGTTGCCCGAGATGTCGTCGCTGATCGGCTCGAACGTCTCCGGATCGAGGCGTTGCAGCACGAAGCCGTCGTACTCGGTGTCGGTCAGGCTCAGCGTCGCGTCGAGGCGGAGCCGCTCGAACGGCACGGCGGCCAACTCGAGCTCGACGCCCTGCGAGCGCGCGTCGCCGACGTTCTCGCGGGCGAAGGTGAACGGCGGCGCGATGAGGTTGAAGAACTGGAGGTCGGTCCACGAGATCAGGAAGCCCGCTGCCGCGGCATAGAGCCGGTCGCCCAGCCGCGCCTTCAGCCCGACCTCGATGTTGTCGGAGTATTCGGGGTCAAACTCGTACTGCCCCTCCTGGCCATTCGGGAGCCGCTGCGCGTTGATGCCGCCTGCGCGGAAGCCGCGTGTGTAGCTGGCATAGGCGCGCACGTTGTCCGTCACGTCGAGCGCGAGCGCCGCCTTCGGCGAGAGCGCGCTGTAGGATCCGCTCACGGTCGTGTCGGCTACGAACTCGGTCAGCGTGCCCGCGTCCAGGACGAGGTCGCCGAAGCCGTTGAAGGCGGCCTCGCGCTCCTCGTAGTCATACCGGAGTCCCGCGGTCACGTCGAGCCGGTCGAAGAGCCGCAGCGTGGCTTGCCCGAAGGCCGCGAGGCCCGTGTTGGTGCCTTCGTTGCGGAAGAGCGCGTAGCTGTCCGGACCCAGCTCGAAGGCCAGGTTAGTCGTTGGCTCGAAGGCGTTCTGCGTGAAGCCGTAGACGCCGAGCGTGTACGAGAGCGGCCCGTCGCTATTCGAGGTCGCGCGCAGTTCCTGGCTCCAGACCACCTGCGGGTCGGCCATCGCGCCGAGTTCGGCGGTGTCGCCGTCGATGTCGGTCGAGAAGAAGACGCCGCTGCCGTCGAAGATGTCGGCGAACGACAGCCCGATGCGCTGCACGGTGGACACCGACGAGAGCGTGACGCCGGGCGCGTAGACGTCGAGCGAGAGCGCGCCGTTGAGGAGCGTCCGCTCGTGCTCGCCGATGCGCGCGAGGAAGAGCGCGTCCGGGTTGGCGAAGGCCGTCGCCTCGTCAGGGGCGCTCGCAAAGAAGCCGCTGGCGTCGGACTGGTCGCGCTGCGCCTTCACGTCGAGCCGCGCCCGGACGGCGTTGGTCGGAAGCCACTGCAGCCCGACCTGCGCGTAGAGCGTCTGCTCCTGCCCCACCTCCTCGCCGACCACGTCGCCCGACGGCGCGAAGGAGCCGAGCCCCGTCGTGTCGTTGCGGAAATAGCCATCGCTGTCCTGGAAGAGCGCCGTCGCGCCGAGGAAGAGGCGGCCGGGCACGAGCGGGGCCTTCACGCCCGCCGCGTAGCGCTGGAGGTTGAGGTTGCCCGTCGTCGCCTCGGCGAAGACCTCGGTGCGGTTGGTCGGCGGGCGCGTGACGATGTTGACCACGCCGCCGAGTGCGTTGCGCCCGAAGAGCGTCCCCTGCGGCCCGCGCAGCACCTCGATGCGCTCCACGTCCACGAGCGCGAGCCCGCCCGCGAGGATGTCGAGCGCGTTGACGCCGTCCACGTAGGTCGCCACGGCGGGGTTCTCGCTGAAGACCTGCACGCCCCGGATGGACTGGAGCGCCTGGAAGCCGACGCCGAGCTCCTGGTAGAGGTAGCCCGGCACGCGGCCGGTGAGGTCGGCCAGCTCCCACGTCTGCGAGGCGACGATCTCGTCCGCCCCGAGCGTGGTCACGGCGGCGGGCGCGTCGAGGAGGGCTGCGTCGGTGCGTTGCGTCGAGACGACGAGTTCGCCCAGCGCTTCGGTCCGGGGCGCGAGCGCGATGGCGAGGACCGCGCCTGCGTCGGCTGTCACGAGCTGAGACGCGTAGCCGACGGCCGAGAACGAGAGCGTGTACGCGCCAGGGCGTACGTCGAGCGCGAACGCGCCCTCGGCATCGGTGACGGCCCCGAGGGGCGTGTTGAGGACGGCAACGTTGACGCCGCCGAGCGGGGCCCCGTCGGCGTCAGTGACGGTACCTCGGAGGACCTGCGCGTGCAGCGCCGCCGGGAGCAGGCTCAGCAGGAGCCCGAGGAAGAGGTGTTTCATCAGCGTCGAAAGGAATCGGATGCTCAGGAAAGCCGAGAGCGTGGAAGGCAAGACTGCGCTCGCTGGGCTAGAACGCGTACTGCGCGCCGAGCGTGAGCGTCCAGTCGGTTTCGAGCTGCGGGCCGTCGAGCGACTGGTAGACCGGCAGCTCGAGCTCGGCGGCGACGCGGAGGTCGTGCAGCGGGCCGCTTGGGACGAGCACGTTGGCCCCGATCCCGAGGTCGAAGCGCGTGCCCGCGCGGAGGTCGGCGAAGACGGTCGGGACCATGCGGTTCGTCACGCCCATCGCGTAGGCAGGATTGGCGCCTGAGACATCGCCCCACGTGGACGCCGCCAAGCGGAGCGAGCCGCCGAGCCAGTCCGTCGCGTTGACGCCGCCCCACGCCGTCACGTCGAGGACGTTGCCGAAGCGGTAGTCGCTACCGTTCTCGCCGAGGCGGATCGTGCCCATCGCCTGAGCGCCCCACGAGAGGCGGTTGGTCTGGCCGAGGTAGGTCAGCCCTGGCTGGAGGTCGACCGTCCCCGAGCCGGTCTGCATCGGGTAGGGGAGCAGCGTCTCGTTGGGCGCACTCGCGGGCGTGACGTCCTGCTCCTCGACCGAGCCCGTCGGCAGGCGGATGCCGAGGTTGGCGTGGAGGCGCTGCCGCTCGGGCCGCGCCAGCACCACGAGCGCCGCGAGGCCGATGTCGCCGAGGCCGCCCGCCTCGGTGGTGAATGTCCCGCCCATGCGCGTCAGGTGGTCCATCGACATGGTGACGAGTGGTACCATCGCCATGAGGGTGATACGGTCCGTCGGGGCGTACATCAGGCCGAGCATGTGCATCTGCATCGGCATCTCGGTGGGCGCGATCACGAAGTTGGCCCCGTTCGGATCGACGACCTCACCATCGGAGAGCGACTCGGTGCCGTCGCGGTTGCCCGCCATGGCCATCGCCATGAAGCGGTAGGACACCATGAACTCGCCCGCTGAGTGCGTGTGGTCGCCCATCACCCCGATGGGCGCGTGGCCGTCGGGGCGGTGCGAGGTCCAGGGCGTTTGAGCAGAAACAGGAAGGGCGACGGCGCAGAGCAGCGCGCCGCAGAGGAGCGTACGGAGCATAGCCAGAGGGATCGAGCACCGGCACGCAGGTCGGCCTGCGAGACGCGGTGCGAGGCGATAGGAACGCCCTGGCCCCATGCCAGAGCGCAGGAATCCTGTCGGTGGGCTTGTGCTGCGGACGGCTCCCGCCCCTTGCGTTTCTCTCCCCGCCGCAAGCGTCGGGGAAGCCGAAAAGCTGTCCCTCTCATACGTGAGGGGGACAGTTCGAGGAGTGGAGCGAGCCCCTGCGAGCGGAGACGACGCAGGACAGGGGGTGTCTGCGTCGCATCACGTTCAAGCCCAGCCGCTCCTCCGCGGAGGGACGAATACCTCGTCGGATACTCCTGCTGCCCAGCCAAGCAGCGCCGTCCCGCCGTACGTGGCCTGGACGCCGTCGGCGGGCAGGTCCAGCGTGACGCCCTCGGCGACCTGCAGTTGGAACGTGAGCGCGAGTTCGAGGACGGCCTTGTTCTGCTCCCGCTCGCGGTCTTGCCGCTCCTTCAACTGCTTGGTGAGGTAGCACACCCCATCGCAGTTCAGTTCCGGGCGGTCGCGGTTCTCGCAGAGCCGCTCCGCGATCGCGTCCTGCCGCAGCGCGAAGATGCCCTGGATCACGAGCAAGCTCTGCGTGCTGGCGACGAGGCACAGCACCAGCGCGAGGCGAGCCAGGGCAGCGAGGCGGGACATGGCAGGGCGGTCAAGACCGGAGGTCCCCCTACGATAAAACGGCCTCCCCCCGAAAACCAGGAGGAGGCCGTGAAAAGCCCAACGAGGACCAGCAGCGCTACCGGTTGACGACTTCCACGCCCGAGGCGAAGCGGCCGATCTCGATGACGTGGACGACGGCGTTCGTCTGCGTGTCGACGATGACGACGGTGCCGGGCGAGCCTGCCACCGAACTGCGGGCCGCCTCTGCGGCGCTGACGCCGCACAGGTCGGTGCTGCTCGCCATCACGCGGCCCTCGGCGTCTGTCTCGGGCGCGGCGCTTGTGGACTTCGGGAAAGGGAACTCGGGCGTGTAGCCTCCCATCGTGTTGCGGCTCGACACGACGAGGAAGCGCCCGTCGGCGGTGATGGCGGAACCGTGGGGCTGCGCGAGCGCCGGGTCGGTGATCGTCTCGACGGTCTGCGTCGCCACATCGATCACGCTGATCGAGTTCGCGTCACGGTTGGGGACGTAGAGCGTCCCGCTGTCGGGGCTGTAGGTGGGGTGCCACGGCCCTGCGCCGACCGGCACGATGGCATCGATGCCCAGGTTGGTCGGGTCGGAGACGTCGAGCAAGAACACTTCGCCGGATTGCGCCGAGGTCAGCACGGCCTCCTGGCCGTCGGGCCGCACGTCGAACATCACGAACTCGTCGGGGCCGCTCCCGAGCGTCAGTACGTCCGCGAGCGTCGGCGTAGGGGCCGTGCTATCGACGATGTCGATGCTGGCCACGGTGTTCTCGCTCAACGACGCTGAGAGCACGAAGTCACCGACTTGCGCAATGGCATGCGGGCGCGTGTACGGGACGACGCCCTCTTCCTCGTACTCCATCGTGGCCCGCTCGATGATGGCAAAGCTATCGCTGCCTGTCATGTCGGAGAACGACCGCCCGGCGAAGAGCAGCCCCTCGGTGGCGGTCCCCTCCATACCCAGGGTCAGCATGCCCGGCTTCGTGAACGCGTTGGCAGGCCCGGGCGTCTGGTCCAGGAGCGCTGGGCTGCCCTGTCCGATCGCGTCGAGGTCCGTGGAGAATTTGACCACGCTGTTCTCGTTGATGAGCGCCACGTACCAGGCGCTCCCGTCCGGCTCCGACTCCACGTCGTGCGGCGCAGCCTGCGGGTCGAGGCCGAGGTCCGTGAGGTCGAGCGTGCGGATCACGCGCCCCCGGCGGATATCGATGACGGACACCTTGGCGTCGAGCTGGTTGCAGACGAGGGCGTACTCGCGCACGTCGGCGTA
>JBCDFO010000356.1:0-5134 GCA_039177895.1 Bacteroidota bacterium
GATGGCTTCGAGGATCTTGTTGAGGAGCTGCCCCGCGCGGCCGACGAACGGCTCGCCCTCCTTGTCCTCGTTCGCGCCCGGCGCTTCGCCCACGATCATCAGGTCGGCGTCCGGGTCGCCGGTCCCGAGGACGGGGTTGATGCGGCTCTCGTCGATGGGGACGAGGACGGTGCTCGCGAGGTAGGTGTTCACCTCCTGGAGCGAGGTCATCCCGCGCAGCGGCGAGTCCTCGGGGATGAGCGCCGCGATGCGCTCGTAGGGGGAGAGCGTCTCGTCCTGGCTGGGGTCGGGGAGCGCGCCGAAGAGGTCGGGCATGGCGTCGTCAGCAGAGGTGGCGTCGGCGGGGGAGGTGACAGCAGAGGCGGGCGCAGCGTCCGGCAGGGCGAAGAGTAGCGGCCCGGCGAGGTCGCGCTGGAGGGCGAGCGCCGCGCGGGCTTCGCGGACGAGGTCGAGGACGGTGGCCACGAGCGGGGGGTGTCTGCAGCGTAGCGCGCCGCCATCCGGGGCGACGGCAGCGCGCTGTATGACCTGCATGTTACGCGCTGCGGCAAGGCCACACCAGGGAGCCTCGATGGAATCGGCCCACCAACTATCCACGCGGCTATCCACAGACGCAAGAGAGGGCCCAGGCCGGTCTACCCATGCCGGGCACTCCATACCCGGGTAAACCCCCGGCTCCGGGGATTGAGGCCGCCCTCTGGAATCCCGAACCTGTCCGCCCGCTCGGATCAACCCGCGACGGCCAGCCCCCTACGGTGGACGGCTGCGGTGCCGACCGCGATCTCCCTCCACGATCTCCCTCCGCACGATGCATACCGCACGTTACCTGCTTCTTCCCGCCCTGCTGCTCGCCTTCGCCCTTGGCTGCGACAGTAGCGACCCGGACGTCGACACGCCTGACCCCGGCCCGCAGCCCATCGCTCCCACCAACGCCGACGCCCTGAGCGAGGCCCTCCAGGTCGCCGGGGCCACCCGCCTCGACGGAGCCGCGCCGAGCGCGACGACCGACGCGGGGACGCCTGTGATCGGCAACGGAGCCGACGCCGTCACCGCCGGGCCAGGCGGGGCCGTCACGCTCCAGTTCGGGGCCACGGGTGACTTTGCCGGGGTCTACTTCCTCGTGCAGGGCGCGAGCGGCTACTTCCAGATCCCAGGTACTGCCGCCAGCTTCCAGTTCGCGCTGCCCGACAACCTCAATACGGGTACGTTCTCGGTCATCTACTGTGTCTACACTGACGGCGGCCTCGTGAGCCTACCCATCACGACGACGATCACCGTGGACGCCGATGCAGGGGACGCGAGCGGCGGCACCAACGATCCGCCTGCCATCGCCCCAGGCGACGCCGACGCGCTCAGCAACGCGCTCCAGATCATGGGAGCCACACGCGTTGAGGGAGCCGCGCCCAGCCCGACGACCGACGCCGCGACGCCGGTGATCGGGAACGGGGCCAGCGCCGTCACGGCAGGACCAGGCGGGGTGGTCACGCTGCGCTTCGGCGCCACCAGCGACTTCGCCGGGATCTACTTCCTCGTGCAGGGTGCCAGCGGCTACTTCCAGATTCCAGGCACCGGCGGCAGCTTTCAGTTCACGCTTCCTGACAACCTCATCCCAGGCACGTTCACCGTCATCTACTGTGTCTACACCGACGGCGGCCTGGTCAGCTTGCCTATCACGACCACCATCACCGTGGATGCCGAGGCGGGAGACACGAGCGGCGGCACCAACGACCCGCCGACTACGGGGGGCCCGACAACCGAGGAGGGGCAGATCCCGTGGACGCAGAACGCCGTCCAGTACCGCGGGCGTGGCGTCGGGGCTCGTCTCCGCTTCGACTGTCCCGAGGGTGGCGCGTTCAGCACCGTGTGGGGCACGGACCTCTACACGGACGACTCGTCGGTCTGCACGGCGGCCGTTCACGCAGGCGTCATCACGCAGGACGCAGGGGGCAGCGTCGTGATCGAACTGCGGCCAGGAGCCGATAGCTACGACGGGTCTACCCGCAACGGCGTTACGACGCGTGATTGGGGCAACTGGGGAAACAGCTTCGTGGTGATCGACTGAGCCTACGAGCCAGCCCGGTAGGCATAGACTGGGCCGTAACAGGCTGAGCACGCGTCGGATAGCGCCCACGTTTAGCGAGGCCGAGGTCGAACAGGACCTCGGCCTCGCACGGTGTAGTGGACTTCTGACGAGGGGCGCGTACCTTCTCTGGAAGCGGTTCCGAGCCAGCCTCGTCTGACCATGTTCGATACGTTCCACCGCCAGCGCTACCGCCGCCGCGCCCCAGCGGGCCCGATGCGGCAGTTCTTGGAGACGCCGCCGCCCGACCCACGTGCGCCGCTCGCGGAGATCGAACTGCTCTCGCTCGATGTAGAGACGACGGGCCTCGACCCGAAGCAGGACGTAATTCTGAGCGTAGGCAGCGTTCCAGTGGTGAAGGGTGCGGTGAAGCTCGGCCAGTGCGCGCACCTCCTCGTCCAGGCCGACCGCTCGGTGGCCCAGAGTGCGACCGTCCATGGCCTCCTCGACAGCGACGTGGAGGACGGGGTCCCGCTCGCCGAAGCGCTCGCGCACGTCCTCGAACGGCTGGCCGGGCGCGCCCTGCTGGCCCACCACGCCGTCTTCGACCACGCTTGCCTCGACCGCGCCTGCCGCGCCGTCTACGGCGTCCCGCTCCTCGTGCCGACCGTCGACACGCTGGCGATCGCCCGGCGGCGTCACCAGGCGCGCGCCCACGAGCACCACGGCACGGCGGGGCCGGATGCATTTCGCCTGGCCTCCCTCCGTGAGACGCACGGCCTCCCGCCGTACCCCGCCCACGACGCGCTCGCCGACGCGCTCGCCACCGCCGAGCTGTTCCTCGCGATGACCAACGCCGATCCCACGCTGCGCCTCCGCGATGTGACGTGAGGAGCTGGGCTCTCGGCTGTCAGCTATCGGCCTTCGGCAGCGGGAGGCGGCTCGAACGCGCCCGCCGGGCCAGGGAAGACGACCGGGCTCTCGGCCCCGTCCTTCGCCACGCTCGCGACGCCGAAGAGGTAGTTGTCGATCACGACGTTCTCCAGCGTGTAGGTGAGGCGCTCCTCGGTCACCGCCGGGCCCGGGTCGGGTACGAAGACGCGGTGGGTCCACTGCGGGGCCGTCGTGAGCCGCCACGCGACCACGTAGCCTGCGAGTTGCGGGTTCTCGGCGGGGGCGGGGCGTAGCCACGAGAGCGTCGTCGAGGGCTGGACGGCGCCGGTCACCCGGACGCCGCGTGGCGGCGCAGGTGCAAGGGCAAGCCCGGCGAGCGTCACCACGTTGAGCGCGGTCAGCTTCCCCGCGTAGTCGAAGTCCACGAACCCGACCGTGTCGCCGTAGTGTCGTTCGGTGCCGTCGGGCTGCGTCTCGGTGCGGAGGTCCTGGTGCTGGCGGTCGTAGTGCTCGTGCGTCTCCATGATGCGCACGGCTGGGTAGCCTGCCTCCGAGAACGGGCTGTGGTGGCCGCCCCGCCGGAAGCGGTCGAGGCGGTAGACCATCATCATGTCGAGGTTGCGGAGGTAGGCGTCGGCCATGCGGTCCACGTAGCGCCCGAGGTTGCGCGCTGGGCTGTCCACCTCGCCGCCGGTGAAGCGGCGGTAGCGCGCCTCCACGTCCGTCTCGACGGCGCGCGTGCCCTCCGAGAAGACCCGCGCCGAGGTGTTGTCGCACACTCCGTCAATGCCGCACGTGTTGCCGATCATGTCGTTGTTGAGCACGGCTTCGATACGCCAGCCTTCCTCGCGCGCGACGGCCGCCATGTGCTGCCCGCCGAAGAGTCCTTGCTCCTCGCCCGAGAGGCCCGCGTAGACGATGCTCGCCGGGAACGTGTGTTTCGAGAGGACGCGCGCCGCCTCCAGCGCGCCCGCCAGGCCCGAGGCGTTGTCGTTGGCGCCGGGCGCGTCCGAGGTGAAGTCCATCACGTCGGACGCCCGGCTGTCGATGTCGCCCGCCATGACGACGTAGCGGTCGGGGTCGGCCGTCCCGCGCTGGATGGCGAGCACGTTCACCACCACCGTCGAGTCCGGGATACGAGGCTCCCCGGCGACGATGCTGCGCTGCTCGACGATCTCCAGGCAGCCGCCACAGGCCGCGCTGATGGCCTCGAACTCGGCGCGCAGCCACCGCCGCGCCGCACCGATGCCCCGCGTGGCGCTGACCGTGTCGGAGAGGGTGTGGCGCGTCCCGAAGCCCGCCAGCGTGCGGATGTCCGCTTCGATGCGGTCGGCCTGGACGGCCGCGGCGACTTCGCGGAGGAACGGCACCTCGGCTGGGGCCACGGGGCCTCCTGCGAGCGAGTCCGGCCACGCAGGCGACGACGATGACGGAGAGGAGGGCGCAGGCGACTGGGCTGCGGCGGGCGGCGTGGTGCAGAGCGTGACAAGTGCAACGAGAACGGCGAGGCGCATCGGGGTCGGGGTGAGCGTTGGCGGGGACGGCGAGCGCAAGCTACCGTCCCGCCACGTTTTCGCTCGCCAGCCATCCGGTGCCTCCGTTTAGAAGCTGTTTGGTAAGGGAGGATCAGGGCGAAAGCAGCCTGCCCCGCCCTGCGGGGAGCGAGACGACCGCCGTCAAGGCGCGTGAAGCAGGCGATGCCGGCCGGACCTCGGCCGGGTCCGCATCGGCGAAGCAACGCAACGCTGAGGGCGGTCCGTCGCAGCCGCTTGCAGCCCATCAGTACTCTTGCCAAACAGCTTCTTACCTCAAGTTGTATGCTACGGCTTGCCACTGCGCTTCAGGCGGCCTGTAGGGAGTGGAGGGTAGGGTGTGGGGCGTTTGTCACTCCCTACGCCCTCCTCCCCACACCCTACATCGTCTATGCTGAGAAGCCTGTCGGTAGTACACAACTTGAGTTTCTTACTCGAACATCACGGTCACCGTCGGCTGTGCCTCTGCGTCCAGCCCGGGAATCTCGGCGAGTTGTTCGGCCGTCTCCTCGGCGGACGCAGGCGGCTCGCGCTGTTGCAGGCGCTCCAGAAGCGCCGGGTCGGCGAGCATCGCGTCGAGGTCGAGGCGCATGAGCGTGATCGTCCCTGCCTCCTCGAACGAGGCTGTCGTCTCCTCGATAGCGCCCTGCGGCTCGACGCGCAGGGAGACTTCCATGCCTTGCAGGGC
>JBCDFO010000357.1:0-5123 GCA_039177895.1 Bacteroidota bacterium
CTCCAGCGGGTCGCCGTTGACGGCCACCACGCGGTCGCCTGTGCGCAGACCCATCTCGTAGGCGATGGAGCCCTCGGCGACGTAGACCTGCTCGACGTTCTCGGCGGGGATGTAGCTGTCGCCGTAGCCCCACGCGAGGCCGATGTAGACGAGCCAGGCGAAGATGAGGTTGAAGATCACGCCCGCCGTGATGACCACGATGCGCTGCCAGACCGGCTTCGAGCGAAACTCGTCCGGCTGCGGCTCTGACCCCACGAAGTCCGCGTCCATCGACTCGTCGATCATGCCCGCGATCTTGACGTAGCCGCCCAGCGGCGTCGCGCCGATCACGTACTCGGTGTCGCCGACCTTCTTGCCGAAGAGCTTGGGCGGGAAGCCGATGGAGAACTTGTCCACGCGCATCCCGAAGGCGCGGGCCGCGAGGAAGTGCCCCAGTTCGTGCACGAACACGAGGATGCCGAGCGCGATGACGACCCAGAAGACGTACGAGAACGCCGTGAGCAGGAATTCCATAAATGCAGGTCGAAGGTCGCAAGTGGCGCGTCAACACGGTAGAACTGCCAGCGCATCGTGCTCGGTACGGGCGGCTTGCAAGCCGCCCGTACGAAACGGGTCGCAAGGCGCACGTATCGATACGGAGAAGCCCGCGTCTAAAGGACGACGGCGCGGCGGAGTTCCTGCGCCCGGCGACGAGCGCGGACGTCGGCGGCGACGAGCGCCTCCACGTCGAGGTGCGCCCGGGCGGCCGTGGGCTGGCCCGCTTCAAGGTCCAGCGCCGCCTCCGCGATCCGGGGAATGTCGGTGAAGCCGATTTCTTCACGGAGGAAGCGCGCCACGGCCACCTCGTTGGCGGCGTTGAGCACGCACGGGGCCAGCCCGCCCGCCTCCAGCGCCTCGAAGGCGAGGCGGAGGCAGGGGAAGCGGTCGGTGTCGGGCGGCTCGAAGTCGAGCGAGGCGACCTGCGTCCAGTCGAGGCGGGGATGGGGGGCGGGCCAGCGGTCGGGGTAGGTGAGCGCGTACTGGATCGGCACCTTCATATCCGGCACGCCGAGCTGCGCCTTCGCGGAGCCGTCCACGAACGTGACCATCGAGTGGATGATCGACTGCGGGTGCACGAGCACGTCGATCTGGTCGGGATCGAGGCCGAAGAGCCACCGCGCCTCGATGACTTCGAGGCCCTTGTTCATCAGCGTCGCGGAGTCGATGGTGATCTTCGCACCCATGCTCCAGTTGGGGTGGCGCAGCGCCTCGCCGGGCGTGATGGCCTCGAACGTCTCCGCCGGGCGCGTGCGAAACGGCCCTCCGGACGCCGTGAGCGTGACCCGCTCGACCGCGCCCAGGTCCTCACCGACGAGGCACTGAAAGAGCGCCGAGTGCTCGCTATCGACCGGCAGCACCGTCGCGCCGTGCCGCTGCGCCTCGGCTTCGACGAGCGCCCCAGCGACCACGAGCGTCTCTTTGTTCGCCAGCGCGATCGTGCGGCCCTGGCCGATGGCGGCGAGCGTCGGCCGCAGCCCGCAAAACCCGACGACGGCCGTGAGCACCACCTCGGCACCGTCGATGCATGCCGCCGCCACCAGCCCCTCCTCCCCAGCCAGCACGTCGATGCCGAGCGGGGCAAGCCGGGCCCGCAGCGCAGGAGCCGCCGCCTCGTCCTGGATGACCACCAGCGACGGGCGGAACTCTTCGGCCTGGGCAGCGAGGAGGTCGGCGTTGCGTCCGGCCGTGAGCGCGCGCACGCGGAAGCGGTCCGGGAAGAGGCGGACGATGTCGAGCGCCTGCGTGCCGATGGAGCCGGTAGAGCCGAGGAGGACGAGGCCGCGCGAGGAGGGTGCAGCTGCACCGTTGGCCGACGTGGAACAAAGGGAAGGGAGCATGGACAGGCGCAGCGCGTAGAGACGTGGCCGAAGATAGGGTATCGAGGTGTGTGCGTAGGAGGGGCCAACCGAGCGCCCCGTCCGCATACTCCTCCCACCCTACCCGCGCGGCATCCCATCGGCTTTCGGCGTTTCGGCCTTTCCGCCCGAGAGCCATAGCCACCAGCCTATCCCAAAGGGTTGCGGCGGTCGCCCGGCCCCGTTGCCCCCGCCTAGTTGCCCCCACCCAATCGCACCGCTCCGCTCGGAGCTGGTACGAAGCTCTTTTTCTCCGATGCGTCCGATCTCTGCTCTTCTCCTCGTGTGTGGCCTCGTCCTCGCGTGCGGCCTCGCTGCGTGCGGCACGGCCCCTGACACCGAGCGCCCGCGCGTCTCGACCGCTGCCACCTCGGCGGACTCCCCAGCGACGGGTCTTCCAGCGACGGATCTCCCTGCGGTGTTGCCGGACAGCCCGGCCAGCGATGAGCTCGTGCTGCCCTCCCTCCGTGTCCTAGACACCGTCCGGACGCTCGACTACGCCGTGCGCGTCGAGGTGCTTACGGATGGCGTCAGCCGGCCGTGGGCGTTCGCGTTCCTCGATGGGCGGACTGCGCTCGTGACGGAGCAGGACGGCGCGCTGCGCGTCCTACGCGACGGTGTGCTCCAGCCCAACCCGGTGGCGGGCATCCCCGAGGTGCGCGCGCGCGGCCAGGGCGGTCTGCTCGACGTCACGCCCGACCCCGACTACGCCACGAACGGCTGGGTCTACCTCGCCTACAGCCACCCCCACCCCGAGCGGCGCGGCCCGGCGATGACGCGCGTCGTGCGCGGCCAGCTCAGCGGGGCCGACTGGAACGCGCTGCAGTGGACCAACGAGGAGGTCGTCTGGGAGGCCCCGCTCGCCACCTACCGTGACACCGACTTCCACTACGGCACGCGCATCGTCTTCGACCGTGACGGCTTCCTCTATTTCGCCATCGGCGACCGGGGCGTGCAAGACGATGCGCAGCGCCTCAACCTGCCCAACGGCAAGACCTACCGCCTCCGCCCGGACGGCACGGTCCCCGCCGACAACCCGTTCGCGGACGACGCAGCGGCGATCCCGGGGATCTACACCTACGGCAACCGCAACCCGCAGGGCCTCACCGTGGACCCGCTCACGGGAGCCGTCTGGTCCGTCGAGCACGGCCCGCGCGGCGGCGACGAGCTCAACCGCATCGACGCGGGTGTGAACTACGGCTGGCCGACGATCACCTACGGCATCAACTACAACGGGACGGTCCTCTCCGAGCGCCGCCGCGCCGAGGGCATGCAGCAGCCCGTCTTCTTCTGGCGCCCCTCCATCGCGGTCGCGGGGTCGGAGTTCTACACCGGCACGCTCTTCGAGCGATGGACGAACCAGTTGCTCGTGACCGCCCTCGCCTATCAGGAGGTGCGCCTGCTCACGCTGGAACGGGACGACGCGCTCGGCGACCGCGTGCTGCACGACGAGGTCATCCTGAAGAACATGGGCCGCGTCCGCGAAGTCGTCAACGGCCCCGACGGCGCGATCTACGTTGTCGCGAACGGCCCCGACCGCATCCTCCGCCTCAGCCCCGACGGCGGCTGGAACCCGCAGTAGCACCGGCGCTCCCACGAAAAGCGGGGACCGGACGGCGCGGTGACCTGGCTTCCGGGAGGGCCAACTCGTACGCACCGCCGATCCCCGTGTGGACGTCTACGGGCACGCAGCCCCTCCGTTTCCTCAGGCCGCGTCTGCTCCCAGCGCGCTCTCGATGGCAGAACCGGTGATGCGTCCGTGCGAGTCGTGCCAGACGACGTGTCCGCCGACGAGCAGGAACGCCTGCGGCGATGCGTGCTCGATCCCGAGATCAGCTGCGATCTGCTGCGAGAGATCCCGCTGGTCGATCACGTTGACCTCGTAGACGGGGACCGTCGGGTGCTCCAGCGCGAACGTCGTCAGGCGGCGCTGCGCACCCGCGCTGATCGGGCAGCGGTGGCTGTGCTTGTAGAGCACGAGCGGGCCGTCGGCGACGAGGAGCGCTGGGTAGTCGTCGGCAGCGAGGGGCTGGATCATGGAAGCGTCAGGCGAATGGCGCATGGCCCTCGGTCTGGCTGACCGTAGCCGGTGGCGGAGAGCGGAGAGCCACCGCCTCATTCGTCGAGGATGTAGATCGCGCGGAGGTTGCGGGCGAGCTGGCCGTAGTCGAGGCCGTAGCCGATCACGAACAGGTTGTCGATCTCGAAGCCCACGTAGTCGAGCCGGACGGGCACCTTCGTGGCGGCCTTTTTGTGGAGCAGCGTTGCGACGCGCACCGAGGCGGGCTGCATCGTGCCGATGCGGTCGAGGATGTAGCGCATCGACAGGCCCGTGTCCACGATGTCGTCGACCACGATCACGTGGCGGCCCTTGAGGTCGGCGTCGACGCCCTTGAGCTCGCGCACCTGACCGGACGACACCTTGCTCTCGCCGTAGGACGACAGCTTGAAGAAGTCCATCTCGCACGGGATCGTGACCGCCCGCATGAGGTCGGCCATGAAGATGAACGCGCCGTTGAGCAGCCCGATCATGATCGGCGGCTGGTCCGCGTCGGCATAGTCGGCGTCGATCTGGCGACCGAGTTCGGTGAGGCGGTCTCGGAGCTGCTGCTCGGAGATGTAGAGGCGGAAGGCCTCGCCCTGACAGGTGACGGAATCGGGCGCGGCAGTGACGAGAGGCTGCATGGCTGGAGTCGGTCGGTGGTCCGAGTCGCGAAACGGCATCGAGGGTCCGGAGCCGGAAAGTACGAGGCAGCGCCCAACTGTCGGCCATGAAGTTCGAGGCAGGAACGGACTTTCTTGTGCCAAATCCGGGAGCAGAATGGCGACCGAATCGGGGCAGCGAGGCCGGATTTGGAGCTATTGGCTGTCAGCTATCGGCTGTTGGTTTCTCAGGTCGCAACCCATTGAGCGGACTTGGCAAGCAGGAAAGCAGCCGTTCGAGGGCAGAAGGACGAAGTCAGGCTCTCGCATCTTCGAGGACGCGTCCGCCTGAAAATCGGCGAGAGGGCTGCCACGGCCACATGGCCCCACCGAAGCACTGCGACACCGAAATACCGCAACACGTTTGCACACCTGCCTGTCACAGGCTGCCGCTTGGCACCCAGCGTAACCGTAAGGCCCGCACGGTCTGCGGCGTCACGCGCGCGTGCTCAGCGATGCGAATCCCGACGACCCAAACGATCCGTCCGTCGCTCTCGACCACGGGCCATCCTGCCCGCGAGGCGC
>JBCDFO010000358.1:0-5102 GCA_039177895.1 Bacteroidota bacterium
GGTCATCGTCAACCTCGTCGGCAACGCCCTCGACGCCGTGGCCGAACACGCCCGTAGCGTCCCAGCGAACGGCGAACCGTTCAAGCCGCACGTCACGGTGTCGACCGAGCGCTCCGGCGATGCCATCGAGATCCGCGTCGCCGACAACGGCCCCGGCATCCCCGACGACCTCCGCGCCAAGATCTTCGAGCCGTTCTTCACGACGAAGCCGACCGGCTCGGGCACGGGCCTCGGCCTGTCGATGAGCTACGACATCGTGACGCAAGGGCATGGCGGCACGCTCACCGTCGAGGACGCCCCCGACGGGGGCGCGGTGTTCGTCGTCACGCTGCCCACCGACACCCCGACCGCCTGACATGCCTGACCGCCCCATAGCTCCGTTGCACGGCGTCCTCGCACCGCCGCTCACGCCCTTCGAAGCCGACGGGCGCGTTGCCGAGGCCCTCCTGATCGCCCACGCGCGGCACCTCCTCGACGCGGGCTGCGCGGGACTCGTCCCGTTCGGTACCACCAGCGAGGCGGCGTCGCTCGGGCTGGACGAGCGCGTGCACCTGCTCGACCGGCTCGTCGAGGCAGGTGTGCCGCCGGAGCGCATGATCGTGGGCGTCGGGACGACCAACGTGCCTGACACGGTGCGCCTCGCCGCGCAGGCGACGCGCCACGGCTGTGCGGGCGTGCTGCTGCTCCCGCCGTTCTACTACCCCGGCGTCTCGGACGATGGCCTATTCGCCTACGCCGAGCGCCTGATCGAACAGGTCAACGCGCACGTCGGTACGCCGGGGGTGCGGATCTATCTCTATCACATCCCGCAGATCGCGGGCGTCGGCTGGTCGGCGAACCTCGTCCGACGCCTGCGTGCCGCGTCCCCCGACCACATCGTCGGCATCAAAGACTCGACGGGCGATTGGGCCAACACGCAGGCGCTGCTCGGCATCGACGGGCTGACGGTGTACCCCGGCACCGAGCTGCTGCTGCCCGAGGCGCTCGCGCACGGCGCGCCGGGCTGCATCTCGGCCACGGCCAACCTCAACGCCCCCGCCATCGCTGAGGCGATCCGGCTCCACGACGACGACCGCGCTGCTTTCGATGCGCACTTTGCCACCGTCGCGCGTTTTCGCCGAACCGTGCAGCCCTACGGGGCGATCCCTGCGCAGAAGGCCCTCCTCGCCCGTCGGGCCGGCGACGCCCGCTGGCGGCACGTCCGTCCGCCGCTGCGTCCGCTCTCGGACGACGCCGCTGAGGCACTCGCCAACGAACTCGTCGCAGTCTCGTAGGCCGGTGCGATCCGGACCACATCATTCCGGGTCCGTCGCCTCAGGCACTCCGTTCGCTGCAGCGCCGCGTCTACCATCTCGCGCGCGCAGCCCGTATCCTTCGTTCCTCACACGCCATCCACCCATTCGCCCGAGCCATGCAAGTGCTAGTCGTCGACGACGAGCGAGACGTCGAGCTGCTCTTCCGCCAGAAGTTTCGCAAGGAGATCCGGCGCGGTGAGATCGCGCTCGCGTTCGCCTTCTCCGGCGAGGAAGCGCTCGCCTACCTTGACGACCATCCCGCCGACGTGGTGCTCGTGCTCTCGGACATCAACATGCCGGGCATGAGCGGGCTCGACCTGCTCAAGCGCATCAAGTCGGCCCAGCCCAGCCTTCCCGTCTGTATGATGACGGCCTACGCCAACGAGGCGTACGTCCAGGAAGCGCAGGCCCACGGCAGCGACGGCTACCTCACGAAGCCCGTCGACTTCGACGCCCTGAAGGAGCAGATCCGGGAATTGGCGAGCTAGAAGGTCTAGGGTCTAGGGTCTAGGGTCTAGGGTCTAGGGTCTAGGGTCTAGAAGGTGTTTCGCTAAGCACGTCCCACCAAGCCAAATCGAAACTTTTTTTCGAGCGCGTCCCGCCACACACCCCGCATGCCCGAGCCGCCGCCCGTCCCGATCCACGTCCTCGTCGTCGATGACGAGCCGGACCTGGAGTTGCTCGTTCGGCACAAGTTCAGGCGGCAGGTACGCGCTGGGCGGCTCGTGCTCACCTTCGCAGGCGACGGCGTGGAGGCGCTCGCAGCCGTCGAGGCCGACCCGCAGATCGAGCTCGTCCTCTCGGACATCAACATGCCGCGCATGGACGGCCTGACGCTGCTCGGCAAGCTACGCGAACTCGATCGGACCCTAAAAGTGGTGATCGTCTCGGCGTATGGCGACATGCCGAACATCCGCACGGCGATGAACCGCGGCGCGTTCGACTTCGTGACGAAGCCCATCAACTTCGACGACCTCGGGCTCATCATCGATAAGGCGTACGAGGAACTCGACAAGGTCCGCCAGGCCGAGCAGCTGCGCCGACAACTCACCGTCCTCCACCGCGAGCTCGAAATCGCGAGCCGCATCCAGCTCTCGATGCTGCCTGCGGCGACGCCAGCCTTCCCCGGCCGCGACGACTTCGATCTCTACGCCACGATGCTGCCCGCTCAGGAGGTTGGCGGCGACTTCTACGACTGTTTTCTAATCGAGGACGCTGGCACGGAGTCTGCACACAGCGAGGCGAACCGGCTCGGCTTCGTCGTCGGCGACGTGTCGGGCAAGGGCGTCGGGGCGGCGCTCTTCATGGCGATCACCCGGACGATCCTCCGCGCGACCGCGCAGCGCGACCTCCCCGCCGACGAGGTAATCCGCCATGTCAACCGGGTGCTCCATCCCGAGAGCATGGCGCACATGTTTGTGACGCTCGTCTACGGACTACTCGATCTCCGCACGGGCACTCTCGACCTCGTAAACGCGGGGCACCACCACCCGCTCGTCCTCCGCACCGACGGGTCTCTGGAAGCCTGCCGCTGCGCCCGCGGCCTCGGGCTCTGCCTCACCCCCGACTTTGCCTACGAGGCCAGCACACTCGCGCTCAACCCTGGCGACACGCTCCTGCTCTACACCGACGGCGTCACGGAGGCTGCCAACGAGGACCGGGAGCAGTTCGAGGAAGAGCGGCTCGCATCGTGCCTGGACGCACTCGCGGAGCGGTCTCCCGCGGCGGTCATCCGCCAGGTCCTGCGCGCCGTCGAGACGTTCTCGGATGGAGCCACGCAGGCCGACGACCTCACCCTGCTGGCCGTCCAACGGCGGGGAGGCTGAGCACGGCATGACCGTCAGGGTGGCTGCTACGCCGCAGGGGTTTCCCCGATATTGGCCTGGGTCGGTTCGCGGTGTATACTTCTGATGCACTTACCCACTCGTTGCCACCGCGGCCCTCCTCACCACACCACCTCCGCGATGTCCTCCGAGTCCAGCGACGTCCTCCCCCTTCTCGCTCCGGAACTCCTCTACGCCACCTGCGCCCCCGACGGGGAACGTCTCCACTGCAACACTGCATGGGGGTCGATCCTCGGCACGGAAGGCCTGTGGGAGGCGATGAGTGATGAAGACGCCCGCTTCGCCGCCGAGTACCTCTCGGAAGCGGCCGCGGGCGGCCTCGTGACAAACCAGGTCTTCCTCGTGGACCGGCACAAGCGCGACCTGCCGGTGCCCGTCCTGCTCAACTTCCTCCCCATCTTCCTGCCCGACCAGCAGGCGGGGAGCCTCAAGGTGATGGTCACGGGCGAGGTCTTGCAGGAGCCCGTCAGTTGGGCTACCGAGCAGACGCGCCGCCGCCGCATGGAGATGCTCGGCCAGATGGCGATGGGCATCGCGCACGACTTCAACAACCTCCTCACGTCTATCCTCGGACACACGGAGCTGCTGCGCGGGGACCTGACGCGGCTCTTCGGCGGGCATGGCTCGCTCGCGACGGACGCGGTCGGGCAGCTCAAGACCATCGAGCGGGCGGCGCTGGACGGGGCTGTGCTGGTGAAGAAGATCCAGCAGTATATCCGCCATGAGAAGCAGGAGCGCTTTGAGCGCATCGACCTCTCCGAGCTCATCGAGGAAGTGCTGGCGCTCACGCGGCCCTACTGGTACAACGAGCCGCGTCGGCAGGGCATCCTCATCCGCACGCGCAAGCAGCTCGCCGAGCTTCCGAAGATCAGCGGCTCGGGCACGGAGCTCCGCGAGGTCTTCGCCAACCTGATCCTCAACGCCGTCCAGGCGATGCCACACGGCGGCACGATCACCGTGCGCACCCACGTGGACGAGGCGCGCGGCGTCGTCGCTGAGGTTCGGGACAACGGGCTTGGCATGCCGGAGGACGTCCGCTCGCGCATCTTCGAGCCGCTCTTCACGACGAAGGGCGACCGGGGGACCGGCATGGGCCTGACCGTGTCGTACGGCATCGTGCAGGAGCACGAGGGCACCATCGAGGTGACGAGCCAGGCTGGCGAGGGCACGCGCTTCACGCTCACCTTCCCGATCCTCACGGACGTCCCTGCTGAGCCCCGGCCGGTCCTGCCGGAGCCGGAGGTGGACGTGGAGGACGCTCGCGTGGGCCACCTCCTCGTGGTCGACGACGAGGAGATGGTGCGCTCCGTGACGGGACGCCTGCTGCGCCTGAAGGGCCACGAGGTGGACGAGGCCGAGGGCGGCGAACGGGCCCTGGCGCGCATCGCCGACCACCCGTATGACCTCGTGCTCACGGACCTCTCGATGCCGGACATGAACGGACGCGAGCTCGCGTTCCGCATTCGCCAGCACCACCCGCGCCTCCCGATCATCCTCCTCACGGGCGACACGGACGCCGACGATGGCTCCGAGCACATCGACGTGGTGGTCAAGAAGCCCTTCAAGCTCGACGACCTCGAAGCCGTCGTGCAGCGCCTGCTGACGAACTGACGAAGCGCCGAGCGTCGCGGAGCGACACCATGGGGCGACAGAGCTGCGTGGAGTTGGTGCAACCTGGGGAGCTGTTCCTCGTCAACGCGGCTTTTCCCCGCGTTTGTCCCCGTGCACCTAACTCGCTATGCGTCACTTTCCGGTCGGTTGGAGCACCAAGCTGAAGCTCACCACCCTCGCGTTCCTTGGCGTCCTGGTCTACGTTTCCTTCGCCGCAGGCTCGGGCGGCTCTCTCCTCGCCGTGGCGCTGCTCCTGATCACGCTCGCGTTCTCAGTGCGCGGGTATAGCATCCAGGATGGCACCCTCCACGTCCACCGGTTCGGCTGGTCCACCAAGTTCGACCTCGCGGAC
>JBCDFO010000359.1:0-5081 GCA_039177895.1 Bacteroidota bacterium
CGTCATCGCGATCACCACCATCAGCGTCGGCGCGACCGAGTGCAGAAAGCGGTTCGACTCGCTCGGGCGGATGTCCTCCTTGAAGATGAGCTTGAACACGTCCGCGAACGGCTGGAGCAGCCCCTGCGGCCCCACGCGGTTTGGCCCCACACGCTCCTGGATGATGCCTGCCACACGCCGCTCGGCGTAGACGAGCGCAGACGCCGTCAGCAGCAGCCCGTTGAGGACGAGGAAGAGGTACACCGGGAGGTCGATGAACTCCCAGACGCTGGCGACGACGTTGGCCATCTGGTGAGGGGTGGACGTATGGACGCGTGAGAGTAGGAAGGTAGGAACAGGGCCTGCACGCGCGAAGGTGTCGACCGCCTTGCTACCGCAATTTTAGCAGAGGTCGCCCAAGATGAAGCACCAATCGTCGCCGGGGCTCACAAACACGAGGAGGATGAGGTCGACTCCGGCACCGATGGCGGCGGCGGACCACAGGTTCGGCGGTGGGTCGTAGCGCTCAACGGCGGAGATGTTGGCAAGCGGCACCGGTACCTCGTCCGTGCGCACGCGCAGCACCAGTGAGCGGGGTTCTGCGTCGGGCTCAACGCGGACGAGCGGTCCGACTACCTCGGTGTCGTCGCGCTGCGTCACGCGGAGCGTGTGCCCGGGCTCTGTGGTCACGGCCTCCTCGACCGCGATGGGTTCTGAGGCGTCGATCCGGCTATCGAGATAGACGCCGAGTGGGAAGGCAACGGTGCAGCCCGTCCAGCCAGCCAGCGTCAGGGTGAGCAGGAGAACGCGCATGGTGCAGCCTCGATATGAGCACAACGGCAAAACAACCGCTACGGTGCGTAGCCGCCGACCTGCTCGAAGTCGTTCGTGAAGTCGTCGTTGTAGCGGAAGTCCTGGGCTAGCCAGGCGTCCTGCGGGCGGTAGAACGTGAACGAGAAGCGCAGCGGCTGCCGGTCGTGCCCGACGACGACGATGTAGTTGACGAGGCGCTCGCCGAGCGGCCGAACCGCCACCACCTCGTAGCCCCGAAACGGTCCGAGGAGGCCGAGCACGTCGCGAAGCTGGGCCTTCAGCCCGTCCACCGCCTCCCGGTTGGTCTCGATGTACGGGTTGTTCGTAAAGAACGTATCGATGGCCGCTTCGCCCTGGACCGCGTACACGTCGAAGAAGCCGCGCACCTGCGCCTCTGGCGGCTGACTCTCCGACGACGGATTCCCAGGCGACTGGGCCTGCGCAGTCGCGGTCAGGAGCACGAGCAGGACAAACAGAGCGCGCAGCATGGCAGGCTTAGGCAGGTTCGCCCACCTCCGCGAGCGGCACGCCCTGCAGGTCCATCGCGGCGTGGGTGGCTCCGGCAAACGCCGGGTTTGCAGCGGCGAGGTCGGCCATCACAGCGGCGGAGTCGGCAGCGGGGAAGCCAGGGAGCGATAGCGCAGCGGCGAGGTCGGGCGCGATCTCCCACAGCGCCTTGGCATCGACCATGTTCTTCTCGTCGACCCAGTTGTCGAACGGCGTGCCGCCGCGGTCGAGGCGGCTCTGGCCCGTGCCGAGGCGCATCAGCAGCGCGCGGTCGAACGTCTTGGTCATCTTCGCCGGACGAAGGAGTTGCGCGCGGCCGTCCTCGTTGACGTAGGTCGCGAGCTGCTCCGGCGCGACGGGGGCGGGGAACGCCACCGTGGCGTGGGGCAGCGTCGCGTTGGTCGCGTGGGTGTGATGGAGGATCACTTTCACGCCGAGCAGGTCCGGCTCGGCAATGAGCCCCGCCGCCATAGGGTCCTCGTCGAGGACGTAGAGCAGATCCACCTCGCCCGCGTCGAACTTCGCCTGGAGCATCGTCTCGTCCACGGACGCGAAGCCGAGGCGCTCGACGCCCTGCGTGTTCGGCGCCTGGTCGTCAGTGACGAGCCAGCCGTCGCCTGCGCCAGGCGTAACGTGGCGGAGGTACTGCGGCGGGGCCGCGCCCAGCGCTTCGGCGAGCTTCGCGAGGAGGTAGTTGTCTTCGACCGACGCACGCGCGGAGCCCAGGAAGACGATGCGCTCGGGGTCAGCCTCCTTCAGAAGCATCGCCGCGCCCTGGACGGCCTGCGCCCACTTGACGCCGCCGCGACCGCCGTCGCGGAAGGTGACGGTGGGGCCAGTCGGACGGTCTTCGTTGTAGGTGCTGTAGAGCAGCCGCGCCGCGTCGGGGAGCCAGAACTCGTTCACGTCCGCGTTCGCGCGCGGCGTGATGCGGAGCACCTGATTGTCCTTCACCCAGTAGGTCACGTTGAGCCCCTTGCTCCCGAAGTCCGACACCGACGGCGTGCTGGACATCTCCCAGACGCGCGCCTTGAAGCGGAAGTACTTCTCCGTGAGCGCGCCCACCGGGCAGATGTCGGCGACGTTCATCGAGTAGGGGTCGTCGAACGGCTCGCCGGGCGGGGGCAGCGGGTAGTTCTTGTCGCCGCGGTTGACGATCGAGAGCTGGTAGGACCCGCTCACCTCCTCGGTGAAGCGCGTGCAGCGCGTGCAGTTGATGCAGCGCTCGGCGTCGAGGATCACGTGCGGCCCGAGGTCGATGCGCTTGGGCTTGTGCACCTTCTCGAACTCGAAGCGGCTGCCCTCGGGGCCATACTTGTAGGCCTGGATCTGGAGCGGGCACTGGCCCGCCTGGTCGCAGATCGGGCAGTCGAGCGGGTGGTTGATGAGGAGCAGTTCGAGGTTGTCCTCGTGCGCGTCCTCCACGTTGGGGTTGGCGTACTGCGTCTCGATGACCATGCCGTCCGACAGGTCGAGCGAGCACGACGGCATCAGCTTCGGGAAGAAGTTGATCTTCTGCACGCCGTTGTCGTCGAGGACCGGCTCGCGCGTGGCGCGGTCGAACATGGGCGTGCCCGCGCGGACGAGGCACTGGCGGCAGTTGGCCGGGATCGAGAGCGCCGGGTGGTAGCAGAAGTGCGGGATCTCGATGCCTTCGTCGAGCAGGAACTGGAGGGCCTTGTCGCCCTTCTCGAACTCGAATTCCTGGCCGTCGATTTTGACCGTGGGCATGGGGGTAGGGGCTTTCGGCTAGCAGCTGTCGGCTACCAGCACCCGCCGTTCGGGTACGCAGCCTATGGATGGGAGGCCGACCGACAGCCGAGGGCCGCGAGCCGACAGCTTAGCGCTACGCTTCGTCGGTGGTGGGGGGCTCCGGGGTCACAAAGTCCTCTGGCGGCGCGGCCTCGACCATCGCGCCCGAGGCGACGAGCATCACCTGGCGCACGATGCCGTCGTCACCGGCAGGCGGCACAGTGGCCCCCTCCGCCTCATAGTGCGCGACCGTCTCCGGGTCCATCTCCGTCACCTCGACGGTGCCCTCGACGACCATGCGCACGGGGCCGAGGTCCATCGGGAAGGTGTAGACGTACTGGCCCTCGTCGTCGCGCGGGACCATGATGCGGAGGTTGGTTCCGGGCTCCTCGCCCTGGAACGTCACCCAGCAGCCCTTCTTCTGGCAGACCTGGGCCACCGTGCCCTCCACGCGCACGGTCGAGTCGGCGTAGGTGAGTGGCTCGGCCACGACGGCATCGGCAGTCAGCACGCCCTGGCCGTCGTCTAGGCCGGTGAAGGTGCCGTAGGACTCGAAGGCAGGCTGCTCCGCGTCGGGAGCGGCCTCGGCGCGATCAGCGTCGCCCCGCTCGTCAACGTTCAGGCACGCGGCGAGGAGCAGCAGCGGAAGGAGCAGGAGCAGGCGCTTCATGGGAAGGGTGGACGTTTTGACGTGGGAAGGTATGGATGTATGCCGGTAGTATGCCGTGCCTGTGGCGGCGTTGCGTAGCCTACGGCGACACGTTCAAACCTTCATACGTGCACACCTCTCTGCGCAGGCTCGCTTCTACGCAGGTTCGACCGCAACAGTCGCGCCATCGCCCGCGTGGCCGTCGCCGCCGAGGTCGGCCCCCGCGAAGACGGCGGGGCGGCACTTCGCCTCGAACTCGTCGCGGAAGCGAGTGATGGTGTGGCGCACGGGCCACGCGGCGGCGTCGGCGAGCGCGCAGACAGTGCGGCCCTCCATCTGCCCACAGAGCTCGATGAGCAGGTCGAGGTCACGGAGGTTGCCCTCGCCCTCGTCGATGCGGGTGACGAGCTTTTCGAGCCAGCCGGTGCCCTCGCGGCACGGCGTGCACTGGCCGCACGACTCGTGGTGGTAGAAATGGGTGATGCGGCGGAGGAAGCGCACCATGTCGGTGTCCTCGTCCATGACGAGCATGCCGCCGGTGCCCATCATCGAGCCCGCGTCGCGGAGGCTCTCGGCGTCCATCGTCACGCCCTCGATCATGTCGGCGCGCAGGACGGGCGTGGACGAGCCGCCGGGCACGACGGCCTTGAGCTTCTTGCCGCCCCGGATGCCGCCGCAGACCTCGTAGATGAGGTCGGTCATGAGCATGCCAGTCGGGTACTCGTAGACGCCTGGCCGGACGACGTGGCCCGAGATGCCGTAGAGCGCGATGCCGGGATGTCGATCCGCGCCGATCTTCGAGTACACCTCGGGGCCGATCTCCAACGCGAGCGCGGCCTGCGCGAGCGAGTCGACGTTGTTGATGGTCGTCGGCATGCCCCAGAGGCCCTTCTGCGCGGGGAAGGGCGGCTTGATGCGCGGGTAGGCGCGCTTGCCCTCCAGGCTGTTCATCAGGCTCGACTCCTCGCCGCAGATGTACGCGCCGGCTCCCTTGTGGACGACGATGTCCGTCGAGAAGTCGGTGCCGAGGATCTGCTCACCGACGTAGCCCTTCGCGTAGGCGTCGGCGAGCGCCTGCTCGAAGTGCGTGATGTAGGCGTCGTACTCGCCGCGCACGTAGACGTAGGCCGCCTTGAGCGACATCGCGTAGCACGCGATGAGGATGCCTTCGATGACGCGGTGCGGGTTGTACTCCAGCAGCTGCCGGTCCTTGAAGGTGCCCGGCTCCGACTCGTCGCCGTTGACGCCGAGGTAGCGCGGCCGATCATCCACGGGTGGCATGAACGACCACTTGAGGCCGGTCGAGAAGCCCGCGCCGCCGCGTCCGCGCAGCCCGCTCGACTTCACGCTGGCCGCGACCTCCTTCGGGTCGCGCGCCTCC
>JBCDFO010000360.1:0-5071 GCA_039177895.1 Bacteroidota bacterium
CAAGGCCGGCTTCACGACGAACCAAGCACACTACGAAGCCGCTTACGAGACCTACGTCCGAGCTCTCCGGCGCGTCGACGACATCCTCGCCGCGTCCAAGTTCCTCGTCGGCGACACCCTCACCGAAGCCGACGTCCGCCTCTTCCCGACCCTCTTCCGCCACGACCCCATCTACTGTTCCCGCTTCAAACTCTCCCACAGCTTCCTCACTGCGTACACCCACGTCTGGCGCTGGCTTCACGACGTCTACGACGTCCCCGGCTTCAAAGAATCATCCAGCGCATCCTACTTGCAGCACTGCAAGCAAGGCTACTTCGGCCGCTCCGGATCCACCACCGTCCCCGTCGGTCCTCCCGGCTACCCCGAGTGCTACTGGTCCTAGTATAGTACTCTCCTCCCGATGCATACTCACCCTAGGATATGGCAATCACGGTCTTTCCTCGCCGGAAAAAGAATTCCAGGATAACACCGCACGAGGTCCGGAAACATAGTGGTGTATCAGTAATTACTGCCAGAGGAATCTCTGGCCCCAAGAATCAGCCGCAAGCAGCGGAGCAGCTGTCCGGCGCACTGGCGTACGCCCTCCACTGGTCAACAGTCGGCATTCTCTTCGTAATCGACGACCTCTGCGCTTGTCGGGGTCACCGGTACATCCGTAGTTCCGGAGATTCCGGTTCCGGCGCGCTGATACAAGGACAGACTAGAGTGAGAGGATCCGGCTCCGCCGAAAGCGGCAGGTGGCTACCGGACGACTAGGGACAAGCGGGAGAGATAGAGCGCTTGTCGCTACGGCCCCGCATCGAGCGAAGCGGAAAACGTGCTGATGCGATGCCGAAGGAACGACGCAGCAAAGAAGCAGGAAGAAAGAAGACGTGATGAGATCACCAAATACAAATGGCAAAGAAGGAAACAAATAACAGAGGAAGAAAACAAACAAGGGAACAGTGTTATCTAGAAAGAGTATCAATGTGAAGAGAGAGTAAGGTCATTTCTGGGCCTCGAGGGTCTTGATGTATTGTTCTTGATCAGGACGGGAGAGGCGCGTGAAGTCGGGACTGGTGGTGTCAGAAAAACCAGAAACGAAGGAGGTGTTACGGTTAAACAAAGAAGCAGGTTCATAAGAGGCGAAGGTGTCGGCGGGGTTGACCGCAGTGTTGATGTACTTGGTTTTGACGTCGCCGCTGTCAATGGCCGTGATGATGCCGTCGAGCGCAATGCGGAGGTGGCGCATGTTGTTGCCGAGTTGACGCTTGCGGATTTGTTTGAGGGCAGGGGTGTTGTCGGAGCGAACGTCGGTGGCAGGAGGATGTTGGCCGTCCATGTGGTAAAGAAGACGGCGGATGTTTGTGAGACAACGAACGATGAGGGAGGTGGCGAGGAGGGCGACTTCCGCTGTACTGTAGCACGAGACGGCGGCACGGTGACTGGCGCTGTAGATGCAGCCGCCGTTGAGGAGGATGAAGCCGCCGAGACGTGAACGGGCACGACCGCTGGAAGTAGTTGACAACTCGCAACCGTAGTTTTCATCAACAAAAGCACGAAGTTCGAACTTACCGCGGTAGGCAGCACTGAAACGAATGCCGAGGGTGCGTCCATGAGCAGCAAGCCAGAGGAAAAGGCGGTAGAGGCGAAGATCGTGCTTGGGGGCCCAGACGTTGGATGCCGAGGCGAGCGTGTGCGTGGCACGCGAGGATGTAGGCACGGTCGCGCGGAGGTACATCAACCAGCCGATGCACTCGCGTGGCTTGACGTCGAGAGCGCGTTGCTGATGGCCGTCGAGGATGTCGCCGAGGTCAACATCCGGGACGTTGGGGTCGACGTTGAACTTGGCGTCGAGGGGAGTACGAGGACCGGTGGTCACGTGGGCGAGGCCGACGCGGGTGAGTATTTTCTCGATGTACGGGCGCTGGTGAACCGTGATGGAGCCGTCCGCGTCGTAGTCAACACACATTCCGCAGATGTCGTCGCAACGATCGTTCCACGTCATGGCGAAACGAGCGTTGAGGGCCTCGCGGACGGCGGCAACGTGGTGTGGTTGGCCTGCGAGGGGAACATTGTCGACAATGGAAAGCATCAGCGTTGGCGGGCCGTCCGACTCGATGCGCACGAAAAAGCAGGGGTGGAACGTGCTGCGGACGAAGTGCAGTTCGTCGATGATGAACGTCGAGAAAGTTTCCTCCCAGAGGCGGCCGGCGATCGGGTGGCCGTAGACGGGGCGAACGACGAGCCACAGCGTGTGGTACGGGTCGTACGGCCAGTGCATGGGGTCCCCGAAACAGCGGCGGAACCAGTCCTTCAGAAAGCGTGGCGGTCGCATGTAGCACTTGTAGGCGGACGGGAGCTTGGCGCCCTGGAGGTAAGCGGCGACAGCATCGCCCTCGGCGACGATCGTGTAGCCGTACCGCACGCAGCACGCAATGAAGAGTAAGACGCAGGTGGGGTCGGCCTGCGACGAACTGTAAACACGAGTACGGGCCGTGGAAGAGTGGGGCGCTTCGTCGTCGTGGTCGTCGCGGTCGGCGGCGTGCGCGGCGTCGCGGCAGTGGACGCCGCGTCCATCGAGGCAGAGCCGCGTCTTGCACGTACCGTCGCGCTTGTAGCGGTAGTTGTCGATGGTGTTGTAGATCTCGGCGTCGGAGGGAACGTCGTCGCGCGGCGTCGGTTGGATGGCGCCGAAGTCGATGTAGGCGCCGTACTCCTTTGCGATGGACGTGTCCCACTTGGCGGCGTCGTCGCGTGTAAGGGCCTCGCGCATGGATCGCGGGGCGCTCGGGTCCGGGGGCTCCAGGTCGCAGTAGATGCGGCCGGAGTCGGGTTCGGCGTCGACGTCGGCCGTGACGGTGGTATCGCTGATGGTGTTGGCCGTGTACGTCGCGTAGGCACGAGCAGAACGAGAGCCGAGCTCGATTTCCGCCCGCAGCTGCCGAACGTGCCCAGCGATGGTGGCGGTGGCGGTGTCGGCGTCGGGCGGGCAGAGCTCGGGCGTGAGGTCGCGGAGGGTCTGTTTGAGGTTGCGTAGATCCAAGGGCTCCCCGGGAGCCGCGAGGAAGTGGACCGTGCTGACCGTGCGCACCAACCGGAGGTCGTCCTGGAGCGAGCCGGGCTTGGGCAGCGGAACAACCCAGACGTCGCCAGGACCGCCGTCCTTGCGGGGTCCCAGGTAGATGCCGAGGGACGCACGGAGGTCGTTCTTCGGTAGGTCGGGGTTGCGGTAGGCGACGACGGAGCCGTACGGGGCGTAGCCGGAGAGATCCTGCACCGGCGAGTCGTCGTTGTCGTCGGTGTGCGTCGAGGACCAGTTGCCCGCCGCGTCGATCTGCTGCCACGCGTACATCAGCGAGTACCCCCAAAACTTGTCGTGGAGGACGCCCTTGACGAGTGCGTTGTTGGAGCGCATGACGTCCGCCGAGCGAAGGTGTGCGAGTTCGGCGGAGTTGACGTGGCGTTCCGGAGAAACGTAGTCGACGGTCAGGCCCAGCGCGGCGGCCTCTTTCCGAAACGCGTCGTTGTCAAACTCGCCGCCCAGGTCGGCGCGGAGCTCTTTGGGGTCGCGGCCGAGGGAGCGTTGTTTGACGATGAAGGGCCGGAGTTCGTGGATGGCGTCGGACTTTCGTTTGATGATCGCGCCGCCGATTGCGGGTGGGTCGCGAAAAGCGAACTCGACCGCGTACTGGCCGCCGTTGAGGGTGGGCGGGCCGAACTTGCCTTGGATGTCGGTCTCCACGGTACGCCACGGCGTCGGCGTCCCCGAGGTGCTGTTGGCGTGTGTCGGTGCGGCGCGGAGTCGTCCGAGCATCGACGCCTGCTGGTTGGGCGCGTCGGTGATGTTGAGGCCGTAGCGGTCCGTGATCTCCTGGAGACGTCGTGGGCCAGCGTGCGCGAAGGTTTGGTGGGCGCGCGTGGCGTTCATGTCGAGCCCGGGCATGAACTTGACGGCGGTGCGGACCGCGTGGATCTGCGATGGCGCAGCGCAGTACTGGCCAATGAGCGCGGCTGTCACCAGGGCGGCGATGGCAAGGCGTACGGGCCCTGGCTTGGGCGTCGTGGTGGCGTGCACCAGAGCAGGGCGTGGCGGTAGCGTTGCGACGACGGCGGCCGTGGTCCTGCGACGCGGTTCCGCTGGAGGCGTCGGCGAGGTCGTCGGGCTCGGGGCGTCGCCAGCGAACAGGCGAACCCAGTAGTCGCCGTTCGTGTCGAGCAGTACCGGAATCCGGCGCGCATCGGGCGTCAGCAAGTACGGGTAGTCGCCCGAGACGAAGGCGCCGCCCGCGCGATCCCAGAGCTTGAGGGCAAGGAGCGCGGGGATCGTCGGGCACACGCTCGTAACGTGCAGGTACGGGGTCGTGGAACCGTCGTCGTCGAGAAGGTGGCAGTGGAGGACTTGGTGACGTTGTACACGGTGGTTCGAGTGGCGGCCTGCGTCGATGAACGAGGACGGGAGCCACGGGATCCAGCGCGCGCGAGTCGGATCTTCGGTGGTGGGGACGGGGTGTGCGACGACCGGGAGGTTGTGGTGGTCCGCAGCACTGTCGAGTTGGACGTCGATGTAGTCGTCGCCGTAGCGAAGGTCGTGGGCGGTCATTGGTTGGCTGTTGAGGCGGTAGCAGCGAGCCGCTTCGAGGTGGAGAGGCACCTCGCCGAGGCCACGTTCGTCAGCGAGTGCCGGATCGCTGGGGACACTAGTGACGGTACGGGCGTTCGCGCCGCCGCCGCCGCCACCGCCACCGCCGCCGTGACCGCCGCCGTGGCCGGCGGTTGCCACCGCCGTTGCCGCCGCGGTTGACGCCGCGGTTGCCGCCGCCGCGCTGTTCGTAGTTGCCGCCGCCGCTCTGTTAGGTTCAGGTTAATGCAGGCGCCGGGCCTGCGGGGTCCCATGATCCGGCGGGTGCGGCAGGCGTCCTTAGTGTGCCGCCCGAAGCACCACCAGCACATGTTCTTCGGCCAGATGGACCAACCCGACGGCGTGTCCTCCGGAGACGCGATGTCGTCCATCGAGATGCGTCGGCCGTCGAGCGTGACGCGGCGTCCGTCGCGCGTTTGGTACGCACTGGCGGAGCCCGGCAAAGCAGTG
>JBCDFO010000361.1:0-5037 GCA_039177895.1 Bacteroidota bacterium
GATCACCTCCGCGCCGGTGTCAAGACGGGTGACGCGCAGGCGCGTGCCGAAGGGCAGCGTCCGGTGCGCCGCCGTCAGGCCCTCCGGGTCGAACGTCTCGCCGTTGGCGGTCGGCAGCCCGGCATACTTGTAGCCGTACCAGCTCGCCGTCCCCTGCGTCGGGCCGATGGCGGTCTCCGGCGGGGTCTCGGTCTCGAAGAACGCAGCCGGGTCGCAACCGACGAGCGCGAGCAGCAGCGGGAGGACGAGCGTGGCACGCAGCGCGTGGTGGCGAAACGCTGGAGACATGGTCGGAAGGGTAGGGGTCGCCGAGGAGGGTGGATACGCGGGGAAGGCTCAGCGAAGACAGGCGCAAACTCCGAACCAGAGGGGCATTCTGGCAACACCGTCGTCGTAACGAGCATAGGAGGGAGCGTGACTCCAGCCGCGCAATCAGAGGCGAATGTCACGTCCGACTCTCCATTCACCGTCCCGGTTTCGTCACGCTCCGATGTCAACGTCCCGTACCACGACGCTCGCCAGCCAGGATGGGGTGCTCACCATCGCGATGAAGCCGGAGGCAGACCGCCGCGTGCGCCGCGTCGAGGGCCTCCATCTCCAATTCATCGCGGACCACTGGCCGAGCCTGGCAGCGGCAGCGTTCGACGGGTGGAAACGCCACGGGGCTGGGGCCGTCGTGCTCATTGGCGGCGCGAAGTCGAGTTTCTTTGGGAAGAGCGAGCCGTTCGTGGCGGAGACGATCTGGTTCACCACGCAGGTCCACAACGTCCCCGGTGCGCCGGAAGCCTGGTTCTCCGGGTGGGAGGCGCAGCAGCTAGAGACGTACGACCCCAACACGGAGAGCCTGCTCATCTTCGTGGATGTCGAGCGCGACATTCGGTGTGGCTACCGGGTCCAGGGCATGCTCGCGCCGCCTGAGGCCCACGTCCACGCCCGCGCCCGGTTCAACTGAACAGGGCAACTGGCGGATCAGCGGGACGGCAGCAGCCGCTCGCCTTCGAGGATCGTCCGGACGATGCGGATGCGTTTCGGTGCATCGGCCCCACCGTTGGGCATGTCGATGTTGAGCGCGAACGCCCAGCGTTGCGGCCCGTCGGGCGTCGTGTGCTCGACGTAGCCTACCCACCAGCCGAGGTCGGGGTCGGGTGCGTTGGCCCAGCCAGTCTTGGCGCGGAGCACGTAGGGCGTCCCGTCTTCTAGCGTCCCGCGTTCGACGGTCATCATGCTCCGCACCGCCTTCTGCGTAGGCGACGAGATCGGGAGCGACCCGCGCGCGAGGCCTTCGATCAGCGTGATCTGCTCCGTCGCCGATACGCGGAGGGCGCCGTTGAGCCAGAACAGGTCGATGCCGCCGCCGATGTCCTGGTTGCCGTAGCCAAGGCGGTCCACGAAGCCCCGCATCTGGGTCTCGCCGATCCGCCGGGCGATGTCCTGAAAGACCCACACGGCCGACGCCCGCAGCGCCGGGCCAAGCGTGAGGTCCTGGTTCCACGCGGACGCGAAGCGCTCAACGCCGTCCCACACGAAGACCTCGTTCGTGTCCGCGACGACGCCCGATTCGAGCGCGAAGAGGCTATTGGGAATCTTGAACGTGGAGGCGGGAAGGTAGCGCGTCTCGGCGCGCTCAGGGTTGTGGACGTGCAACGAATCGATGCCGGTGTGGGCCGCCTCCGCGAGCGGCTCGCCGCTGAGCGTGGCGAGGACAAACGTGCCCACCACGCCTTCGTCTTCGAACGCCTGGGCGAAGTCCACGCGAACCTGCGGACTGGGAGAGTTCTTGTGTGGATCCTCCGCTGTATGGGCGTCCTGCGTTGCATCCGCAGGGAGCGTCAGCGACGCGGCATGCCAGGCGAGTAGCCCGGCGAGAACGGCAACGATAAGAGCGCGCATAGAGGCTGGACGGCATGGGACTGTGAGGACGCGTAGGTTGGGAGGAAGCTAGCATCTCGCCTGTCCACCTTGCCTCCTGCTCTGGTATGCGTCGCATCCTCTTGCTCTTCCTCCTGCTGGTTCTCACCACGCCCGCCTTTGCCCAGCAGAACTTGCTGAAGTCTGGGCCGATGCTCGGCTACAGCACCCACCGCGAGGTCGCCGTGTGGGTGCAGACGACCGAGCCCGCCGACGTGCAGGTGCGCTACCGTCCCGAGGGCAGCACCGCCGACTTCGCCGTGTCTGAAGTCGTCCGCGCCGACCGCGACTCCTGGCTCACGGCCGAGGTCGTGCTCTTCGGCCTGGAGCCGGGCACGCGCTACGCCTACGACGTGCTTCTCGATGGTACGGCCATCGAGCGGCCCTACTCAACGGTCTTCCAGACGCAGACGCTCTGGCAGTGGCGCACCGACCCGCCCGAATTCACCATCGCCTTCGGCTCGTGCGCCTTCGTGAACGATCCGCCCTTCGACCGGCCCGGCAACGGCTACGGCGGCGACTACCAGATCTACGAAACCATCGCCGCCCAGCAGCCCGACGCGATGCTCTGGCTCGGCGACAACGTCTATCTTCGCGAGGTCGACTGGTGGTCCGCGCACGGCATCGACTACCGCTACAGCCACACGCGCGCGCTGCCCGAGATGCAACCGCTCCTCGCCGCGACCCACCACTACGCGACGTGGGACGACCACGAGTTCGGCCCCAACAACTCTGACCGGTCGTACGTCCTCAAGGGCGCAACGCTCGACGCGTTCAAACGCTACTGGGCCAACCCGACCTACGGCCTCCCCGAAACGCCCGGCGTCTTCGGCCACTTCGAGTGGGGCGACGTGGAGTTCTTCCTGATCGACAACCGCTACCACCGCAGCCCGTCTGACGCGCCGCGCACGCCCGAGAAGACCATCCTCGGCGACGCGCAGTTCACCTGGCTCGTCGATGCGCTCACGGCGAGCCGCGCGCCGTTCAAGGTGGTCGTGAGCGGCGGGCAGGTGCTCAACCGCTTCCCGCTCTTCGAGAACTGGGCAACGTACCCGCATGAGCGCCAGCGCCTCCTCCAGGCCATCGACGAGCGCGGCATCGAAGGCGTGGTGTTCCTATCGGGCGACCGACACCACGGCGAGTTGATCCGCATCGACCGCCCGGCGCGCTACCCGCTCTACGACTTCACCTCGTCGCCGCTGACGGCGGGCGCATCCTCAGCGCGGCGCGAGCAGATCAACCCGGACCGGGTGGACGGGACGTTCGTGACCCAGCGGCACTTCGGGACGCTCACCGTGTCCGGCCCGCGCACGGACCGGGTAATGGAACTCAAGGCGTTCGACGCGGACGGGGCGGAACTGTGGGCTTACACGATCCGCGCCAGGGACCTCCAGATTCAGGACGAGTAGGCGTCGAGGTTGCATACGCAAAAACGCCCCGCTCTTCGCTGAGCGGGGCGTTCGAAGTTGGAAGCCAAGCGTCGCTAGAAGACGCGGCGACGGTCCGGCGTGCGGGTGCGCATGCGCGGGGCAGAGGCGCGGTCCTGCGCGCGATCCACCGCGTGGCGTGGGCCGGTCGGGCGGACAGGGCGCGGCGACGGCGACGCGGGCGGCGGGGGTGGGTCGTCGGACTGCGACGGGCCGCCCTGGTTCAGCACCGTCCAGGCGTACATCCCGAGCGCCATCGGCATGACTCCGAAGAAGAGAACGAGGACGCCAAGCATGACAATCACAGGGTTGGGTGTGCAGCGGTGAAAATAGCGTCTCGCGGCGAAAGGGCAAGCAGGCGACGCAAAAAAGCCCTTACACGGCGACGGAACCGATACAGGCGCGGGGTGGGGACCGCCCTGTATCTTGCCAAGCTGTCCATCAAGCAACGTGCCGGATCCGAGCGCCCCGTGCGCTGCATCCGACCGAACCCCCATCCACTGCTATGACCACCTACCGCGACGCGGGCGTCGACATCGACGCGGGCGACGAAACTGTGCGCCGCATCAAGCCGCTGGTGCGCCAGACGTTCACGCCGGGCGTGCTTACCGACATCGGCGCGTTCGGCGGCTTTTTTTCGCTCGATCCGCAGGCCTACCGCGAGCCCGTGCTTGTCTCGTCCGTGGACGGGGTCGGAACGAAACTCAAGGTGGCGTTTCGTACCGGGCGCCACGGCACGGTGGGGCAGGACCTCGTCAACCACTGCGTCAACGACATCGCCGTCTGCGGCGCAAAGCCGCTTTTCTTCCTCGACTATTTCTCCGTCGGCAAGCTCGACCCGGTCGTGGCGGAGCAGATCGTCTCCGGGTTCGCGACGGCGTGCAAGGAAAACGGCTGCGCGCTCATCGGCGGAGAGACGGCGGAGATGCCCGACCTCTACCGCGAGGGGGAGTACGACCTCGCCGGGTGCATCGTCGGCGTCGTGGAGAAGGACCGCATCGTGCAAGGCGATGCCATCGAGGCGGGCGACGTGCTCCTCGGGTTGCCTTCGACGGGGATGCACACCAACGGCTACTCGCTCGCGCGCAAGGTGCTCTTCGGGAAGTACGACGTCCACGACGCGCCGGAGGGCCTCGGCGGCGAGACGGTCGGGGCGGCGCTGCTCCGCGTCCACCGGTCCTACCTCCGCGCCTGCCAGGCGCTCATCGACGCCGAGTGCGTGAGCGGGCTCGCGCACGTCACGGGCGGTGGCCTCGAAGGCAACACCCGCCGCATCGTCCCCGACGGCCTCGCCCTCGACGTGGACTGGGGCGCGTGGGAACGCCCGGCGCTCTTCCGGCTCATTCAGGACCTGGGCGGCGTGCCCGAGGACGACATGCGGCGCACGTTCAACAACGGCATCGGCCTCGTCGCCGTCGTACCCGAGGCGAAGCTCTCGGCGGCGCGGCGCGTGCTCGAATCGCTCGGAGAGCAGCCCATCGAGATCGGTCGGATCGCGCAGGCGTGAGCAGGAGTCTGTAGGTACCTCTTTCAACCCAACCTCCTCGCCCTATGCAGCCGACCACGACGCCCACGCCCGTCTCCGTGCTCGGCGCGGGGAGCTGGGGGACCGCCCTCGCCTACAGCCTCGCGGCGCACGGCGGGCACCCGGTTACGCTCTACGCCCGCCGCGAGGACCAGGCCGCTGCGATGCGCCGGGAGC
>JBCDFO010000362.1:0-5035 GCA_039177895.1 Bacteroidota bacterium
AGCTGCCAGGGCCAGCGCGAAGACATTCCAGGGGTGCTTCATAGCAAAAACCAAGGACAAACGAGGAGGTGTGCGGAGAGGGGTGGGGGGGGCGTGCCCGCGTGGTTGCGGCTTGCGGGCACAGACGACTAAGTATAGGCAGAATCAGCGACATAAAAAAAGGTCCCTCCCCCGAGCGAGGGGAGGGACCTTGTGAAGGAATAATTAGAAGGGAGGCCTAGCCATCCGAGGGCAATTCAGCGCAGTCCACCGGGGCAGACTCGGCGCGGCGTGCGTTGCGGTCACCTGGGCCCGGATCCTCCTTCGAGTTGGAGTCCGGTGCTTCGCCGAGACCACGCGCTACGATGCGGCTCTCGTCGATCCCCATCTCCATGTAGTAGGCCTTCACCTCGCCAGCGCGGCGCTCGGAGAGACGCAGCTTGTCGCCCTCGCGGTCGTCGGTGTAGGCGTTGACGATCACGCAGAGATCCGGGCAGCGCTGCAGCACTTCGATGTTCTCATCGAGGCGACCTTGGGCATCGCTGGTGAGGCTGCTCGCGCCGTAGTCGAAGAAGACCGTGTTGAGGTCGTTCACCTCAGCGCAGAAGCGGTCGGCAACGTTGACAACGAACGTGCAGCTGTCGCTGCCTGCCTCGTTGGTGGCTGTCAGCGTGACCGTGTACTCACCTACTTCGTTGTAAGTGTGAGTCGCCGTGAGGGTGTTGGCCGAGGAGCCATCGCCGAAGTCATAGGCGAAGGTGATCGGCTGCGTGCCCGTCACGGTGGCGCTGAAGCGGACAGCTTCGCCGAGATTCGCCTCAGACGGCGTCGCCGTGCAGTTGGCGAGCGCAGGCGCTTCCATCGGCGGCGGCGGCGGATCCGTGACCGTCACGAGTAGCGTCTCGACATCGGTGTTAGCCTTGCAGGCTGCCGTGAAGGTGACGGTGTAGGTGCCCGCGTCCGAGTAGGCGTGTGTCGCCGTGAGGCCCATCGAGGTCTGGCCATCACCCCAGTCCCAGGTGTACTCGCAGGGCTGGGTGGCGTCGTCGTTCACGAAAGCTGTGTAGGTGCCGGACTCGCCAGTCTCCAGGCTGGTCGGTCCGTCGATGGTAGCGTCGACCTTGGTAACGGCAGGCTTGAAGGTCAAGCGAAGCCCCCCCATGCTCGATGCCAGGATGTCAAAGTCCATGTCATCTGCATTGGGATTGAAGAGGACGGTCCCGTCGTTGTTCTCGCTCGGGTTGTTGTTGTCAACGACATCGTCAGGGAACACGAGGAAGCCCTTGGTCTCGATGAAGAGTGACAGCCTGGAGCCGAGGACGAGGTCAAGACCCAGACCGGCTACAGGGCCAGCGCCCCACTCGTCAGCCTGATTGCCGCCGGGAGTTAGGGGTGCAGGAGTCGAGAGGGTGAAGCCGGCACCAAGCTTCACGTACGGGCTGAGCCGGGCACCAGAGAAGGGGACATACCGGAACAGCACCTCCAAGTGCTGAACGACATCGTCCTCGTTGGTGAACGTGAAGCCTGCGTTTGGCCCCGTGGTGGGCGCAGGGCCGTCCCATTGCTCAAGACCCGGGTACGAACCGTACTGGTAGCCGATGCCGAGTGCCAGGGCCGGAGAGAACTGATAGCCGATCTCGCCGCCGAAGACGAGGCCCAGCTGGTCGAGGTAGTCGCCGAACTCCCCGTCGGGGACGCCATCAATGTCGCCGCCGTAGGCACCGACGCCGACTTGGGCAGCGAGATAGAGGGAGTTGTCGGCACGCACCTGCGCTTGCGCCAAGGGCGCCAGCATCAGCAGGGTCGCACAGCCGAGCAAGAGAGCCGTGTGTAGACGCAAGGTCATTGTGGTAGTCATGCGGTTCGTGGACGTGATGGTGGACGAAGGATGGAGCCGTCCGGGACTCCGCTCAGGAGGCATTCAAACAGGCTTCTCCGACGTACAGGCCCGTCCGGGGAGAGAGGTGGACGAGAGGGCGTCGAAACGAGGAGTCAGGACGCGCGTGGCCCTGGACAATCCCTTAACGTTCGGCACGACGCCCCCACACAAGCAAGCGGAGACTGGGAGAAGTGTACGCAATGCGGAAGAAATGCAGGCAAAGTGAAGAGAAAAAAGCAGCGTTTTCCCCTCCGATTGTCGGCCCCAAGCCCGGTTCTGACTCCAGCGAACGCGAATCGGTTCTCGATCCGCCGGGGAATCCAGGTGGCCTCAGGGCTAGCGGGGCTGCGCCTTAGGCAAGGCCGTTTACGTGGCGTTCCAGACGGCTCTTTACGTGCGCCACCTTGTTGCGGTGAAAGATGCCCTTCGTGGCGAGGCGGTCGAGCTGCGCCTTGACGACGCGCAGCTTCTCGGCAGCGGCGGTCGGGTCCTGCGTCGCCTCGAGGTCTTTGATGAGCGTGCGGACGCGGACTTTTTGGTAGCGGTTGCGGGTGCGCCGCTTGGCGTTCTGGCGGACCCGCTTCTCGGCAGACTTGTGCTGAGGCATGAATAGGGGAGACAGGTTCGTTGGGACTTCGCGGCGCGCGCCGCGATGAGCGATGTTGAACTGAGTAATTTAGAACGAACGCTGTGGAGATACAACGAATGCAGCGTGCGCCCCGAGTCAATCTGCACCGCTTTCGCCCGGTCCCGATGTTCCGTTTTGTGCTCGACCTCACACGCCGTTTTGGGCGCTCCTGCACCATCATCCTGATGGACGACGAGGCGATGGAGCCGCATCAGTATCGCTTCCAGCCTGGACTCCTCATCGGGGCCTTGCTCGGCAGTGCCTTAGTGTTGGCGTTGGCCTTCGCCGCGCTCGTGGTGTTCACTCCAGCCCTGCGCGCCCCGCTCATCGGGCCCGATGCCGAGGTGCTCCGCGGGCAGGTCGTGGAGCAGGAGGAGCGCATCCTCGCCATGCGCGACTCCATCGCGCTGCAGTACCAGCAACTTGCCCAACTCGGACGGCTCATCACAGGCGAAGCCGATACGACCGAGGTGTCGGACGCGCCGCCCCAGCTTCCCGACCTGAGCGACTTCGACGAGCCAGGCAGCGTGGCGCGGACCGCCCCGACGGGTGACTGGGCGGACCACGAGCAGCCCGCCATCCGCTACCGCTTCCTCAGCGCGGGCGAAGAGCCCACTGCAGCCGTTCGCACGGCCGAGGCTCTCGCGAGCTTGCGCTTCCCTGTGCTGCCACCTGTGGACGGCTTCCTCGGGCGCGGCTTCAACGCCCGCACCGGGCACTTCGGGGCTGACTTTGCCGTCGAGGAAGGGACGGCCGTGCGCGCCGTTGGTGACGGCTACGTCACCTTCGCCGACTGGACGCACGAGGGCGGCTTCACGATTGCTGTCCAGCATGCCGACGGCTATCTTTCCGTCTACAAGCACAATGCACGGCTCTTGAAGCGCATCGGCGACCGCGTCGGGAGCCGCGAGGCTGTCGCCGTCAGCGGTAACACGGGCGAGATCACCACGGGGCCTCACCTCCATTTCGAACTGTGGCGCAACGGGCTCGCCCAAGACCCGCGCCAGTACCTCGTTACGGCGGGCACCTAGTCTGTCTTCCCCCTCCACAACCGATTCTGCTACTCCACCACATCATGGCCAAACTCCGAGCCTCTGCTGCGCCGCCGGCAGGCCCCACCAACAACATCATCGGTGCGGGCACCGTCATCGAGGGAAGTCTCCGCTCTAAGGCAGACATCCACATCGGCGGCGAGATCAAGGGCGACGTACACGTTGAGGGGCGCACCGTTCTCAGCGGCGAAGGCAAGATCGATGGCACCCTAGAGTCGGGGAGCGCTGACCTCAGCGGCACGGTTATCGGCGATGTGGTGGTGACAGGACGGCTCGTCCTCAAGAACACGGCGCGCGTCGAGGGCAACATCAGCACCTCGAAGCTGGTTGTCGAGGACGGGGCCGTATTCACGGGCCGGTGCGATATGACTGGCCTCACGAAGGCGGGCAGTGCCAAGAAAGACGCCAAGCTTCCGGCCTGACGGCTTTACGCCGCTACCTATGCCGCCGCGCGATTCCGACTACGCTCACCGCGCCCCCAAGCCAGAGCGCGACAAGGCTCCCGCGCCTGAGCGGATTGGGAGCAGTCCGGGTGCGGCGTTGAAAGCTGCCGGGCCCTACATGCACGTGGGCATCCAGGTAGGGCTGACCATGGCGATGATGGCTGGGCTAGGCTACCTCGTGGACAACTGGCTCGGCACCAGTCCGTGGGGCATCTTGCTGGGTAGCCTGTTGGGCGTCATCGCTGTGTTCGTGGTGCTCGTGCGCCTCGTGGCCGACCTCAACGAGGCGTCCGCGAAGCGATACGGAAGGCCGCCCGGTGGGGGCGAAAAGTCAGCGTAGGGACTGGCGTCTGCGAAGACCGTGCGAAGGGCTTTTCCTGCGAAAACAGGCCATTTCGCTTCATCTTCACGCCCCCTTGCCGCCCCCTCAAAATGGGTCGGTCTAACTTGCCCGCCGTTGCAGACAGCACCGCTTCTACGGTGCCTGACTGCGCTTCTTCCCCACTCCCACTGGTCGCGTCAATGCCTCCCGCCTTTTGGTTCAGCTTCGCCCTCGGTGCTGGCCTCGGCGTGTGCAACGCGGCGGCGAGCCTGGCGGTGATCCGCTACGCGCTGGGGCGGCCCGACAACGTGTTTATCCGCCTCGTGCTTTCGAGCCTCGTCGTGCGGATCGTGCTGTTGCTGCTCGCGGTCGTGCTGACGCTGTTGCTCGTGGAGGTGCAGGAAGCTGGGTTTGTGGCTGGGCTGCTCAGCGCCTTCATCCTGGGCGTGGCGAGCGAGTGGCTCGTCCTCAAAGGCCGCCCGATGACCCAAGCCACCCCGACTGCGTGACCCGCACAGCGTACCTCGTTCATCCGTTTCCTCCCCCTCGCCTGATGCGCGCCCTCCGCTTTGCCGTCCTCGCTCTCGTTGCGCTGACCTTGGCGCTGCCTGCCCGCGCTGCCGAAGGCGACCAGCTTGACGCCGTGCAGCACAGCGTCGACGGCAACTACCTCGACTTCCTGCCCTTCGCGAAGGTCGAACTGCCGCGCTTCTTCGTCGTCCGCGACGCGTC
>JBCDFO010000363.1:0-4979 GCA_039177895.1 Bacteroidota bacterium
CCTCTACGCCACCTCCACCGTCGCCAACCTCCGCGCCGACGCCGACATCAAGGCCGACAGCCAACTCACCGAGACCGAGCTCCTCGCCCAGCGCACCGCCCACACCGGCCTCGCGCTCGCCCTCAGCCAGGTCCGCCGCGATTTCGAGGGCTGGCGCCAGTACCTCAACCCCGGCACGCCCGTGGCCGCCACCGGCGGCACTTTCCGCGCGACCGCCTCCGGTACGGTCGCCGGACCGGTCGTGGTAGCGGCCTCCGGCACGGTAGACACGACCGCGTTCGACGTCTACCGGCTGCTGGCGCGGCTCGCGGAGGTGCCCGCGGCGGTGACGATCACGTCGGACTCGACCGTGGCGACGCTGAGCGGCGGGGGCTGGGTGGTGTCGGGACGGGACACGCCGTCGTTCTCGCAGCTGGTCCGGGAGGAGGGGTATGGCCTTGCCGGGACGCGGGTGCCTGGGGTGTGGACGTCGACGGAGCAGACGGCGGGCGCGGTGACGGACGCGTTGACGCTCTTGACGCGGGACCAGATGCGAGGGGTGACGGACCGGTCGGACGTGACGCGGGCGGGGACGGAGGCGGTGCTGCGTGCGCTCGCCGCGGAGGCAAAGGGTGCGGTGACGGACGCCTACACAGGGGACCAGACGTTCAGCGGGCAGGCGTTCGGGAGCCTCGGCAACCCCGTCGTGGTGCGGGTGGCGGGGGACGCGACGTTCACGGGGCAGACGGTGGGCTACGGGGTGCTGCTGGTGGAGGGCGACCTGGTGGCCTCGGGCGACTTCGAGTGGCACGGGCTGGTAGTGGCCGAGGGGGTGGGTGCGCTCGACGTGACGCTGGCGGGAGAGGCGAAGGTGTACGGCGCGCTCTACATCGACCACGACAGCGGCGGCACGACGACCACGACAGGCGACGCCCCTATCGTGATCGGCGGGGGCGAGTACGGGACGCACACGCTCTGGGCGTCGGTCGACCAGGAAGGCGCGCTCTATTACTACACCCCCGACGACACCGGCGCGCTCGTACGGCAGCGGGAGGGGGCGCTCGTCGGGATCCAGGAACCCCGTGTGGGCGACGACGACGTGACCGACATCGAAGCCATGACGTTCGCCGACGACGGCACGCTCTACTTCGTCAACAACGCCAACTACGGTGGGGCCTCCGACCACCCGGACAACCTGGCGCTCTACCGCGTCGCCGCCTCCGAGTTCGACGGCAACAGCGCGACGCCGCTGCGCGCCGAGCGGATCGGCCCGACGCGACAGGCCTCGGAGCAAGACGAGGTACGCGGGCTGTTCTTCCACAACGGCACGCTCTACGGGACCTCGGCCTGGAACCACTGGATCTACCGGATGGACCTGAACACGGGCGAGGCCACGCGCTACCGCCAGTTCGACGGCCCCGGGTGGCAGTGGTACAGCCTCATGCGGGCGCCTGATGGGCACGTGTACACGCTGCGCCGCATTAATGGAGGCGACTACCTGAGCGACACGCACGAGATCTGGCGCTTCGAGAGCTTCCCCGACGGCAACCCAACGCGGGTGAGCGAGATCGCAGGCATCCAGCGCTCCGACGCGCTCACGGCGCACCCCGACGGCTACTTCTACATGCTCACCGGCTCAGACAGCGGCGGCGACCGGCTGCTCCGGATCGACCCGGCGGACGGAAGCTACACCGCGTTGCCAGCACCGGAGGCGGACACGCAGGCGTTCACGTACCACTACGCGGGCGAGGAAGCAGCCATGGACACGGGCACCACAGTAGCGCCCTTCGCGAGTGTCCCTCGTCGTAGCAATGTGGAGACATTCCAGCACACCGCGCGGTGGCCCGGCAACCCTGACGTGGCCGTGGACGTGACCGTCGAACAAATTGCGGGAGGACCGAGGAACGTGATCGTCGAGGGAACGACGCTCGAAGGAGCTGCGCAGGCAGCGTCCCTGGGATTCAACAACGATACGGGACACACCGATATCAACAACCCCGACTACACGGGGCCGCGAGACCTACAGCTGCTCCGGGTGACGCCCGGAAATATGAGTGCGGCCACCCGCATCGAGGTGCGTATGACGCTGAGCGAGGCGTTCACGCAGCCGTTCTACCTCCACGTCCTTGACCTCGATTTCGCTCCGCTGGCGTTTGAGGCGTATGACGCTTCCGGAAATCGCATCTCCACGGCCGGGTGGACGCTCTCCAAGTCGCTGGATCTTCTGCTCAGCAATGGACAGGCCGACGCCGTCAACTACCGGTGGGATGGCCAACAGGGCCAACTGGAGCCGACGGTGTACAAGGAGACGGAAATGATCGGTGGTCAGCTTACCGTGCCTAACTTCGCCGACGTGCGCGAGATTCGCGTCCTCTACGAGGCCCGCAGAAACGAGATCTTCATGCTCGGCCTCTCGTCGGTGCCGCTCTACGGTGCCAGCGCGACCACCACGAACGGTGAGCCGCTCCAGTACACGCAGCGTGATAACGCTGCGGTCTACTACTCCACCGAGGCCCTCGGCCAACTCGTTCCCCTCCTCCCCACCGCCCGCCAGAGCGCTTGGGTCGTCGAGTACGACGCCTTCGGCATGGACGTGCGCGCCCTCCTTGACGACGCCCAGACCCCCGCCCCCAACGCCGAGGCTCCGCTGCCGCGCCGCGAGGACGCCAGCCGCGTGCTCGTCTGCATCGATGGCCGCGAGCGCAAGGTGTCGCTGGTCGGGCTGGAGCTCTACCTCGCGCAGGGCGCTACGGAAGGGGCCTGCGCTGCCAGCGGCGGGTCGGTCGGGCAGGGCGTGCCGGTAGATCCGCGCGCGATGGTCTCGATCTGCCACGAAGGGCGGACGAAGCAGGTGCGCGCGGGGGACCTGGCGTTCTGGCTGGGGCGCGGCGCGCGGGAGGGGGCGTGCGGCGTGGCTCCGTCGGCACCGGTGCCGGACCGGGGCGGCGACCGTGACGATGACGACGACGACGATGATCGCGATGACGACAGCGACGATGACGACCGGGACGACGACTGAGTTGCCCGGGGTTTGCGCGCCGCGCTGAGCCGAGGGCCTCCATCGCACCGAGTCACCGAGCGCATGCTTCTACTGAGGCGCGCCCTCCGTGTGGGTAAAGTTGACCCAACGTGTACGGTTAGTGCTGCGCTGCAGTACATGGCTGTATGGTGAACAGTGCGCTGGTCCGTCTTGATTGGTGTCCAGAATGAGGCACCTGCCTCGGCGATGCCCCTAAGTCGCTGCGGCTGCGTGCGCGATGGTGCGCATCTTGATGCGACGCTCCTCAGGCGCACCCGTGCTCCCCACCTGTTTCGCTTCGACCCCGATTCCATGTACAAGGCCGCTCTCCTTGCCGCCGCTGGCGTCCTCTTCGCCACCGGTACCGTTGCTAACCTCCGCGCCGACGCCGACCTCAAGGCCGACAGCCAACTCACCGAGACTGGGCTCCTTGCCCAGCGCACGGCCGCCACGACCACAGAGGACAGCAGGGGCGGGGTGCTGATTGGCGGTATAGAGACGGACCCGCACACAGGATGGAGCATAGAGAGCCGCTACGGGGCGCTGATGTACTACACCATCCGCTATGGGACCGTCTTCCGCACCGTGGAAGGGCGCATCGTCAACATCGAGGAGACTCAGAGCGTGGATGTCACCGACGTGGAGGCGATGACGTTCGCCGACGACGGAACGCTCTACTTCATCAACGACGGCGAAGCGCATCCGAGCAGTGAGCAAACGCGGCATGCGCTCTACCGCGTATCTGCCAGCGAACTGGATCGCGACTCCAGCACGCCCGTCCAGGCGGAGCGGCTAGGCGGCTCGTTTCATCAGGGCAATGCCGATGACCTCATGGGCTTGGTCTTCCAGGACGGTACGCTCTACGGCCTCACCTACGCGACGGCTAGGATCGCGCGTGTGAGCACCGAGACGGGCGCCGTCGAGTATGTCTCCACCTTCGACGGACAGGGGCGTGCGTGGGGCGGACTGACCCGCGGGGAGGACGGCAGAGTCTACCTGCTCGGAAACCCCGACGATGGGCGCAGCGATGCCGAATTGTGGCGGTTCGATGACTTCCCGCAGGGGACTCCCACGCTCGTGGCAACGCTGACGGGCGTGCGGTACTCCGAGGCCATCTCGGCCCACCCCGACGGCTACCTCTACGTCGTCGAGGGGTCGCCGTACCGAAGCGAAAGGCTCCTACTCCGGGTCAACCCGCAGGACGGGTCGTTCACCACGCAGCCGATGAGTCAGGAGGTGCAGGCGTTCGAGTTCTACTACGCGGGCGAGGAAGCAGCGCTCAGCAGCACAGGTGCCGGGCCGGGGTATCAGCAATGATGACGACGATAGGGACGACGACTGAGCAGCGCCGCGTCGGGCGGTACGGCCCGGCGCTGCTTCCTATCCGAGCGAGGCTGCTACAGCGTCGGCGATGTCCTTCCGGAGTCGCGCGTGCAGCGCCTCATTGGCGCTTCGCTCGGTCCGTACCTCGATGAGCGCTGAGCGCCCAGCTGCGCACGCAGCGCGGTAGGCGTCCACGAAGCCACCGAAGGTCGTCGGGGCGTGGTAGGCGAGGCCGAAGAGCGCCGCTGCGTCGGCGAAGCCGAGCCCGTGCGGCGTGCCGAAGAACCGCTCGAAGTCGGACGTGGGGACGACGCCCGCCTGGACGCCCTCGCGAGCGAGCGGCAGAAAGTGGAAGATGCCCCCGCCGTCGTTGTTGACCGCTACGATGACGACCGGCGGCTGGGCTACTGTTGACGCATTAGGGGCGCGCAGCAGCGCCAGCGAGTTCAGGTCGTGCAGCAGCGCGAGGTCGCCGATCAGCAGCGTGGCAGGCGTTTGGCGTCCGCGCGCCACGCCTGCCGCCGTCGCCACGGTCCCGTCGATGCCGCTCGCGCCCCGGTTGGCGAAGACCGCTGCTGGTGCAGAGGTCGGATCGGCGAAGGCATCCACGTCGCGAATCGGCATGCTCGCCGCGAGCAGGAGCGCGTGGTCCGCGGGA
>JBCDFO010000364.1:0-4971 GCA_039177895.1 Bacteroidota bacterium
CCCCTGCTTTAGGAATGCCGACCGGGCCGAAGTTGTCGCGGTTGCCGACGGTGCCGCGCGGGTAGATCTGCTCGCGGCGGTCGTCGGGGATGACGAGCGGCGTGACCGACGCGACAGCAGGCAGCGCTTCGAGTTCGGCGATCTCGTCCGCGGCTCCGTTGACGCCAAACGTCGAGTCGGTCCGCGCAACGCCATAGAGCTGCTGCATCGTCATGGCGTCAAGCGGTTCGAGGTCGAGATCGTTCAGCGTGGCCGCACCGACGCGGGCCCCCGTGACGAGGTTGACCTGCCAGTTGTGCTGCTGCCCGTTTGCCAGCGGGACGGCCTGTCCATTGACGTAGAGCAGCTTGTCGAGGACCGCCACCGTGTCGCCAGGCAGTCCCACGACGCGCTTCACGTACGGCGGGCGGCGCTCGATGGGCGTCCCAGCGGGCGTCCCGAAGCGTGGGTCGTCGGACGAACTTGGGGGGTAGTTGAACACCACTACGTCGCCGCGCTCGACGCCGCCCAAGCCCGGCAGCCGCGCCTGTGGAAACTCGATGCCCGGCAGGTAGACGTTCGTGAACGGGATGCCGACCGTATTCGGCGTGCGCGCTCCGTATCCGATTTTCGAGACGATCAGGAAGTCGCCGACGAGCAGCGTGTCCTCCATCGACGGCGTCGGGATGCGGAAGGGCGTGAAGAAGAACGTCCGGATGAAGAGGATGACCGCGATGGCGATGACGTAGAAGCGCAGCGTCTCGCGCCAGCCTTCCTCCTTCTTCGCGCGCCCGTCCTTCGTGGCGCCCTCTTCGGCTGCCTTGGCGCGGTCGCGTTTGCGTGCGCGTTTCGAGCGATTGGAGCGGGTGTTCGTAGCCACAGCGGTGCAGGTCTAGGGGTGGGGCGGCCAACTTACGGGTAACGTCCGAGCGGCGTCCATCGTATCCCGCCCTCTCGGCAAGGCTTCACGAATAGACCGCTCGGCAAAGACGCGCCTGAGCCAGGTAGCTCTCCTCCTTGCCAACCGCAACGGATGGTCCCGAGTGAGCTACTTTCGTTATGAGCGTTCTTCCCCATGACGCTGTGCGCTTTCCGAGATCGACGCTACTCATTTCGTGCCGTTCGCCATCCAGATCGATCCGCGCCATCGCGTTGGCCTCATCGTGTTTCGTGGAACCGTGGACGGCGTGCTCGCACTTGACGCCGCCCAGGCTCTCATCGACGACGCAGCCTGGCAGTCCGGTTTCGATGAGGTCTGGGATCTGACGGCGGCTACGTCCCTTGCTGTGTCGCCGGCCTAAATGCGGCGGGCCTCTCAATTCGAGCACGAGAACGCCGCGCGCCTTGGCTCTGGCCGAGCGGTTGCCGTGTCCTCACAGTTCTATGTTCGGATGCTCCACCGGCTGTTTGCGGCGCTGACGCCGCAGGTAGGCCGTCAGCATCTAGCCGCCAGCACGTTGGCTGAAGCCGCTGCGCGCCTCGGGCATAAGGCGTCTGTCCTGGAGCGGCTGAGGGAGCAGGTGACCTGAACCCTGCATCTTGGTTCATGTGCAAGACCTCGAAGTGCCTGCAACTGCGGCCCTTCATTCGGCTCCTTCGCGGTTCTTTGCTTCGTCCCATAGCGCGTCCATCTCCTCCAGCGTGGCCGTGTCGAGCGTGCGGTCCTGCTCGGCCAGCCGCGCCTCGATGTGGCGGAAGCGGCGGGAGAACTTGCGCACGGTTCTGCGCAGCGCGTTCTCGGGGGCAACGCCCGCGAACCGCGCCACGTTGACGAGCGCGAAGAGCACGTCGCCGAACTCGTCTTCGAGCTTGGCCGGATCAGGATCGTCCTGCACGAGCGCGTTAAGTTCACCGATCTCCTCCTGCACCTTCGCCCAGGCTCCACTCGCCTCGGGGAAATCGAACCCGACGGCGGCGGCTTTTTCCTGCACCCGCTCGGCGCGGAGCAGGGCGGGCATTGCTTCGGGCACGCCGTCGAGGACGCTCTGGCGGGCGGGCTTGCCTTCAGCAGCTCGTTCGGCCTGCTTGATTGCCTCCCACGTCTTCACCACCTCGCCGGTCGAATTGACCACCGTCTCGCCGAAGACGTGCGGGTGCCGCCGGACGAGCTTCGCCATCTCGGCCTCCATCACATCGTTGAGGGTAAACTTGCCCTCTGTTTCCGCGATGTGCGTGTGGAAGAGGACGTGTAGGAACAGATCGCCGAGTTCCTTCTTGATCTCGTCCGCGTCGCCCTCGTCGATGGCCTCGACCAGTTCATAGGTCTCCTCGATGGTGAGGTGCTTGACGGAGTCGTTGGTCTGGACGCGGTCCCAGGGGCAGTCGCGCCGCAGCCGCCGTACGATGGCGACGAAGTCTTCGAAGGTGCGGGCGTGCGCGGCGGCGCGGTCGGCGTCGGTGAGGCCGAGGTGGGCGGTGTCCATGCGGAGCGTAGCGACGGTGAAGCGAAAGCCCGTAGGCTACGCCATCGCTGGCCTGGATGCCAGCCGTACCACCGCACGTCAACAGCTATGCATCGAAATCGGGTAGAGGCGGAAGTGGAGACCAGACCCAGAAAACGGTAGGGTCGGTTTGCACACCGACCCTACGGCCATCGTGTCACGCCTTGCCTTTGCGATCCGTCAGGACTCCTGCGGCTCGCTCGGCGTCACGGTCGGGAGGTTGACCGCGCCGTCGCCGTAGACGGGCGCGATGGCCTTCGCGTCGCGCGTCCAGACTTCCCACGGGGCGTCGCCGCGGCGCTGGATCTCTTCAAGCATCTGCTTCTCCTTGAACGTGTCCATGCACGCCCAGAAGCCGTCGTACACATAGCTCGCGAGTTGCTTCGCCTCGATCATTCGCCGGAACGGGGCCTCGACGAACTCCTCGCCTGGGCGCATGTAGTCGAACACATCGGTGCGGAGGACGAAGAAGCCACCGTTGATGCGTAGCCCCACGTCGCCGACGTGGCGGATGGCCGATACGGTGCCGTCCTCCTGCGTGGCAACGACGTGGCTGGTGTAGTTGGGCTGCACGCCGAGGAAGCACGCCGCCTTGTTGTGCTGCTGCGCGAACTCGATCATCGACGGCAGGTGCACGTCGGAGACGCCGTCGGCGTAGTTGGCGAGGAAGTAGTCTTCGCCGTCGAGGTAGGGCTTCACGGCCATGAGCCGCTCCCCCACGCACGCGTCGAGGCCGGTGTCGACGAACGTGATCGTCCAGTCGTGGATGTCGCGCTGGAGGAGGTCCACCTTGCGCCCGCCCTTCGAGAGTACGAAGTCGTTCGAGACGCACTCGTCGTAGTTCAGGAAGTACTCCTTGATCTTGTCGCCCTGATGGCCGAGGCAGAGGATGAAGTCGGTGTGCCCGTAGTGGGCGTAGAACTTCATGATGTGCCAGAGGATCGGGCGGTAGCCGACGCGGACCATCGGCTTGGGCAGGCCCCCGCTGTACTCGCGGATGCGCATGCCTTGACCACCGCAGAAGAGGACGACTTTCATGACGAGGAGGGGTCGGGGTGAAGACCGCTGCGAGATGGGCAGCGAGCCGTCAGGAGGGCAAACAGGATGCCGAAATGTCTAGACTTTGTTCCGAAAGACGGGCTTGACGGAGCGGCCGATGAGCCACCGCTCCACCCCGTCTTCGAGGGCACGGGCGTAGACGGCGAGCGCTTCAGCGAAGGCGTCGACGGTGCGGTTGAGCGCCGCATCGTCGTGGGCGAAGGAGAGGACGAGCGACGGGGCGAGGACGCCGCGCAGTACGAGTTCTTGCAATAACAGCGTCCGGAAGGCTTGCGAGGGCTGCCCTTCCCTGTCGCGCGTGGCGAAGACGAGGTTGGAGGGTCGCCCGAGGATCGCGACGTAGCCCTGCACACCCGCGACGGTGATCGCGGCGTTGAGGCGCGCACGCAGCTTCTCGCCCTGCCGCTCCATGAAGCCACACACGTCGTGCTCGCGGTACGCCTGCATCGTGGCGATGGCGGCGGCGAGGCCGTGCGTCTCCGCGCCGTGCGTGGCCGACAACAAGAAAACGCGGTCCTGGTCCGTGCGCAGGCCGCCGAGCTCCATGATCTCACGGCGGCCGGTGAGGGCGCTCACCGAGAAGCCGTTGGCGAGGGCCTTACCGAAGCAGGCGAGGTCGGGCGTGATCCCGTAGAGTGCCTGCGCCCCACCCGCGTGCCAGCGGAAGCCCGTGATCATCTCATCGAGGATGAAGAGCGCGCCGCGCTGGTGGCACAGCCACTGGACGCGGTGCAGGAACCCGTCGGTCGGGTCGGCCCCGCGCGAGGCTTCCATGATGACGCACGCGATCTCACCGTCGTGCCGGTCGAAGAGCGCGAGGACGCTCTCGAAGTCGTCGTAGTCGAACGCAACGGTGTCAGCCACAGCGCTCGGCGGGATGCCCGCGTTCATGGGCGTCGTGCCGATGAACCAGTCGTTGTAGCTGAGAAACGGGTTCTGGCGGCAGACGGCGATCTTCGTGCGGCCCGTGACGGCACGCGCGAGCTTGATGGCGGCCGTCGTGACGCTGGAGCCGTCTTTCGCAAACTTGACCATCTCGGCCCCCGGCACGAGGCCGAGCAGCGCCTCGGCGGCCTCGACTTCGATGGCGGCCGGGCGCGTGAAGTTGGTGCCCTGCATCGCCCGCGCGGCGGCCTGCACGACGGGCGTGTAGCCGTGGCCGAGCGTGACGGCGCGCAGGCCCATACCGTACTCGACGTAGGCGTGCCCGTCGGCGTCCCAGACGGTGCAGCCGTGCCCGCGTACGGCGCGGATCGGGGCCCATTCGGGGAGTTGGTCGTCGCCCTTGGCGTAGGTGTGCGCACCGCCGGGGATCAGGTCGTGCGAGCGCTCGGCCAGCGCGATTGACTTCGCGAACCGAGCCTCCAGCGCGGCACGGTCGAGCCCGAGGGCAGGACGCACCGCGTCGTCAGCGTGCATGGCGGGAGCCGGAGTCTGGGCGGTGACAGCGGACATGGGCGGAACGTAGGGTTGCCGCTCGTATCGGCCAAAC
>JBCDFO010000365.1:0-4960 GCA_039177895.1 Bacteroidota bacterium
GGCGGCCTTCACGAATGCCTTGAAGCCGTCCGGCCCGCCGTAGCTGCTCTCGACCGCGAACGGCGCGGCGGGGTTGTAGCCCCACGAGAAGTCCCCCGCGAACTCTGCGAGCGGCATCACCTCAATGGCGTTGACGCCGAGGCTGCGGAGGTAGTCGAACCGGCGCGTTGCGGCAGCGAGGTCGCCCGTCTGGCCGCGTCGGACGCCTGCGAACGTGCCGACGTGCAGCTCGTAGATCACGAGGTCGTTCCACGGTGGGCAATGCGCCGAGTCGCTTTCCCAGTCGAACGCGTCGGGATCGTAAGCGACGCAATGGCTGGCCGAGTTGACCATCTGCCGCGCATACGGGTCGGGCCGCCGGAACACCTCCGTGCTCACGGCCTCGTTGCGGAGCGCGAAGAGGTAGCCGTCGTCCACCTTCGCGCCTCGGATCACGCCCGCCCACGTCCCATCGTCGGCTCGACTGAGCAGGTGCGCCTGATCGTCCCAGTCGTTGAAATCGCCGATGACCGAAACCATGTCGGCGTGCGGGGCCCAGACGCGGAAGGCGACGCCGCCGGCGGTGACGGTCGCGCCGAACGGCGGAGTGCGAGTGGGCTGGGACATCCGCCGAGACGTTGAAAGGGGGCGTGAGAGAACCGGCTCACGAGGGACCGAGCAGGAGGCGGAACTACACCGGCCCGCACCTTTGCCTTGCAAGTTCCGTGTAACTGAAGTACACAGCCAGCCCTCGCCCGTCCTTCGCTCAGCCTTCTCTAACCCATGCGTGCCGCTGTTCTCACGTTCGCTCTGTGTCTCGCCGTCGTTGGCTGCACATCAACGGCCCCGCCCCTGGTCACCCATGTGACCCCGACGCCGATGCAGGAGGTATCGACCGCGCTGCAGTTTTCTCAGGCGGTACGTGTCGGCGACATGGTTTGGGTGTCGGGCCAGGTAGGCCTTGGTGCGGAGGGCATTCCCGAGAACGCTGCCGAGCAGGCGCGAGTCGCATTCGAGAACCTCACCCTCGTCCTCGCGGAGGCAGGCGCTTCGCTCGACGACGTCGTGGAACTGACCACCTACCATGTCTCGATGGACGACTTCGGCGCGTTCATGGCCGTTAAGTCCGAGTTCGTAGCGGCTCCGTTTCCTGCGTGGACCGCTGTCGAAGTCTCAGGCCTCGCGGAGCCGAGCCTGCTCGTGGAGATCAAGGCCACGGCTGTCGTCGGCAGCGGGGCGACGCGCTGAGCTAGCCGACCAGAAACGGGTTGGTCCGCCGCTCCTGCCCGATGGTGGTGGCGGGGCCGTGCCCGCAGTAGACGACCGTGTCGTCGGGCAGCGGCATCAGCTTCGTCTCGATGGAGCGGAGCAGCGTCGGGAGGTCGCCCTGCCAGAGGTCCGTCCGTCCAATAGAGCCGTTGAAGAGCACGTCGCCCGCGATCACGAAGCCGCCAGGTTCGTCGTAAAAGCAGATCGAGCCGGGGGAATGGCCAGGGGCGAGGAGGACCTGCCACGTTGCCTCGCCGAAGGTGACGGTATCGCCCTCGCGGAGCCAGCCCGTCGGGTCGGGCGGTGGCTCGATGGGGAACTGGAACAGCGCGGCCTGCTGCTCGGCGTGGCGCAGGAGCGGCGCGTCGTCGGGGTGCATCTGCCAGCCGAGGCCGTAGTGCTCCGCGAAGAAGGCGCAGCCGACGATGTGGTCGAGGTGGGCGTGCGTGAGCAGCAGGTGCCGCATCGTGAGGCGGTGCTGCTGGACGTAGTCGAGCACGAGCTGCCGCTCGCGGTCGTCGGCGCAGCCGGGATCGATCAGGACGGCCTCGCTGGCGCTGTGGCAGACGTAGCAGTTCTCGGCAAACGGCCCGGCGACGGTGAAGGACTGGACGACGGTGGACATGCGAGCAGGGTTGGATGGACGGAGGCAGGAAAGATCGGAAGACGCCGCCGCGCCGGTCCCCCGCGATTGGTCTGCCTCTTTGTGCCCGGGCGGATCTAGGGACGGCCGAGGGGAGCGGAGAGCTTCGGGCTTTGGCTCACCAACCCTCGATGCCCATGCTCGCGCGCGTTCTCGTAGGAGCGCTGCTGCTCCTGTTCCCTACCGGCCTTGCGCAGACACCGGCAGAGCAAACGCTGGCGGAGACCTCCACACAAGGGGGATCGCCTGCACAGACCCACACGCTTCGCGCGCCGCGCGTCGACGCCATCGCGGTCGATGGTCGTCTGGACGACGCTGCGTGGGCGAGGGCCGATGCCGCCTCGAACTTTGTGCAGTTCGCGCCGCAGGCGGGCGTCGCGGCGAGCGAGCGCACCGAGGCCCGGGTGCTCGTCGGGGCCACGACGCTCTACGTCGGGCTCCGGCTCCACGACACGCAGCCCGACGCCATCGACGACCGCCTGGCTCGCCGCGACACCCCGCCCGCGACCGACGCGGCCTCCGTGATGCTCGACTCGTACGACGACGACCGCACGGCCTTCGTCTTCCAGGTCACCGCCGCCGGCGTCCAGCGCGACGCGCTCCTCTTCGACGACATCCGTGAGGACGCCTCGTGGGACGCCGTCTGGGACGTCGCCATCCACCGTGATGAGGGCGGCTGGACGGCCGAGTTCGCCATTCCGCTCGCCCAGCTTCGCTTCGCAGGCGGCGACGGGCCGCACACGTGGGGCGTCCAGTTTCGCCGCACGCACTTCCGCACAGGCGAGGTCGCCTACTGGGCGCCGCAGCTTCCGAACGTCTTCGGCGTCGTGAGCCGCTTCGGGATGCTGACGATCCCGGGTGCCCTCCGCGCGCCGCGCGCCATCGAGGTGCAGCCCTACGTGGCGAGCGCCCTCACCCGCGCTCCGGGCGACGCGGCCGACCCGTTCTACCAAGCGAACGACCTCGCGCCCAACGTCGGCGTCGACTTCAAGGTGGGGCTGACGAGCGACCTCCGCCTCACCGGCACCGTCAACCCGGACTTCGGGCAGGTCGAGGCCGACCCGGCGCAGATCAACCTCACGGCCTACGAGCTGTTCTTCCCCGAGCAGCGGCCGTTCTTCATCGAGGGCTTGGAGGTGTTCAACTACGGGCGCACGCGGTCGTACTTCAACAACAACCGGCCGCTGTTCCTCTACACCCGCCGCATCGGGCGCGGGCCGCAGCGTACGGCGTTCGTCCCCAGCGCGGCCTACGACGCGGCAGGCGATGCGGGGACGATCTACACCGACGCGCCTGCGCAGACCACCATCCTCGGTGCGGCGAAGATGACGGGGCGCATCGGGCCGTTCACCGTCGGCGTGCTCGATGCCGTGACCGCGCCGGAATATGGCCGCTTTGCTGTGCGGGGAGGACAGGAGACGATGGACGACCGGGCCCGCATCGAGCCGGCATCGAACTACCTCGTGGCACGGGGACGGGGACGCTTCGGCGCGGCGCAGGTTGGCGGGCTGCTCACCGCCGTGAACCGTAACACGGGAGACGACGCGCTGGCCGTGCTGCTGCCGAGCCACGAGTACGTCGTCGGCCTCGACGCGGAATACGCGCTCTCCGAGTCCTGGATCGTGAGCGGGCTGGGCGCGGCGAGCCACGTCGGCGGCAGCGCGGACGCGATCCTCGGTCTCCAGACGGCGTTCCGGCGGCTCTACCAGCGTCCCGACGCCGACCACCTCGCCGTGGACTCGGCGCGGACGACGCTCGCGGGCACGACCGCCGAGGTCGCCATCGCGAAGGTGAGCGGGGCGCACTGGCGCGGCTCGCTCAGCGCGGCCTACACCTCGCCTGGCTTCGAGTCGAACGCCCTCGGCTTCCAGACGCGCGCTGACCAGAACTACGTCGGCCTCTCGGTCTTCTACGATGAGCCGGAAGCTCAAGGCTGGCTGCGGCGCTGGACGGCCAACGTCTTCGGCTCGCTTGGCTACAGCATGGGCTGGGACCGCACGCACTCGTTCATGGGCTGGAACCTCTCGGCGGAGTTCGCCACCCTGTGGAGCGCGCGCCTCAGCGGCTTTGCCAACCTGCGCACCGTCAACGACCGCATCACGCGCGGCGGGCCGCTCTGGACCGACCCCATCGGTGGGCAGGCCAGCCTCTCGGTGACCTCGGACCAACGGAAGGCCATCGGCGGGACGGGCTATGTCCATGGCGGCGGGGACGAGATCGGCGGCGGCTTCTACGGGGGCGGCGTGACCGTGAACGCGCGCCCCACCCCGGGCATGGTGTTCTCGCTCGGCCCCGACGTGACGCGCACCGTCTCGCCCTACCAGTACGTCACCGCCTTCGACGACCCCGCGGCGGTGGCGACCTTCGGGCAGCGCTACGTCTTCGGGCGCATCGACCGGCTCGACCTCGCCCTGGTGTCTCGCCTCGACTGGACGTTCTCGCCCACGGTCTCGCTGCAACTCTACCTCCGCCCGCTCGTCTCGACGGGGCGCTACACCGACTTCCGCGCGTTCACGGAGCCCGGCCTGATGGCTCTGCCCGTCTACGGCCGCGACCTCGGCACCGTCCGCGACAACGCCGACGGCTCGGTCACCATCGACCCCGGCGACAGCGGCGCGGCGTTCGAGGTCGCCGACCGCGACTTTACCTTCCGGGCACTCCAGGGCAACGCCGTCCTCCGCTGGGAGTACCGCCCCGGCTCGACGCTCTTCGCCGTCTGGCAGCAGCAGCGCTCGGACACCCTCGTGCAGGACGGGCGGCTTCGTGGGCGCGACCTCTCGGCGCTCTTCACGGACCCGGGCACGAACGTCTTCCTCATCAAACTCAGCACCTGGCTCGCGCGATGAACCGCCGTACGGAGGCGCCGCTGATCGACCTCGTCGCCGATCTGACCACGACCCGCCCGAAGCCCAGCGCTTCGACGCCGCCGCTCTACCATCGGCTGCGCGACCACCTGCGCAGGCTCATCCTGCGCGAGCACCTCGGTGCGGGGACGCGGCTGCCCGCCTCGCGCGTGCTCGCCCGCGACCTCGGCGTCTCGCGCACGACCGTCGAGCTGGCCTACGACGA
>JBCDFO010000366.1:0-4944 GCA_039177895.1 Bacteroidota bacterium
GCTGCTCCATCGCGTAGCGCGCCGTGGCGTCGGCCGCGTCGAAGCGGGCGCGCTGCTGCACGGTGATGAGCGCCACCAGGAGCGTGGTGCCTACCAGGATCGCGGCGAGGTTGTCGAGGATGAACGTCATGAGGACCAGTCAGGGTAGAAGGCGTGCAGGAGTGGAGCTGGGAGGCTAGTTGTGGATCTGGTGCCAGGTCGGCGTCACGACCTGCGCAAGCTGCACGTCGGGCTCCACATCCGGGGTAGGCGTGCTATCGCCGTAGAAGCCTTCGATGAGGATTTCCTTGGCGAGCGTCTGCGCCGCGGACGCCTGGTCTGGATCGTCGGGGCGGACGTAGCGCACGGCGACGCGCAGGTAGACGGGGTGCGACACCGAGCCGCCGTCCGTCGCGCTGTTCGACACCGACACGGTCTTGGTGAACCCGTTGTAGTCGTCCACGTCATCGAAGTAGGAGGGGGTGGGCTCGTCGGACTCCGGCCCGATGGCGGACAGCCCGGCCGTGTTGGTGCGGATGCTGGGGCTGCCGATGTCGGCCTCGTCGAATGGCAGCGACTGGACCTCGTAGAGGAGCTCGCGCACCTTCTCGGCGGCGCGCTCCTGCATCTCACGCTCATAGACCGCACGCTCCGAACTGGCTACGTCCTGCTGCTGCCCGAGGGCGAACATGCCCACCACGACGATGGCAAGAATCGAGAGCAGCGTCTGTTGCATGGCCGGGGGTGGAGGGGGTGCAGAAGGAGGGGGCGACGACGAGCACATCCCAGGGCAAGAGCGGTGCCGGTCTCACCCTGTCTGCTTCTGGGTCCCAATCCGGTACGATGCGATGACCCTGGTCCAGGTTGGACGAGCGCATGTCTCAGGCTGTCGCACGCGCGGCCCGTTCCCAGTTGACAGACTGCTGTCCGCGCAGCCATCGTGCGAAACCGGCGACCGCCGCTACGTTCATCACCGCGAAGTAGAATGGCACGAAGAAGCCCTTGACGCGCACGGTGCGGTCACGCAGCCGCCAGCCGAGCAGCGCGAGTAGCCAGAACGCGGTCTGCGCCCCGTAGAGCGCCGCGTAGAACCCGCCGTCGAGACCGAGCGCGAAGTTGGCCACGAGCGCCACGGCCAGCAGCGGCGGCGCGACGGCCCAGCGCAGCACGCGGTGGGAGACGTACTGGAACGTGGTCCAGCCGTGGCGCACCGGGTTGAGCAGGCTGGTCAGCCGCGCGATGCTCTGGAAGCCGCCCGCGCAGATGCGCACCTTGCGCTTGAACTCGTCCTCCACCGTTGCCGAGGGCAGCTCCGTCGCGGTGGCGTCAGTGGCGTAGGCGACGCGGTAGCCCTGCTCGGCGACCCGGAGCGTGAGCATGAAGTCGTCGAGGATGGTGTCGGGCTCGCTCGGGTGGAAGAGGTCGGTGCGGAGGGAGAACAGCTCGCCCGCCGCGCCTACGACCGTGTGCAGCCGCGCGTCGAGGCGCTTGAGCGCGGACTCGTAGCGCCAGTAGAGCCCCTCGCCTGCGCCAGAGGCGGCGTCAGCATCGGCGGAGCGGATGCGCTTCTCGCCGGAAACCGCCCCCACGGCCGGATCGGCGTAGTGCTTCACGATGTGGCGGACGGCCTCCCGGTTGAGCATCGCGTTCGCGTCCGAGAAAATCACGATCGGCGTCTCGACGTAGGTCATCGCCCGGTTCATCGCGGCGATCTTGCCGGCCCGTCCGGCGCGGTGGAGGAGTTGCACGCCCGGGTAGCCGAGCAGCAGCTGCGGCGTCCGGTCCGTCGAGCCGTCGGTGACGAAGAGCAGCCGCAGCTTCTCGCGCGGGTAGTCCAACGCCAGCGAGTTCTCCAGCTTCTGGAGGATGTCGCGCTCCTCGTTGTAGGCCGCCACGACGAGCGTGACCTCGGGCTCATACGCCGCCACCTCGGGATCGGTGCGGTCCATCACCCGCGGACCCAGCCCAAGCGCGCTCCGCACCCGGACAAGCAGCCACAGCACGAGGCCGTAGCCGACGTAGGTGTACGCGACTGTCGCGAGTGACAGCCAGAGGATGAGTTCGAGGAGGGACACGGCGGCGAAGGTGGAGGTCTGGGTGGCGGGCGACGAGAGACGAAGGCAGGGCTTAACAGCTCTCTCCCTAGACAGGGGGAGTTGGAGGGGGTAGACCTACCGCGCAGGGTGTAGCCTCGTGGCCAGACGTTCGACCACCCCCGGCCCCTCCCCCGCCTGCGCGGGGGCAAGGCTCCGTCCAGGAGGGGAGCTTTGACTGCGCCCCATCGCCTGACGAAGCCGGTGCCACGCCGTCTTTCAGCCGCCGGATGACCTTCGCCGGGACGCCTGCAACGACGGTGTAAGGCGGGACATCCTTCACGACGACCGCGCCTGCCGCCACGACCGCCCCGCGCCCAATCGTCACGCCCTTGAGCACGGTGCTGCGGATCGCCAGCCAGGCGTCGTCCTCAATCACGATGGGGGCTTGCTTGCCCGCGTCCGAGAGGTCGCCGACGGCGTGGAAGTCGGAGTCCATCACCACCACGTGCGGCGCGATCTGGACGTTTTCGCCGATCGTGATGCCCGCCCGTGCCGAGAGCGACGCCCCGTGGTTGATGAACGAGCGCGCGCCAATACGGATCGTCGCGTCCGGTCCGGCCGACAGTTCCGTCGTCGCGACGCGCGAGCGGATCGCGACGCGGTCGCCGATCTCGATGGTCCCGGCAGCATTGACGCGCGGCGCGCCGTCGAGCGTGACGAGACGCCCGAGGCGGCAGCGCCAGAGACGGAGGCGCGCGTTGGCCACGCGATACGCTGCTCCTAGAACACGGGTGATTCGAGACATGGTGGGTGGCGATGCCCCTGGCTGCTGGCTCGTTTGTGGTCATCCCCGCGCAGGCGGGGATCCATACGATGCTCAGGGCCAGCTTGGGTCGTTCAGGCTGACCAGGGAGACCGTATGGATCCTCGATCAAGTCGAGGATGACTCTTGATGGTGAAATGAGGCAAGCGTACTAGTGCTGCGACCAGTCGAGATCGTCAGGCTGTGCTGGCCCCCAAGCTGCATTTTGAGTTCCCCTCCTAGACAGAGCCTTGCCCCCGCGCAGGCGGGGGAGGGGACAGGGGTGGTTGATCGTGATGGCACAGACCACGAAAGGGTGAAGCGTTCAGGGCACTAGGCTGCGAGGCGGAAGGCAGGCTCGGCGGCGACCGGGTTCGGCACGGCGGCAGGCACTGGCGCGCCCGCCACCTCCTCGTAGATCTCGACGAGGCACTCGGCGGTGCGGGCCCACGAGAAGCGCTCGGCGCGGGCGAAGCCCTGGCGGCGGAGGTCGGCCTGGAGCGTCGCGTCGGCGAGGACGTGGCGGATCGCGCTCGCGAGCGACGACGGCTGCGTCGGCTCGATCAACACAGCGGCATCGCCCGCCACCTCGGGCATCGAGGCCGCGCGCGACGTGATGACGGGCGCGCCGCAGGCCATCGCTTCGAGGATGGGAATGCCGAAACTCTCCCGTAGCGACGGATAGAGGAACAGCGCGGTCTGGCTGTAGATCGCCGGGAGGTCGGTGTTCGCCATGTAGCCCGGCAGGATGAAGCGGGGCGCGAGGTCGAGCGCGCCCAACGCGCGCAGGTGCACGTCGAGCGCCTCGCGGGCGTAGTCGGCGATCACGAGCGGCGTCGGAGCCCCGCCGTCTCGGGCGACGCGGCGGGCGTACTCGACGTAGGCCGTGATCACGCCGGGGAGGTTCTTCTTCGGGTCGGTGTTGCCGAGGAAGAAGAGGAAGTCCTCGGGCAGGCCGTAGCGCTGGCGCACGCGGCGCTGCTCGTCGGCGCTCTCGACCGGGCGGAAGTGCGCGCCGACGCCGTTGTAGACCACCTCCAATTTTTTCGGCGGCATCGGCAGCGTATCGAGGATGCGGCGGCGCTCGTACTCCGACACGGTCAGCACCTTGGCGGCACGGTGCGCCACGCTCGGGACCACCTGGCGGCGGTAGAGGTTACCAAGACGTTGGTACCACGTCCCGCTCCCGCGCAGGATCGCCGAGGCGCGGCCTTCGAGGTAGATCACGTCGTGGACGGTCACGACCGTCGGAACGGGGCTGTTGAGCGGCGCGGTGTTGCTCGTGCAGTGGAGTACGTCCACACCCGCCTTCCGGGCCGCCTGCGGCAGCGCGACTTGCTCCCAGACGGGGTAGCTCGGCGCGTCGAACTCGTAGACGAAGAGGTTGCGGGACGATTCCAGGCACGGATCCTCGCCGGGCTTCACGAAGACGACGTACTCGTGCTCGTGGCCGGCCTGCTCTGAGAGCCGCTGGAGGTGGCGCAGCGACTCGAGCGCGACAATGTCCATGCCGTGCTTCTTGCGCCGGAAGATGCGCTGGGCTTCGATGCCGATTCGCATGAGGTCGTGGGTCTAGGGTCGGGTGTCGTGGGTCAGGAGGCAGGTTCCAGGGTGTCCTTTGCGGGGACCCTCGACCCGTGACCCTCGACCCCGGGCGTGCCGTGGGGCGTATGGATGAAGGTGCGGTTGCCGTTCGGGCTGCGGAGGAGCGCGCGGACCATCCGCCAGACGCCGCCGGGGAGGTGCAGCACCGCGCTGAGCACGTCGCCGCGCAGCAGCTTCGCGGGGATCGCGACGAAGAGCGCGAAGCCGAGCACGGCCGTCAGGACGACCCACGGGAGCGCTGCGTCGAGGCCGCCGAGGAGGAGCGCGAGGCCCGCCGCGACGGGCAGCCCGGCGATGAGGAGGGCGCGCGGCGGGAGCGCCATCTGGAAGACCTTGTCCGCGTAGTCGACGCGCCCACGCAGGAGCGCCCGGAGGCCGCGCGCCGCGTGGCGGCGGAGGTAGTGGAATTGCGCCGAGAGCCACCGCGTGCGCTGGTTCTCGAACGTCTGCCCGCCGCTCACCTTCTCGTCGTAGATGACGGCCTCGGGGGCCCACGCGATGCGGATGCCCTCGGCGAGCAGC
>JBCDFO010000367.1:0-4925 GCA_039177895.1 Bacteroidota bacterium
ACGGGAATGTCGGGGTCGTCCGTCGTGATGGTGAGGGTCGCAGGCTCATCGGCCTCCTCCAGCGGCGCAAAGTCCACCGTGATGGGGAACCGCTCCCCGGGAACCACCGGGATGAGGATGTCGGGGAAGGATACCTGGTAGGCGTCGTTGTCGATGGTCACGTCCTGTATCGAAAACGAAGGGCCTTCCTCGGCGGCGAAGTTGGCTACGAAGAGCGTCGTGGACGAGACCGTGCCAACGAACTGCGTCTCGAAGTCGAAGGCGGTCCGGCTGACCCCGGGCCCGGTCGTCTGGCCTTCGAGCAGCGTCGGCTTGCGGGCCGCGACCTGCTCCTGCATGCGCACGATCTGGCCCGGCGTGAAGTCGTTCAGGCACGAGTCGACGCTGTAGTCCATGAAGTTGGTGACCGGATCAAAGCCCGGCTCGTCGGGGCAGGTGTCCCGTTCCAGGTTGCAGCCGTTGAAGTTGGGCGAGCGCTCGGCCGGGGTGTCGTCGATCAGGTCCCCGGTGCCGTCGCAGCCGCCCGAGAAGGTGTGGAAGAGGCCGAAGAAGTGCCCGATCTCGTGCGTCGCCGTGTCGCCGCCGTTGTAAGGAAAAAGGTTGCCGCCGGGCTCCGAGCCGGTCGCCATGAAGCAGCCGTGACGGGCATCGCTCTCCGGGAAGCTGGACGGGAAGTAGCACCAGCCGAGCGCGTCGATGTTGGCGAAGTAGAGGTTGAGCACCCGCGCTGGGTCGATAGCGAGGGCTCGCTTGGCCGTACGCTCCAGCGTGTTGCCCAGGTCGATGTTGTTGAACCAGTCCGAGTTCGCGGTGCGGTCGATGCTCAGCGTGACGAAGCGGATGCCGGTCCCCTGAAACTGGCGGTTGAGGCTGTCCGTCTGGGCGATGAGGCGCTCGTCGGGAACGTCGCCGGTGCCGGAATTGCGCGTGATGACGTGGTAGGCGACGGGCACGACGAGCTCGTTCCCGGGCCAGCGGGCGTTCATGCCCCGCGCGCTCTCCACCATAGCGATCCGCTCTGCCACCGACGGCATCGGTGTGGCACAACGGTGCTGGACGTTGTGGTCGTGATTGGTGGTCATCACGATCTGCGCCTGTGCCGGGAGCGCCAGCGTGACGGTGAGGGCGCAAGCAACGCACGCGAGAGCAAAGAGACGTCGGGACATCGAACAGATGGATGGGGTGGGAGCGGATCAATAGGACAACATACACGGCAGCGCGCACGCGAGGAAGGCGAATCCTGCGAATGGCCTCTCACCGTGGTGCACAGGCGTTCTGGTGCGGCGAACCGCAAACAGCATACCCACGAGCCGCCTCAGGCAGCCACCGCTGCGCCAACGATGCCCGCGTTGTTTTGCAGCTCGGCCGGGAGCAGCTTCGCGCGCGTCTTGAGGAGGTGGCCGAACTGGCTCCACCGCTTCTGCTTGCTCACGCCGCCGCCAATGATGATCGTCTCCGGGTGGAGGAGGTTCTCCACGTGGTCGAGGAACAGCTGGACGCGCTCGGCCCACGCCTCCCACGAGAGGTCGTGCTCCTCGCGCTGGCGCGCTGCCGCGTAGTGCTCAGCGATGCCGCCGTGGCCATCCACGAGGAAGTGGAGGTGGCCGAGCTCGGTGTTCGGGACGAGTTCGTCGTCCTTGAAAAGCGCGCTGCCGATGCCGGTGCCGAAGGTGAGCACGAGGAGCGTCCCGCGCTTGTGGCGGCGGCCTGCCCCGTAGCGCATCTCGGCGAGCCCGGCCGCGTCGGCGTCGTTGAGCACGGTGGGCTTCTCAGGGAGCACGCCCCGCAGCAGCTTCTCGGCGTTCGTCCCGACCCAGCCGTGGTCGATGTTGGCGGCGGTGTAGACCGTGCCGCGCCGGACGACGCCCGGGAGCGCGCAGCCCACGGCCCCCTTCCAGTCGAAGTGCCGGGCGATCTGCCCGACAACCTCGGCGATGGCCTCGGGGGTGGCGGGTTTCGGCGTGGGGATGCGGAGGCGGTCGGCGAGCAGCTCGCCGCGCTTGAGATGGACGGGCGCACCTTTCGTGCCGGTGCCGCCGATGTCGATCCCGAGCACTTTCGAAGCCATCGGGGTGCGTGCGGGGTGGGGGGGACGGAGCCCGCGCTACCCCAATTCCAGTGCCGAACTCGGTTGCAGGGTACTCAGTTGAGGGGCGCGGTGGCCTCAAAATACTGGACGCTGAACGACCCCGCCGGATCAGTCCAGACGCGCCGCCGCGTCCAGCCCGCGCGCCCCGCCAGCCGCGCGAAGCCGTCGAGCGTGTACTTGTGCGAGTTCTCGGTGTGGATCGACTCGCCCGCCGCGAAGCGGAACGTGCCGCCCCCGGCCTGGGTCGTGCCGACGTGCACCGTCTGCGCCCGCTCGCTCACGAGGTGCATCTCGATGCGCGCGTCCTCCTCATTCCACCGTGCCTCGTGACGGAACGCATCGAGGTCGAACGTGCCGCCGAGGTCGCGGTTGATGCGCGCGAGCAGGTTCAGGTTGAACGCCGCGGTGACGCCCTCGGGGTCGTCGTACGCGCGAACGAGCACGTCGCGGTCTTTGACGAGGTCGGCACCGATCAGCAGACCGCCACCCCGCCCGTCGCTGCTGGGCCCGGCCACGTCGGCCATCTGGCGGAGCAGCCGCACGGCGGGCCCCGGCGCGAAGTTGCCGATGGTCGAGCCGGGGAAGTAGACCACGCGCCGCGCCGTGTCGGGCGGCAACGCGGGCAGCGCGAACGGAGCCGTGAAGTCGGCGGCGACGGGGAGGATGAGCGTCTCTGGGAAGCGCTGGCGGAGCCGCTCGGCCTGTGCCTGGAGGTAGTCGCCCGAGATGTCGATGGGGACGTACGCCGCGAGGTCGGGCAGCGCCGCGAGGAGCCGCCGCGTCTTCTCGCTCGATCCGCTGCCGTATTCCACCAGCGCCGCGCGCGGCCCCACTGCCTCCGCCATCGCCTCTACATGCGCCGCCATGATTGCGGCCTCGGTGCGCGTCGGGTAGTAGGCGTCGAGCTCTGTGATCTGGTCGAAGAGCGCCGAGCCTCGCTCGTCGTAGAAGTACTTGCACGGCAGCGTCTTCGGCGTCGTGCTCAGGCCTGCCACCACGTCCGCGAGAAACGCCGCATCCGTGGTTGTAGTCGTGGTCGTCGTGTCAGGCATGGAGTTAACGGGAGAAGGATGCCACGAGCCGTTGGCGCACCCGCGCCGAACACCAAGGACAATGGACCAGGGAGAGAGGACGACCTACAGGCTCTTCGCCAGGCGCAGGCCGGAGAATTGCCATGTGGCCTCGGGCGGGAAGAAGTTGCGGTAGGTCGGGCGGATGTGCGACGCGCTCGTGGCGCAGCTCCCGCCGCGCAGCACATACTGGTTGCACATAAACTTGCCGTTGTACTCGCCCAGCGCGCCCTCGACGGGCTGGTAGCCAGGGTAGGGGCCGTAGCTGCTCGACGTCCACTCCCACACATCGCCGTACATCTGCCGCAGGGCTGGCCCCTCGCTCAGAGCGTCGGCGCTCGGAGCTCCGTCGCCCGACGCGCCAATGACGCTGGCTGGGTGTAGCCGTCCGCTCTCGACGAAGTGGCCCGCCATCGGCACCGTGCGGGCCGCTGCCTCCCACTCAAACTCGGCCGGGAGCCGCGCGCCCGCCCATCGTGCAAAGGCATCGGCTTCAAAGTAGGAGAGGTGGCACACCGGCTCGTGGGGATCGACGGCGCGGAGGCCGCCCATCGTGTAGTGCATCCACTGCCCGTCGCGGCGCTCCCAGTAGAACGGCTCCGTCCAGCCGTGCTCCAGCGCGTGCGCGAAGCCCATTGAGAGCCACAGCTCGGCGCGCTCGTAGCCGCCGTCCTCCATGAACGCGAGGTAATCGCCGTTCGTCACGAGGCGATCCGCGAGGGCATACGCTTCGAGGAAGACGCGGTGGCGCGGACCCTCGTTGTCGAAGTGGAAGCGTGCCCCCGTCGAAGCGTCCGGCGGGGCGGCAAACCCGATCTCGTGCAAGCCCGCCTCGAACGCGACGAAGTTTGCCGGGCCGGGGTCGAGCGCCGGGACGTGCGGCTGCGGCTCGTAGGCCGGGCGGAGCGGGTTGACAGCGAAGACGTGCTTCAGATCCGTCACCATCAACTCCTGATGCTGCTGCTCGTGGTGCAGCCCGATCTCGACGGTGTCGGCGAGCGTGCGGTGCGCCGTCTCATCGAGCCCGTCGAGCAACCGCACCATGTGCACGTCCACGTGCGCCCGATAGCGCTTTACCTCGGCGACGGTGGGGCGGGAGAGGTAGCCGCGCTGTGCCCGGCAGTGCCGCTCGCCCGCCTGCACGTAGTAGCTGTTGAAGAGGAACGGGAAGCGCTCGTCGTAGAGCGCGTAGCCGTCGAGGTAGGGCGTGAGGACGAACGTCTCCCAGAACCACGTTGTGTGCGCGAGATGCCACTTGGTCGGGCTCACGTCCGCCATCGACTGGACGACGTAGTCCTCGGTGGCAAGCGGTGCGCAGAAGGCTTCGGTGTGACCGCGGACGGCGCGGAAGCGGTCGAGGAGCGGGGCGTCTACCTCGACGTGAGGCGAGGCAGGGGCGAGGAGCGGCATGCGGAGCGGCGGTGCGGAGCGAGAGAGCGTAGGCAGATGCAGCATACGTCCCGCGCCTTACGCTTCGCACTCAGGCAAGTCACCACGTCGGGGCTAGGGGCACGCCCGAGCCGTCCAAGGCCATCGCGGGCTAGACCGCCAGCGCAGCGCTTTGCTCCGAAGCGGACAGCGGCAAGGCCGTAGGGGCTGCCGCTGCACGCGCCGAAGCGAGGGCCGAGACGTGCCGCAGGAGCGTGTCCGGAGAGAAGGGCTTCGTGAGGTAGTCGTCCGCGCCCAGCGACCGCGCATACGTGATGGTGGACGCGTCGATGTGCGCGCTGACCATCATCACGGGGAGGTCTGCTGTGGCGGGCTCG
>JBCDFO010000368.1:0-4918 GCA_039177895.1 Bacteroidota bacterium
GCATTAGAACCAGTCACGTTCACGATGCCCTCCTCCACGGTGACAGTCGTGCGCTCCTCCTGGGAGTGCCAGGCCCGCACATTGAAGCGCGTCCCGACGACCTCCACCTGCGCGTTGAACGTCTCGACCACGAAGGCGCGGCCTCCGTGCTCGGTAGCCGGAGTCACATCGAAGAAGGCCTCCCCGTCGAGGCGAACTTGGCGGGTCGGGGCCGCGACGAGCGGCAGCCGGTCGAAGCCGCGTGCGTACGCGAGCGTCGCGCCGCTGTTGAGGTGCGCTGTGGAGCCGTCGGGGAGCGTCACGGCCCGCTGCTCGCCGAAGGGGACGGTGTGCGTCACCGTGCGTGGCCATGCGAGCACGAGTAGGAGGAGCGCTGCCAAACCCAGCGTGGCTGTGGCCCAGCGACGTCGCGGTGAACGCGCACCACGGAACGGCTCTCGCGAAGCCGAGCGCGTACGAGCCTGGCGTGCAGCCGGGCGCGGCGTTTGCGTAGCCAAGCCGGGGTCGAGCGCGAGGCGGTCGGCGAGCGCGGCCCAAGCCTGGTCGGTCGAGGCGGTGTCGTCCGTGGCCGGGCCTGCCGCGTCGAGCAGCTCCCAGACGCGTTCCAGCGTGGGGTGCTCGTCAGGCGGAGCGGCGTGAAGGGTATCCTCGGGCAGACGCGCTGGGGCGGCGTGGCGCGCGTGAGGGTCGATGCGGCGGGGAGTCATCGGTCTAGGAGGCTCGGGGCAAACTCATGGAGGCGGTCCCGCAGGGTGCGCAGGGCCTGCACGAGGTGGTTGTTAACAGTACGGGGCGAGACGCCCATCACGGCGGCGATCTCGGCGTGGGAAAGACCTTCGAAGCGGCTGAGGCGGATCGTCTCGCGTTGGCGTTCGGGAAGCGCGTCGATCCAGTGGCGAAGGCGGTGGTCGAGTGCCGCGGCGTTGACCTCGGCGTCAGGAAGGGGGGCGGGGCTGATGCCCGTCGCCAGCGGCGTGCCAGCGGCGTGCGCAGCAAGGAGGTCGGCGCGGGTGCGACGGTCGCGAGCGCGGTTGTAGGCAAGGTTGCGCACGGTGCGGTAGAGCAGCGCCTTCACCGAGCGCGTCGGGTCGAGGTCGCCGCGGCGCTCCCAGAGGCGCGCGTAGGCTTCCTGCGTCAGGTCGGAGGCTACGTCGGCGTCGCGGACGAGCCGTTCGGCAAAGCGCAGCAAGCCGCCGTGCGTGGCGCGGAAGAGCGACTCGAAGGCGCGCACGTCCGCGTTGCGGATGGCGGTGCACCACGCCGAATACAAAGCACGTTCCTCCGTCGGCATCGCGCGGTCCGCGCTCGCCTCCGCATCCTCCGTGCCTGTATCGGAGCTAGCAGACGTTTTCTCCGAGCGAGCCGAGGCACCAGCGGACTCGGAAGCATCGGACGAGGAAGGCTCGGGGCGCGCGCCACGCGGCGGGTCGGTCATGGAACGACGAACGGGAGCGAGGACGGGGGAGGGGAACGCAACCTGGGCGCCCAGCGCAAGCCCCGCAGGCGGAGCGTCGACATGGAGTGGCGGTGAAACGGGCACGGGAGCCAGGATGGGCGTGGAGGATAACAGCGAGGAGGATACCCGTGGGGGAGGCCGGATGACTAGCCCGGGGATTCCTCCAGCTAAGGGGCTCCGCATCAGCGCGCAGACACAGGCAGTCCGCGTGCCACAGGAGGAACCCGCCTGCCCCGCTGGGCCGTTTGCTGAGCGTCCTTCACCACGCCTCGGCTCCATCATGGTCCCTACGCCCGGCGACGTATCCCCCTTACGCGGCAACGCGCTCTCGCGTGGCTTCGGGCGCTCGGTCCTCTTCGCGTGCGGCGGCTGGCGCATCATCGGCAACCTCCCCAACGAATCGCGCTTTGTGCTGGTGGTGGCGCCTCACACGTCCAACTGGGACGGCCTCATCGGGCTCGCAGCCGCCGTCGCCACGGGACTCCGGGTCCGCTTCCTGGCGAAGCACACGCTGTTCCGTGGCCCGCTCGGTTGGTTGCTTCGGCTCCTCGAAGGTATCCCCGTCCGGCGCGGTAAGAGTGGACGCATCGTGCAGGACGTCGTGGACCTGTTCGAACGCGAAGCCTTCGTGCTCGCCGTCACGCCCGAAGGCACGCGCAAGCGCGTCGACCGCTGGCGGACGGGCTTCTACCACATCGCCCACCGCGCGCAGATCCCGATCTTCCTCATCGCGCTCGACTACCCCTCGCGCGAGATCCGGCTCGGCCCACTCTTCTGGACCACCGGCGACATGGAGCGCGAGGTCGAACTCATCCGCGACCACTTCCGCACCGTCGAGGGCAAAAACCCGCAGTACGCCTGAAGGTTGAAGACGTAAAGCGAGTCTAGAAAAAGTCCCGATTTGGCTTGGCATGCGATGAATATGCCAACACCTTCAATGACCAATGACCAATGACCAATGACCAATGACCAATGACCAATGACCAATGACCAATGACCAATGACCAATGACCAATGACCAATGACCAATGACCAATGACCAAATAAGCCGGATCCAGCAGTACACCGACGTAGCCGCCCGCATCGACGCGCTCCTCGACAGCGAAACCGACTGGATCGCCGCGATGGCGACGGTCGCGTGTGAACTGCACCACGCACTCGACCACGCGCACTGGACGGGCTTTTACCGCGCCGTTTCGGACGACCTGCTCGTGATCGGTCCCTACCAGGGCGGCCACGGCTGCCTGCGCATCCCGTTCGACCGCGGTGTGTGTGGCGCGGCGGCACGGACGCGCGAGACCCAACTCGTCCCCGACGTGGAGGCGTTCCCCGGCCATATCGCTTGCTCGTCGTCCACGCAGTCGGAGATCGTCGTGCCGGTGCTCACGCCGGACGGTCGCCTGCTGGCCGTGCTCGACCTCGACTCGGACTGGCCGGACGCGTTCACGGCCGAGGAGGACCAGGCCGCGCTCGAAGCGCTCTGCGCGAAGCTGGGCGCGCAGTTCGCCGCTATATCCGAGCGGTAGGCGGCCCAGTGCTGGGCATCACGCAGCTACCGCCTCCTGCTCGGCCTGCGCCGCGTTCTGCGTCGACTGCATCGAGCCGAGCTCGAAGATCGTCGCGCCCCACGTCAGGCCCGAGCCGAAGGCCACGAGCGCGAGCGTGTCGCCGGGGCCGGCGAGGCCCTGGTCGAGCGCCTCGTTGAGCGCGAGCGGCACCGACGCCGCCGACGTGTTGCCGTAGCGCTCCAGGTTGATGTACACCTTCTCCATCGGGAAGCCCGCCTGATCGGCTGCGTACTCGATGATGCGGCGGTTGGCCTGGTGCGGGATGAAGAGGTCGATGTCGTCAGCGCTCACGTTCGCCTCGCCCATCACCTGCGCGAGCGACTCGACCATCTTGCCGGTCGCAAACTTGAAGACCTCGCGGCCGTTCATGCGCAGGAAGTGCTCGCCGCGCTCGATCATACCCGTCGTCATGGTGGTGCGCGCGCCGACGCCGGGGGCCATGAGATGGTCCGCGCCTGCGCCGTCCGAGCCGAGGAGATGACTCTGGATGCCGCACGGTGCCTCGGTGGCTTGCAGGATGACCGCGCCCGCGCCGTCGCCGAAGAGCACGCAGGTCGTCCGGTCCGACCAGTCGAGGTTGCGCGAGATCGTCTCGACGCCGACCACCAGCACGTTCGTGGCCGCGCCCGTGGCGATGAACTGCTCGGCGGTGACCATCGCGTAGAGAAAGCCCGTACAGCCGACGATGAGCGTCATCGCCCCACAGTCGGCCCCCAACTCGTGCTGGATGCGGCTCGACACCGGCGGGATGAACTCGTCGGGGCTCGACGTGGCGATCAGGATCAGGTCGAGGTCTTGCGGGGTCATCCCCGCGCGGTTGAGCGCCTTCCGCGAGGCGTCGAGCGACATCGTCTTGGTCGTCTCGCCCTCCTCGACGATGTGGCGCTCGATGATGCCAGAGCGGGAGCGGATCCACTCGTCGGAGGTGTCTACGATCTTGGCGAGGTCGTCGTTGGTGAGGACGTTGTCGGGGACACTCATGCCCCAGCCGACGAGGTTGGCGTGGTAGCGCGTCATGGCGGGTGAACAGGTAGGGGTCGTGGGAAGGAAAGCGCTTTCGCTCGTACGATTCGCTGCGAGCGAAGATCCCGGCGCTTCATTCGCCCTTCATGTGTCCGGGGCCGTGGTGGACCGGAAACGCCCGTGCTCCAGGAACGCGATCACCTCCGCGATCACCTCCGGGTGGCGCATGATGAACGGGTGGCTCGTCGGCAGCGCACGGAAGTCGGCCATGCCCTCGACGCGCGCCCGCGCCACGGCGACTTTGCCGTCGTGCGGTCCGTCGAAGAGCAGCCCAAACCACGGGTCGAGGCTACGCGTGCCCGCGATCACGCCCGCCTCGAACGGGACCGGCCCGAGCGCGAGCGGGACGCTCTCGGTGGTGCCGAGCGCGACGCCCGCCGGGCCGTTGAGGCGCTGGTACAGCCACCAGTCTTTGAGCGCCTCCGCGACCTCGCTGCCCTGGTTCGGAGGAGCCAGCATCACCACGCGGCCCATGTTGTCAGAGAGAACAGGGTTGTCGGGGAGTTCGCCCTGTGCCGCGAGCGCCCGCACGAGGATGCCACCCATCGAGTGGGTGACGACGTGGATGCGACGGTTGGGGTACGCCACTGGTCGGCAGCCACCACGCAGTGCCGGAGCGACGTAGCGCGCCGCCAGTGTGTCGATGGGGTGCTCGGTGGACGGATAGCCCGCGTTGACGACGTGGTAGCCCTCCGCCCGCAGCGCGTCCGCCATCGGCGTCATCGACGCAGCCGAGCGGCCCAGCCCGTGGAGCAGTACCACGCAGTCCGCTGTCCCGTCGCTGGACACGATGGGCGGGGCCAGCCGCGCACAGCCGAGCACGAGCGCGACGACCGCCGCAAGCAGCACGAGGGAGGCAAGGAGGCGCATA
>JBCDFO010000369.1:0-4916 GCA_039177895.1 Bacteroidota bacterium
AACCGGTTCCGCCGGCTGCTGGTGCGCTGGGAGAAGCGCGTTGCCAACTACGCGGCGCTCTTGCATCTAGCCTGCGCGGTGATTGTGTGGGGGCGCTGCCCGCTCACCGCCGACGACTACCTTTCCGGATAGGCTCTAAGTGCACAATGCAAGATGCGAATCTTTCTGGGATGGACATGTCGCGTGCATTAGTCCCCACGGCGTCAGAGGTCATTCAACGAAACCAGGCGTTGTTCGGTGACCTATCGGGCTTGATGATGTCGCGCATGGAGGAGATCCGGAAGACCATTGCTCCCTTAGCTATCCCTGTTCCCAGACTGAATGAGATCAACAGAGCACTCGATAGCGCGGCGTTCCGAGACAGTTTTGCTTCTGCCTCTCAAGTGCTAGCCCAGCGTCAGATGGGCATACATGAAGCGCTCGGGCCTCTGAGAACAGGGTTCGTACCCGACCTGAGCGTGCTCGCTGCTCCTCCGCCTTTCGACCTCGATAGGATCTCAGAGTTATCGCTTGCGCTTTCTTCGTCTATCAAAGCTTCCCTTGGTGCGGTTGATTTCGGAGCCGTTTCAGCCGCTCTTCAGAGCCAGTTTGAGCCCGCTGTGGAGAGGGCCATAGATGCGTCTAATCCGGATGAAGACGACGTTGAGGGTTATTTCACCTTCCTCTGGACGTGGGCGGTCTTAGCGCTTCAGCAAGCTGGCGCTGCCCTTGACATCAACACAGTCTTGATGATGGTTCTCACACTGAGCTTGCATTACAGCTCGCTACAATCGTCCTCCGCAGACATTAGTAGGCTGGGAGACAGGGTCGAGATGATCTACGAGAGGGGTTTTCATCAGTTGAGCGAGATGGAAGAGCCAGTCATCATGGTAGTCCAAGACAGGCTCAACCTGCGCACAGAGCCTTCTGAGGAGTCTCACATCATCACGACGATGAGTTCGAATCAGACCGTCAAGCTGATTCGAGATCAGGATGGATGGTGCTATGTCGAATACGAGGACCATGTGGCCGGAACTCCTCGCCATGGATGGGCTAGTCGTTCGTTCCTCAAACGTCTAGAACCATAGCACGGTCGGTATAATTCACCGCTGCAGGCCAACAGCTTGCTCGGGTATTAGCGGCTCGTCCGAACGCCAGCACTACTTTCGTTTCGTGCTGTCTTATCGCCCTCAGTCCTTCATGGCTGAGTATAAACTGCTATTTCACCTGTCCAGCTTGAGGACAGCCATGAAGCGATCGAGGAAGGGGACGCGCTCGAAGCCAACCTACTCGCAGAAGGCGTGCGCGTCCTGGGTGGTGAGCTGCCACCGCGTCACGTCTTGCAAGCCCGGGGGTCGAGGATGCGGCGCATGAGGCACTGCCCAAGGTTGTGCTCCCTGTAGCACCAGGAGCGTTTGCGTTGGTGGGTAGCACGAGACACCGCGCGCTGAGCAATGCACGATGGAAACGGCCAGGCGAACAAGGTCGTCGCCTCGCAGTAGGGCGGTTCCTACTCTCCAACTGTTTTGCTCATGTTGCGCCGTGTCCCTGTATTCCTAGCCGCCGTTCTCTTCTCGCTTGGGATACGCGGCCCGGCAGCGTCGGCGCAGCAGCAGCCGGTGGGGCAGGGGAGCTACACGACCACGCAGCCGGGCGGTACGGTGGGGCCGCAGGACGCCGCGGGGCGCAACGTCTTCCCGCTCGTCGCCGACGGGTTCGACCAGCCTGTTCAGACCAACGACTTCTGGAGCAGTCTGCTCTTCCCGTTCTTCGAGAGCCCGTTCTCGGGGCCGATTCTCGCGCACCCGCTCTCGGCCCGCGCGCTGAGTGAGGGCCTGCAGATGGGCTACGAGCCCAACGCCGTCCTCGCCGCGAACGACTACTTTTTTCCCTACAGCCCGCAACTCACTGTTGGCGTTGAGGGCCTTGCGGCGAGCGAGACGACCGTGAAGGGCTACGGCGACTGGACGGTGACCGCTCGGTGGGACGACGGCGAGAACACGCTGGAAGCCACGCTCGGGCACGGGCTGCCCTTCGTCTTCTTCGAGCGCACCGGCGGCGACGCACGCATCGCCTTTGCGGGCACCCCGGCGGTATGGCTGGACGACGGCAACGTGCTCGGCGTCACCGTGGATGGCCGCCACTACGGCATCTTCGGCCCGACGGGCTCTGACTGGACCGGAACAGGTGTACTCACGTCGGATCTGAACGGGGCCGACTACTTTTCCGTCGCGCTGTTGCCCGATACGACGCCGGGTACGTTCTCGCGCTTCCGCGTCCGCGCTTACGCCTTCGTCACCGACAGCCGCGTGTCGTGGACCTACGACGAGGCCACGGCTCGCCTGCGGACGAGCTACGCGTATACCACCGAGGAGAAGGAGAGCAACCCCGGCCTGCGCAACGAAACGCTCACGGCGCTCTACCGTCACCAGTGGCTCCACACCGAGACGCCGACGACCGGCCTCACCTACGAATCGCCGCGCGGCACGATGCGGCTGCTCGAAGGCAACTCCTTTGTCACCGACCTCCCGTTCGATGGTGTGCTGCCCTCGCTGCCGGACCGGGGAGCCTACGACCGCGCCACGCTGCAGAGCTTTGTCGAGGAGACGGCCCGCGAGACGCTGCCGATTAACGACACCTATTTCGGCGGCAAAGCGCTGGGTCGCTTCGCCCGCCTCGTCCACATCGCGTACCAACTCGGGCTCGCGACCGAGCGCGACTATTTCCTCGATCAGATCAAGACGCGGCTGCAGGACTGGTTCACTGCGGGCGGCGCGCAGCAGTATTTCTACAACGCGACGTGGGACGTGCTCACGGGCTACCCAGCGAGCTTCGGGTCGGACACGCAGATCAACGACCATCACTTCCATGCGGGCTACTCGATTATGGCCGCCGCGACGGTCGCGCAGTATGACCCCGAGTGGGCCTTGCCGGAGAACTGGGGCGGGATGGTCAACCTGCTCATCCGCGACGCCGCCAACTGGGACCGCAGCAACACGCAGTTCCCGTTTCTCCGCTCGTTCGATGCCTATGCGGGCCACGGCTGGGCGTCCGGCCACGGCGACTTCCCCGACGGCAACAACCAGGAGTCGAGCTCGGAGTCGATGCAGTTCGCCGCCGCGACGGTGCTCTGGGGCGCATTAACCGGCCAGCAAGACATCCGCGACCTCGGCATCTACCTCTACGCCACTGAGGCCTCGGCCATCGAGGAATACTGGTTCGACGTGAACGACGCGGTCTTCCCTGAGGCGTATGCGCAAGTCGCGCTCGGCATCGTGTGGGGCGGCAAGGGGGCGCACACGACGTTCTTCGGAACCGAGCCCGAGTTCATCCACGGCATCAACATCCTGCCGCTCACCGGCGGCTCGCTCTACCTCGGTCGCCACCCCGACTTCGTCAGGCGCAACTACGACGCCGTCGTGGCCTCGCGTGGGAGCCAGCCTGTCATCTGGAAGGATATCCTCTGGAACTACCTCGCCTTCAGCGAGCCCGACCGCGCGCTCGACTTCTACCTTGCCGATCCGGACTATGAGCCCGAGGGCGGCGAGTCGCGTGCACACACGCTGCACTGGCTCTACAACCTCGACGCGATGGGGCAGGTCGACACCACCGTCACCGCCGACACGCCTACCGCCGCCGTCTTCCGCGACGACGAAGACGTACGCACCTATGTCGCTTTCAACCCGAACGGCGAGCCCGCTCTCGTCACCTTCTCTGACGGCTTCACACTCAATGTGCCTGCCCGCGAACTCGCCTCCAGGCTAAGCACCGACGTTGCTACTGATGACCCCAATGGCATCCTGGAGCAGTTCGAAGTGCTCCCCATGGCACCGAACCCGTTCTCGTCGCGCACCACGGTCCGCTACACGCTTCCGACGCCGAGTACCGTGACGCTGCGGGTCTACGACCTGCTCGGCCGAATGGTCTACGAGACGACGCGACCCGCTACCCAAGCACGTACCCACGCCATCGAGATCGATGCACGCGGTTGGCCCAGCGGCGTTTACGTTGCACAAGTCGAGACCGAGGGCGAGCAGCAGACGGTGCGGATGACGCTAGCCCGGTAAGTAGCGTCTGTCGCACGGAATGCGCCTGCTGCTCGTCCGGCAACGGCCTCAGTCGTCGTAGTTGTCGATCTGAGCGCGCTGGAGGGTGCCCGAGAAGTCGATGTAGCAGGTCTTCGTCTCCGTGTAGAACTCAAAGACCTCCCAGCCGCCTTCGCGGTGGCCGTTGCCTGTGGCCTTCACGCCGCCGAACGGCATGTGCGCCTCGGCACCGATGGTCGGGCCGTTGATGTAGGTGATCCCGGCGTCGATGTCGCGGAGCGCGCGGAAAGCACGGGCGACGTCCTTCGTGTAGACCGCCGACGAGAGGCCGTAGGGCGTGTTGTTGGCCGCTGCGATGGCCTCATCGAACGAGTCGATGGTGATGACGGCGAGGACGGGGCCGAAGACCTCCTCCTGCGCGAGTCGCGAGTCGGGATCGACGTTCGTGAAGATCGTCGGCTGGAAGAAGTAGCCGTCGTCTAGGCCCTCACCTTCAGCCGCCGAGCCGCCCGTCACGAGCGTCGCGCCGCCGTCCTTGGCGATGTCCATGTAGCTGGTCACCTTGTCGAGCGCGTCTTGGTTGATGAGCGGGCCCATCTCGGTGTCGTCGTCGTTGCCGTAGCCGAGCACGAGCGCCTCGGCGCGGTCCTTCAGCATGCCGACGAGCTGGTCCTGCACGTCACGGTGGACGATCAGGCGGCTCGTGGCGGTGCAGCGCTGGCCCGTCGTGCCGAATGCGCCCCAGAGGATGCCTTCGAGCGCGAGGTCGAGGTCGGCGTCCTCCATCACGACGGCGGGGTTCTTGCCGCCCATCTCGAACGAGAAGCGCTTGTGCATGCGCCCGCACACCTCGCCGATCTTGCGGCCGGTCGCGGTCGAGCCCGTGAACGT
>JBCDFO010000370.1:0-4821 GCA_039177895.1 Bacteroidota bacterium
TCACAGGCCAGACCCTCTTCATCGACGGCGGCCTGACGCTCTTTGCCGACTTCCAGGAGCCCTGGAGCGGCTGAGACGATCCCCACACCACCACCGTACGCGCCGTGCCAGGCATCATGTCCTGGCGCGGCGTATGCGTTTGATGCGTCACGAGGTATCGGGGCAGCACCGAGGGGTCGCTTTGCAAAGCGACCCTACAACACCGCCTGCCACGGCACGGCCTCCGCAGTCCGATCTTACGTATCCCTCTTCCGCTTCACTTGCTGCCGCTCGCTATGACTGCCACGCACTCGGACGTTCTCATCATCGGCGCGGGCGTCGGCGGCGGCGCGGTCGCCCACGCGCTTGCGCCCACCGGGAAATCCATCCGCCTGCTCAACCGCCAGGGCTCGCTGCCGCGCGAGCGCGACAACTGGGACCCGGTCAAGCTCTTCGTCGAGGGCCGCTACAAGGCCGACGAGCATTGGATCGACGGCGAGACGGGCGAGGACTTCCGTGCGCAGATGTTCTACTGGCTGGGCGGCAACACCAAGGTCTACGGCTCGGCGCTGCTGCGGCTGCGCCCGGAGGACTTCACCGCGATGCAGCACGAGGACGGCCTCTCCCCCGCCTGGCCGATCACCTACGACGACCTCGCGCCGTATTACGACCGCGCCGAGGCCGTCTACCACGTTCATGGCAGCCGCGGCTCCGACCCGTTCGAGCCGCCTGCGTCAGGGCCGTATCCGCACCCCGCCATTGCGCACGATCCGCGCATCGCCGAGGTCGCCGAGGGGCTACGCAGCCAGGGCCTCCAGCCGCTCGACCTGCCGATGGGCGTGAAGTTCAGCGAGGCTAACCCAGGCGGCGGCGCGTTCGTGCTCCGCGAGGTCTTCGGGGCGATGGGCCGCGCAGCCTTCGACGGCTACCCGGATATGCTCCACCTCAAGATGGACGCCGAGACAGCCACGGTCATCCCGGCGACGGCGCACGAAAACGTGGACCTCGTCACGGATGCCCTCGCGACGCGCATCGTCACCAGCGCGAGCGGGAGCGAGGTCGTCGGAGTAGACGTGGAGGTAAACGGCGAGACAGTCCGCTACACCGCCGACGTGTACGTGCTCGCCGCCGGGGCCATCCAGTCGCCCGCGCTGCTCTTCCGCTCGGCGACCGACGCGCATCCGGATGGCCTCGCCAACAGCTCGGGCCGCGTCGGGCGGCACTTCATGCGGCATGTCACCTCGAAGTTCTACACCGTGTCGAGCCAGACGCCCAACCCGACGCGCTTCCAGAAGACGCTCGCCATCAACGACTTCTACTTCGGCGCGAAGGACGGCTCGGACTACGACCAGATCCCGCTTGGCCACGTCCACCTGATGGGCAAGCACGCGGGCTGGCAGATCAAGCAGGACCTCCCGGCAGGGTCGTTCACGGACGAGGAGTACGACCGCATCGCCGCGCATTCGGTCGACTGGTGGGTGCAGGGCGAGGACCTGCCACTCTACGAGAACCGCGTCGATCTCGCGGACGACGGCCGCATCCGGCTGCACTACACCTGGACGAACCGCGGCGCGCACAACAAGCTGATGGACCGCCTCGAGGCCGCGCTCCGGCCCATCGGCTTCGACGAGTTCTACCGCGTCCCGATGCCGCTTGCCGTCGTGAACCACCAGTGTGGGACGTGCCGCATGGGCACCGACCCTGCTGAGAGCGTCGTGGATGTCTACGGGCGCACGCACGACATGGCGAACCTCTTCATCGCCGACGCGAGCTTCTTCCCGTCCTCGGGCGCGACCAACCCGACGCTTACCATCGCCGCGCATGCTTTCCGCATCGCGGACTACCTCGCGGAGGAGGTGCTGTAGGGGCTGTTGGCTGTTGGCTGTTGGCTGTTGGCTGTTGGCTGTTGGCTGTTGGCTGTTGGCTGTTGGAAGCTGCGGTCCTACCCGTGTCGCGTCAAGCCATTTGGGGACTTTTCTCATGCTCTGTGGGAGCCGAAAATCGGCCCTCACCCCAAATTCGGTTGCTCTGTGCCAGAACTGCCCTTGGGGGAAGCTCCCCTCCTGGACAGGAGGGGCCGGGGGTGGTCGATTGGAAGGGTGCCGATCCGGAAGAGTGCTTGCGGACTCGGTATCAAATCCGCGGCGCGTGCGGTCCGACGACGATGCCGTCGCCGTCGGCCACGAGGTAGTCGCGGGGGGAGAACGTCACGCCCGCGAACGTGACGGGAATGCTCGACTGCCCCTCGCCGCGCTTGATGGTCTTGCGCGGGTGCGTCCCGAGCGCCTTCAGCCCGATCTCCACCTCGGCGATCTCGTGGTGGTCGCGGATCGAGCCGTAGATCACGAGCCCGGCCCAGCCGTTCTCCTGGGCCAGCGCCGCGACGTTGCCCCCGCAGAGCGCGCAACGCCTGGAGCCGCCGCCGTCGACCACGAGGATCCGGCCGTTGCCTGCCGTCGCGAGCATTCGTTTCACGAGCAAGTTGTCCTCAAACACCTTCACCGTTTCGATGGAGCCGTGGAAGGCCAGGTTACCCCCGAAGTCGGCGAAGATCGGTTCGGCGGCCGCCCACCCGGGGTGCGCGTCGAGGACGTCGGCAGTGTAGATCGTGGGCATGGGCACAGGCGTGGCTGGATTGCTGGCGGGAAGAGAATACGCGCGGCGGGGCATCCGTAGCTTGCGGCCTCACCGTCGTCCTGCCATGCGCCCCGCTGCCCTTCTCGGCGTCCTCGCTGTCCTCGCCCTCACGGCCTGCGTCCTCAGTCCGGGGACGGCTGCGCAGCCCCTCACGTTCGGTCACGCCCTCGATCCGCTCGAAGCGCCTGCGCGCACCGGCTTCGCCCAGGTAAACCGCAACGAGGTCATGCTGCGCGGCGGCCCCTCGTACATCGACGACCGGTGGCGGCTTTTCGGCGGCGTCGAAGCGCGGCTCGAAGCGGGCCGGCTCGGCTTAGGTCTGGAGATTCCGGGCCGCACGGGCATCGGCAGTGCCTACGAGGAGGACTACGACGAACTCTACGACCTCGCCCGCCGCCTGCTCTACCTCCGGCTCAGCCCCACCCCCACGTCGCCGCTTTACGTCCGGCTCGGCCCGCTGGAGCGCCTGCGGCTGGGCAGCGGGTTGCTCGTTGATGGCTTCGGCACAACGGCTGCGTGGGAGGAGCGTACGGTGGGCGCGGAGGTAGCGGCGCGCCTCGGGGGCGTGACGGTGCAGGGGTTTCTGGAAGACCTGCGGCTGGACGGGCTCGTGGGCGGGGCGCTCGTGCTCGAACCGCTGGGACGTAGCACGAGCCGCCTGCAAGGGATACGTCTGACGCTGGAGGGCGCGTACGACCTCGCCCTCGACGCCAGCCGGGGCGACAGCCTCGACCGCCCGTTCGCGGCCGGGGCCACGCTGCAGGTGCCGCTCTGGGGCGACGCGCTCGCCGTCGGCCCGTACGCCAGCGGGGCGTACCAGCAAGGGCTGGGTGGCGAGGGCGGGGTCTCGGCGGAGGTAGGGTTCGACGCGACGGCGGTTCGGTTCGTGGACCTGATCGATGCCCACGCTCGGGTGGGCGTGTTCGCCTTCGACGACGGCGTTCCCGTCACGCCGTTCGATGCCTTCTATCCGGTGCAGCGCGGCACCAACCGCATCATCCAGGCCGATTCGTTCTTCCAGGAGCCCGGCGATCCGCGACGACCAGCCGGGGCAGCCGCCGACGCCATCGAGGCTGGCTGGGGGCTGCTCTTTGCCTTCGACGTGCGGCTGGGCGAGAGCTTCGTGCTGGCCCAGACCGCACGGCTGCCGGTCGACGGGCAGCGCGTGGGGCACCACCGCCTGCACGCAGCCTACGGCACCGAGCGCGGCCTGCGGTTCCGCTTCGCCTTCGAGCGCGGCGGGCTCAACCGCCTCAGCAGCTTCTTCGAGGGCTTCGACGCCGACCTCACGATGCTCGTGTTCGATGTGGACTACCCCATCTCGCCGCGTCTGCTCGTGAGCATGCGCTCGCGCTACGGCTTCGCCGCCCTGCCTGAGCGGAGCCCTGCCGACCCAACCTCGTACATCGTGGAGCGCCGCTTCGAGCCCAGCCTGGGGCTACGCCTCCGCTTCTGAGACGTCGGCCGTGTGCAGCAGCGCAAGCGGATCGGTAGCCCGCGCAATCGTGCTTGCCACGGTGTCACTGCTCGTGTCGGGATCGAGGACAGCGAAGAGCGGAGCCGCTGTCTCGACGCGATCTGTCTCCGCGATCAGGATGCAGCGAATGTGCTCGTAGCCAGGGACGGCGCGGATGGCCTCCTGGACCGCGAGCGCCCGGGCTGGCTGCCTCGTCTGTACCAGGACCGCGTCGTACGGAGCCAGCCGTGCCGCCGAAACCGCCGTGCGCAACGACGGCGCGACGTACACCTCAGCCCACTTCCGCAACCGGTCCGCGAACGCCGTGTCGCGGTGCTCGTCCAGCTGCACGCAGAGCAAGCGGACCCCTCGCGCTATCGCGGATACCGCTGACGAGCGAGGCTGCTCGCGCGTGCGCCCTCGGCGGTCGAAGCGAGGCACCGACACCGAGACAGTCGTTCCGCGGCCTACCTCGCTCTCGATATGCAGTTGCCCGCTCATGCGCTCCGTCAGCGCGGCGACGATGTAGAGTCCCAGACCGACGCCTTCATGCGACCGCGCATGGCCCGACGACTGCTGCGTGAACGCCTCCTGCACGTGCCCCAGCCGCTCTGGAGGCATCCCGCTCCCCGTGTCCGTCACCCGCACGTAGACGTGCTCCGCATCGGAGTCGAGGGTGAGGCTGACGCCGCCCTCGTCGGTGAACTTGATGGCGTTCGACACCACGTGTCCCACGATCCGTTCGAGGA
>JBCDFO010000371.1:0-4800 GCA_039177895.1 Bacteroidota bacterium
CCCCGCCATGCGCTTCCTTCTGCCCCTTCTCCTTCTGCCACTCCTCGTGCACGCTCAGCCCACTCCCGTACCCGACGCTCCGCAGGCCGTCCTCGTCATCCACGGCGGCGCGGGCACGATCCGGCGTGACCTCTTGGACGACGCCACCGAAGCCGCCATCCGTGCCGCGCTTACGACAGCGCTCCAGACGGGCTACGCCGAGATCCAGCGGGGCGCGTCGGCGCTCGACGCCGTGACGACAACAATCACGGTGCTCGAGGACAGCCCGCACTTCAACGCAGGGCGCGGGGCTGTCTTTACCGCCGATGGCTATGCTGAACTCGACGCGTCCATTATGGACGGGGCAACGGGCGAGGCCGGGGCTGTCTCAGGCGTGCGGCATGTCAAGAATCCGATTTTGTTGGCGCAGAAGGTGATGACAGGCTCGCCGCACGTGCTCCTGTCCGGTGAGGGGGCCGAGGAGTTCGCGCTGTTGAGCGGCCTGGAGTTCGTGCCCAACCAATATTTCCACACCGATGCACGCCGTGAAGCCCTCGACCGTGTCTTGCAGCGCCAACGCGAGCAACAACGCTCCGAGCAAGGCGCGGCACCGGAGCAAGCCGTACCCGAGTGGCAACTCGAACACCCCAATCCATGGCAGATGACCGGCACCGTTGGTGCAGTCGCGCTCGACCAAACTGGCAATTTGGCAGCGGGCACCTCAACGGGCGGTATGACGGCGAAGCGCTACGGCCGCATCGGCGACTCCCCGATCATCGGAGCCGGGACCTATGCCGACGCCACAGTTGGCGTCTCCTCGACCGGCCATGGGGAGTACTTCATCCGCAACGTGACGGCTTTCGACATCGCGGCGCGGATGCGCTACCTCGACGAGCCGTTGACGGATGCCGCCGATGCTGTCATCCATGAGACCCTGACGGCGTCCGGCGGTACCGGCGGTGTGATCACGCTCGGGGCCGACGGGACCGTTGCGATGCCATTCAACACGCCAGGGATGTATCGGGGCTATATCGATGCGGAGGGCAACGTGACGGTGCAGATCTACAGCGACGAGTGAGCAGTCGGTCATTGGTCATTGGTCATTGGTCATTGGTCATTGGAGGTGTTGGCCTATCTGCCCTCCGTCAAGTCAAATCTGGAACATTTTCAGAGCGCGTTCGGCCACACGCCTTCGCGTGTCCTTCGCGAATCAAGCAGGGCGGTGCTGCGTGAAACCGTGCTGCATCCGCCGCCTGTACCCCGACCAACCCGCATCCGCATGCCCGCGACCGAGACGACGAGCACCATCCTCGACCAGCTCAAAGCCCTCATCCGCCTCCAGTACATCGACAGCCGCATCGACCAGATCGAGAAGCTGCGCGGCGACCTGCCCGAAGAGATCCGCGATCTCGAAGACGAGCGTGCTGGCCTCGCCACGCGCATCGAGAAGGCGAAGCGGGAGATCCAGGAGGGCGAGGCCCGCCAGAAAAAGCTCGCGCTCGACGTGGTGGAGAGCGAGGGGATGATCAAGAAGTACGAGGAGCAGCAGCTCCAGGTGCGCAACAACCGCGAGTACGACGCCCTCACGAAGGAGGTCGAGGCGCAGCGCCAGCGCATCACCGCCGCGCACCTCGAGACCGAAGAGCTCACCGTCTCCATCGAGCAAGACAAAGTCGCTATCGGCGAGGCCGAGGAGCGCCTGGCCGAGCTCGAGTCGATCCTGAAGGAGAAGCAGGGCGAACTGGAGCAGGTCGTGACCGACACGAAGAAGGAACAGGAAGGCTTCCAGACGAAGCGCGACGCTGCGAAGGAGGCCATCGAGGGCCGCTACCTCCAAGCCTACGAGCGCCTGCGGGGCCGCCTCCGCGACGGGCGCGCTGTTGTGCCGCTCGAGCGCGGTGCCGCTGGTGGCTTCCAGGTGCCGCCGCAGCGCCAGGTCGAGATCCGTCAGCGCAACCGCATTATCCCCTGCGAGCACACCGGCCGCATCATCGTAGACGACGCGCTCTTTGAGGAGACCGTTGCCACGATGGACTTCTGAGCCCACGCGCCCAGCGAAACGAACGACGGGAGGTGCTCGTAGTGGGCGTCTCCCGTTTTTTGATGTCCACCTGCGGGGCGGCGGGACCGTCGCCTCAGCGAGCCGAAGCCCTTCGGGGCCACGCGACGCTGGGGAGGAAAGTCCGAACACCGCAGAGCACCGTGCTTCCTAACAGGAAGGCAGGATCGTCCTCCGGGGCGGGCCCGACAGCACGTGCAACAGAGAACAGACCAGCCGATGGTCCCGCTTCGGCGGGACACAGGTGATGGGTGAAACGGTGGGGTAAGCGCCCACCAGCGTCCTCGGCGACGGGGGCGGCTAGGCAAACCTCACGGGGTGCAAGGCCAAACAGTCACGCTCCGACCGCGGCTCGCGGGAGTGCCCTCAGGTACGGCGTGGCGGGTAGGCTGCTACAGGCGTCCGGCGACGGGCGTCGCAGATAGATGACGGTCGCCGAGGCGCTCCGCCAAGACCTCGGTACAGAATTCGGCTTACACGCCGCCCCGCAGGTGGACATCAATCGCGGGTGCCGATCCCGCACGAGAGGATTCGCAGGACATAGCGTGTGTGTTTGCGCGAACCGAGCCTACGGTTTCGTCTCCGCAAGGACGCGCACGAACAGCGCACCGAGAACAGTGCGGGCCGACGCGTAGATGCCCGGCACGGTGCTCTCGCGCGGCCCAGCGACGTTGAGGACGCGAATCTGATGCGCGCGCAACCACTCGGCTACCGCATCCAAGTCTGGATGCGCGTCGGACTGGCTCGCGGCATCTACGACGAGATGGTGGCACGGGCGCTCAAACCGCTCGGCGCAGGCCACCGTGTAGGCTGTCCCGCCCGTCAGCTCAGCGGGAGCGACGATCAGGGTGCCGTCGCTATCGCGTGCGTTGAAGCGGGTGCGCATCCGGTAGCCCACCGCCTCGGTCTCGCGAAGCGGATAGCGCGTATCGATAGGCCCGTCCTCGGCACGCCGGCCAGCCGGGCACCAGCCGCCCACGGGCAGCCCAACTGCCATCGCGGCATCCAGCGCCGCGCGGTCTACGCCGGTTTGTCCGCCCGACACGACACGATGAACCATACGATTTAACGAGGTTAGGTTACGGCTGCCATTTTGGCAAGACCGATTCGTCGGCACGGGCTTCGCAGTGAAAGGAGTCGAATCTGAAGTAGAACGCAGGGTATCACTGCTGACCTTTGCATTGGGACCTGCATGCAACCCGTATCACACCACACCAACGAAGGTAAGCCATGAGCAACCTGATCCGTCTCTCCACCGGCCGCGAGTTCGACAGCCTCCGCCGTGAGATGAACCGCCTCTTCGAGGACTTCTACCCCAACCGCCGCGCCAGCGACAGCGAGGCTGAGTCAGCTGTCTGGACCCCGCGCGCCGACCTCGCCGAAAACGAGGACGCGTTTGTGCTCGCGCTCGACCTCCCCGGCATCGACAAGGACACGCTCGCGATCACGCTGGACGAGGGCACGCTCAAGATCAGCGGCGAGCGCCAGTTCGCCAGCGAGGAGAGCGGCCATCAGTTCCACCGCATCGAGCGGAGCTACGGCAAGTTCTTCCGTTCCTTCCGCGTCGGCAACGCCGTCAACGCTGAGGGCATCGACGCGTCGTTCGAGAACGGCGTACTGACGGTGACGCTACCGAAGGCCGAGGAGCGCAAGCCGCGCCGCATCGAGGTCAAGTAGGCCCGCGCCCATCGCGCTAGCGAATTCATCGCGAACGCCCCGTCTGGTACAATCCGGCGGGGCGCTCGCGTGTTTGTCGGGCGGATCTTCCGACTCCCCTGCCTCAACCAGCACCTGTATGCGCTTCGTCGCCCTTCTCTCCTTCCTGTTTCTGGCCGCACCGCTCGTAGCGCAACCGACCACAGCTCCAGACGCCGACGCGGTCCTCGCCAAGATCGATGCGACGTACCAGACGCTCCGCGCCGTCCGCGCCTCGTTTTCGCAGGAGATCGGCGGAGCGACGCTTCAGGGCACGCTCTGGGTGCAGGGCGACCGCTTTCGCGTCGAGCTGCCCGGCCAGACCATCGTGAGCAACGGGGAGACGGCGTGGTCGTACACGGAGGCCGACAACACAGTGCTCATCAGCCGCGTGGCGGATGATCCTGCGTTTTTCTCGCCCGGCGAGCTTTTCCTACGCTATCCAGAGCGCTTCGACATCGAGGTGCTGGAGCGCACGACCTGGAACGGCGTCCTGACCGACGTACTCGCGCTGACCCCGAAGGAGCCCGGCGACGAGGTCGAGGCCGCGACGCTTTACGTGCGCGCCTCGGACGGCGTCCCGACGCGGGTGGAGGTGTCGAGCCTCGGCCAGAACCTCACCATCGCGCTCGCCGACATTCGCCTCAACCCCCGCCTCGACGCTACGCGCTTCACGTTTGCCGTCCCGCGCGGTGCCGAGGTGATTGACCTGCGGTCCTAGCTGTTGGTCATTGGTCATTGGTCATTGGTCATTGGTCATTGGTCATTGGTCATTGGTCATTGAAGCAAGCCAGCGCTGAGGCTGGCCGCAAACGAATTCGCCTCCCCGTCTCTCCGATTCCTCGTTTCTCCGACTCCCCGCCTCCACCTCCATGTCGTCTCGTTGGAAAACTGCCCTGACGTTTGGCGGGAGCCTCTCGATGGGGGGCGGGCTGCTCTACGTCGCGCTGCGAGGGGTCGACTTCAGCATGATCGGCGAGGCGTTTCGCACGGCCGACTATGGGTGGCTAGCCCCGCTGGTCGTCGTCACGTTCGTCGCGCACGGCTTGCGCGCGTGGCGGTGGCGA
>JBCDFO010000372.1:0-4791 GCA_039177895.1 Bacteroidota bacterium
GCCCCATCCGTCCGGCACACCTGCTCGCGAAGTATCCCCCGGCCCACGCCTCCTGATCCGATGACGCCCCTCAGTCTTCCCGGTGACAGCGGCCCTGAGGCCATCGCGGCCTACCGGGCCTCGCTCCTCGCCCTCCTCGGCGACGCCGACCCACTCGACGTGTTGCGTGCCATGCCGCAGTGGTGCGCCGACATCGTGGAGGTCACGGCCGAAGCGCGGCTGCGTGAGCCAGAGGGCCCGGGGCGCTGGTCGGCTGTGGAGGTGCTGCACCACCTCGCGGACTCCGAGATCGTGTGGAGCTACCGGCTGCGCCGCACGCTCGCTGAGGAGCGCCCGCCGCTCGAGGGCTACGACCAGGACCTCTGGGCCGTGCGCCTCGGCTACGGCCAACGCCTCCTAGGACCCTCCGTCGAGGTGTTTCGAGCGCTGCGAATGGCCAACCTCGTGCTCGTCAAGCAGGCGACGGAAGCCGACCTGCAGCGCGTGGGCGTCCACGGTGAGCGCGGCGAGGAGTCGGTCGCAGCGATGGTGCGGATCTACGCCGCGCACGACCTCGCGCACCGCGCACAGATCGAGCGCATCCTCGCCTGAGGCACGGGCGCGCGGAGGTGGAGAGCGCGGGATCGCCTGGGGAGCGCGGTGGTACTTTGGCCTCCGCTCTCCCATCCAGGTCTTCGAGTATGCCTACCTACGCTGACGCCGAAGCGCTCTTCTTCGACTGGACACGCACCGCGAGCCTGCGTCGCCACGGCCTCGCCGTCGCCGCGAGCATGGCGCGCTACGCAGAGCACTTCGCGGCGCAGGGCGAGGACGTCGATGTCGAGACGTGGCGCATCACGGGGCTCCTGCATGATCTCGACTACGAGCGCCACCCAACGATGGACGACCACCCGAGGATCGGCGTGGCGGAACTCGAACGCCTGGGCTACCCGGAGGTAGTCCGCACAGCGATCCTCGGGCATGCACCCTACCTAGGCGTCCCGCGAGAGAGTCTGCTCGCGAAGACGCTGTTTGCTGTGGACGAGTTGTCCGGATTCGTGATGGCGGTCGCGTTCGTGCGCCCGACGCGGATGGCGGGGATGAAGGTCAAGTCGGTGCGCAAGAAGCTCAAGGACAAGGCGTTCGCCGCCGCCGTCAGCCGCGACGACATCCGCCAGGGCATCGCCGAACTCGGCGTCGACGAGACCGAGCACATCGCGCGGGTGATCGACGCGCTGCAGCGCGAGGAGGCGCGGGTGTTCGAGGTCGAGGGCGACTGAGACGACATCGACGCAGGCTCAGACGGCAGGCGTCGCCTCGGCTTCGCGCGCGGCGGCCCGACGGAACGCCCAGCCGGTCGCGAGCGCCATCGTCAGAGCCGTGACCACGAGCACGCCGAACGAGGCCCGCAGGCTTGTCGCCTCCGCGACGTAGCCGAGCAGCGGCGGCCCAATCATGAAGCCGGTATAGCCCACGCTCGTCACTGCCGCGATGCCGACGCCGCCTGCGAGCCCCGGTACACGCGTCGCTGCGCGGAACAGCGACGGCACGACGCCTGCGAAGCCGAGTCCGACGGCCGCGAACCCCGCGACGGCCAGCGGTAGGGTCGGGGCCGTCACGCAGAGTGCCAACCCCGCCGCACCGAGGGCGGTCCCGCTGCGCACGAGCTGCCGGTCGCCGAAGCGAGCCGTGAGCGCGTCCGCAGCGAACCGCCCCGCGGCCATGCAGCCCATGAACACGCCGAAGCCCAGCGCCGCCGCGCTCGTGCTCGCGCCGTGCACCTCACGGAGCAAGAGCGCGCTCCAGTCGCCCATCGCGCCCTCCACGATCATCCCGCAGAAGGCCAGCGCGGCCAGCCCGACCACCGGCCCCCGCGGCCACGTGAAGCGCGGGCCCTGTGCCGATTCGGGTGACCGTGCTGCCGCCTCCACCTCGGTGCGCTGGCGCTGAACGCCCATCCCTTGCGCAAGCACGAGGCCGGACACCACGACACCGGTCACAGCAAAGTGAACCGCCAGGCCAAGGCCAAGCGCTGCGGCACCGGCTGCGAGCCCCGCTCCCGCCATGCCCCCGAGGCTGAAGACCCCATGGCAGGCCCCGAGGATGGGCCGCCCGACATGGGCCTCGACGTCCGTCGCCCAGGCATTCATCGCCACATCGGTGATGCCGCTGGCAAGCCCAATGACGACGAAGGCAGCCGCAAGGGTGGCGAAGCCTGTGGCGAGCCCGGGCCCTGCCTGGATCGCGCCGAGCAGCGCGAAGCCGAGCAGCGTGACGCGATGCGCGCCGTGCTTCGCCGTCAACGTTCCCGCAGCGCTGGCACCCACGACAAGTCCCAGCGCCATCCCCAGCAACGCCGTCCCGAGGGCTCCCTCACTCAGCCCCGTCTGGACCTGAATCTCGGGAATGCGGCCCGCCCAACTCCCATAGATCACCCCGGTCGCTCCCAGGGGTAGCACGGCGGACCGGAGCAGTGGCGTGGCGAGAAATGAAAGGCGCATGGTGTCGGGAGCAGACCATGCGCAAGATCCGACATTCGGGCTTGTTCTATGTCCGGTCCAGCAAGCCCTCGCGGACAAGCACTGCGTCGAGGGCGTCGAGTAAGGCGTCCACAGCAGCGAGTCGCCCGGCCGCCGACGCTGCACAGACGGCCCGCACCGACGCGACGAAGCGCTCGGGTAGCAGCGGCAGTCTGGCCGCGTGGGTAAGGAGCCGCTTTTCGCCCGGATGCGGTTCGCGGTTGAGCGCGAACAGCACGTCGAACAGACTGGCGAGCAGCGCCGCCGTGCGGTGGTTTATGCTCACGAGGTCGTCCCGCTCAATGGCGCGGGCGAGTTGATAGCGAAACGACGCTGTCGTGGTGCGGAGCAGCGGGTGGTTCTTCGCGATGATGGCCCGACGGAGCGGTTCGGGATAGGGCGGCTGCGCGCGTTCGTGGAGGGCTGCGTACCACCCGTCGCGGTCGAAGAGCACCGCCGAGGCGCGGATGTTGTGCTAGAAGCAGGTCGAGTAGCCTGCCGAAGCCTCGTGGCGCACGAGCACCCAGTCGAGTTGGTCCTGGATCCAGGAAGGTGCGCGAAACATCGCGTCAAAGCGATGGCGGTGGGCGTCCGTCCACTCGTCCCCGGCCTCGAAGAACGTGTTGCCGACTTCGGCGTGGCGCGCGTCCTCCGGCACGACCGACCGGCGCTCATCAAGCGAGAGCGGCGGATCGGCGTAGACACAGAGATCGGCGTCGGCGTCCGGTCCGGCGGCCCCCGTCGCGAGCGAGCCGCCGAGGGCCACGGCACGGACGTTCGGAAAGGCGGCGTAGCGGTCGGCGACGGCCTGGATGCGAGCGCGGTCCATCAGCGGGAGCACGTGCGGGGATAGGGCGAGCGCGAAAGGATAGCGACGTTAAGCTTCCTCGTGAACCGCTCGGATCCGGGAACGCCCCACGGCGGCTCGCGTGAGACGCGCCCTGCCTCCGCTGCATGATTTACAGGCCCGGGCGTCCGACGCACGATGCCGATGACCCACCGCTGGCACCCGGCGCGCGTAGGATGAGCGGGCCGCCCGAACGTCTCTGGCCCGCCGCACACTCTCATTGCTGCCCCTCTCTATGAAGCGCCTCGTCGTTGTCGAATCGCCCACCAAGGCCCGCACCATCAGCAAGTTTCTCCCGGCCGACGCCTACCAGATCGAGGCGTGCATGGGGCACGTGCGCGACCTGCCGTCGTCGGCGAAGGAGATCCCGGAGTCGGTTAAGAAGGAGAAGTGGAGCCGCCTCGGCGTGAACGTGAACGACGGCTTCACGCCGCTCTACATCGTCCCGCCGGAGAAGAAGAAGGTGGTGACGGCGCTCAAGAAGGCGCTCAAGGACGCAGACGAACTCTACGTCGCAACGGACGAGGACCGCGAGGGCGAGTCCATCGGCTGGCACCTCCTGCAGGTCCTCAACCCGAAGGTGCCCGTGCGCCGGATGGTCTTCCACGAGATCACCCGCGAGGCCATCGAGCGCGCCGTGGAGGACACGCGCGACATCGACCTCCGCCTCGTGGACGCGCAGGAGACGCGCCGCATTCTGGACCGGCTCGTGGGCTACACGATCTCGCCGCTCCTCTGGAAGAAAATCCGCCCGAAGCTCTCCGCGGGCCGCGTGCAGTCCGTCGCCGTGCGCATGCTCGTGGGGCGCGAGCAGGAGCGCCTCGACTTCATCCCCGCCGGGTACTGGGACCTGAAGGCTACGCTCGCCCAAGCCGGGCAGAACTTCGAGGCGCAGATGACGCACCTCGGCGAGGAGCGGCTGGCCTCGGGCAAGGACTTCGATGAGAACACGGGCAAGCTGAAGGAGGGCACCACCGGCGTGCTCGTCCTCCAGGAGACCGACGCCCGCCGCCTGGCTGCGGCGCTGCCGGACGCCGCCTGGCGCATCACCGACGTTGAGACAAAGGAGCGCAGCCGCAAGCCCGCCGCGCCGTTCATCACCTCGACGCTGCAGCAGGAGGCCAACCGCAAGCTTGGCCTCAGCGCCCGCCGCACGATGCAGATCGCACAGGCGCTCTACGAGCAGGGCCACATCACCTACATGCGTACCGACAGCCCGACGCTCTCCGGCGAGGCCATCGGCGCGGCCCGGTCGGCCGTCGAGAAGCGCTACGGCAAGAATTACCTCAGCCCGAGCCCGCGGCAGTACGGCGGCAAGGTCCGCAACGCGCAGGAGGCGCACGAGGCCATCCGCCCCGCCGGGACCGCGATGAAGACGCAGCGCGAGCTCGGCCTCACGGGCCTCGACGGCAAGCTCTACGACCTCATCTGGAAGCGCACCGTCGC
>JBCDFO010000373.1:0-4777 GCA_039177895.1 Bacteroidota bacterium
CGCCGTGGAGCACCTCTCGGCGTCCAACATGAAGCGAACGTGGGTGAGCTACGGCCAGCCCCGCGACTGGCTCGACCCGCAGCAGGGCGAAGGCCGCGCGTTCCTCCGCCAGAGCGTGCAGGTGAAGAACATCTGGCTGCCAACGGGGCTGTAGAAGGCAGGAAGATGAATGCCGAAAGCAGAGAGGGCGGCCGATTGGTACAGCCAGACTTCAAACGGAGGTATGCGCTGAGCAGGTACGCCTGTGCGCTCGCGGTGGCGCTTAGTCTTGGCAGCGTCGGATGCACTGGGATTAGCGTGGTCGATGAACCGTTTACTTTCCGTGGCTTCAGTGACACAGGTGAGGCACTCAGACTAGACGGGTACTACTACGAGGAAAACGACAATCGAGGTACCCCCTACACCCACGGAACCACCATAGTCTCAGTCCTGCTCTGGAAGGATGGCACCGCAGCGGTGAGCGGAAGCATGGGGCAATCGGTTGGAGATTATCCGGGCTTCGGACCCCTCTACTTCGGGACACTGCGCCAGGCAAAGGATGAGTTCGAGCGCTACCTCCAAGGGGAGGACATGCTGAATAAATCGGGCGCTGGAACGTTTGATCAGGACAGACTCAACCCCATGGGCATACTCGACTGGGGCGCATACCGGGTTGAAGGGGATTCCCTTACGCTACAGATTCTTAGGCACAGACCTGGTAGCTGGCTGGGGCTCATCTTCGATGTGCTAGAGATTCGGGGACGTGTGCTCAGCGACACCTCCTTCGTTCTAGAGGAATCCCAAATCTTCTCTGGACCCTATCCCAGAGAGCCTCATCGCTATCGCGCTCCAAAGGTGCACTACTTCGAGTCGTTCGAGGACATGCCATCGTCGGGAAACTGGACGCACACGTATCCTGATCTCCAACCGAAGAAGCCGGACTGACGCGCTGTAGGGTCCCACCCTGTAGGAGTTCGAGTCTGGCTTGTCAGGGCGGTTGCCCTCACCGAAGGCAGAGAGCCCGACGCGCGGAGCTCGATCCGCTTTCCCGTCCCAGAAACTCACAGAAGCGCTCCCGTTCACACAAACCCCACACTTGGAGTGTGGAACTTCCGCGTCCGCCGCCCTATTCTGGAGCCATATCCATCTCGTGCTGCCCGTGCGCCTCGCTGACTTCCACATCGCTCCTGCTCCCATCGCCATGGCGATGAAAGGAATGATTATGTGTTGCAAGCTGAGAGGCCTGGAGGGCGCGTGTGGATCCGGCGGGTAAGACCCCCGCCACCGAACCGATCTGCAAACCCTCTGGGCCGCCCGCCCGGAGGGTTTTCTCGTTTCTGCACCTCCGGCCCGCTGTCCACTTCCCCCCAACCCGTCTCCATCGCTATGAGCACCCCCGATTCGCTTCGCTTCGAAACCCTACAACTCCACGCAGGGCAGCAGCCCGACAGCGCCACCAACAGCCGCGCCGTCCCGATCTACCAGACCACGTCCTACACCTTCGACGACACCGGGCACGCCGCGCGGCTCTTCGGGCTCCAGGAGTTCGGCAACATCTACACGCGGATTATGAACCCGACGACCGACGTCTTCGAGCAGCGCATCGCGGCGCTCGAAGGCGGGGCGGCGGCGGTTGCTACGGCGTCGGGGCAGTCGGCGCACCTCGTCACGTTCACCACGCTCGCCGAGGCCGGCGACAACATCGTTTCTAGCAGCAAGCTCTACGGCGGCACCTACAACCTCCTGAAGGTCGCGCTCAAGCGCCTTGGCATCGAGACGCGCTTCGTCGAGACCGACGACCCTGCCGACTTCGCCGCGCAGATCGACGACCGCACGAAGGCCGTCTTCTTCGAGACGCTCGGCAACCCGCGCCTCAACGTGCCCGACTTCGAGGGCATTGTGGCCGTCGCGCACGATGCGGGCGTGCCGGTGGTCGTGGACAACACGTTCGGCGCGGGCGGCTACTACTTCCGCCCCATCGAGCACGGCGTCGACATCGTCACGCACTCGGCGACGAAGTGGATCGGCGGGCACGGCACCTCCATCGGCGGCGTGATCGTGGACTCGGGCAACTTCGACTGGCGCAACGGGCGCTTCCCCAACTTCACCGAGCCGAGCGAGGGCTACCACGGCCTGCGCTTCACGGACGTGTTCAACCCGGAGAGCGACCTCGGCAACGTGGCCTTCGCGATCCGCGCCCGCGTGGAGGGGCTGCGCGACCTCGGGGCGGCGCTCTCGCCGTTCAACGCGTTCCTGCTGCTGCAGGGCCTGGAGACGCTCTCGCTTCGCGCCGAGCGCCACGCCGAGAACGCGCTCGCGCTCGCCCGCTGGCTGGAGGCGCACGACGCCGTCGAGTGGGTGTGGTATCCCGGCTTGGAGTCGCACGCCTACCACGAGGCGGCGCAGAAGTACCTCCCACGCGGCTTTGGGGCCGTCCTCAACTTCGGCATCCGCGGCGGCAAGGAGGCCGGGCAGCAGTTCATCGAGAGCCTCAACCTCGCCAGCCACCTAGCGAATGTCGGCGACGCGAAGACGCTCGTCATCCACCCGGCATCAACCACGCACCAGCAGCTTTCGAAGGCCGAACAGCAGGCCAGCGGCGTGCGCCCTGAGCTGATCCGCGTGTCGGTCGGCATCGAGCACATCGACGACCTCACGGCCGACTTCGCGCAGGCCTTCGAGACGCTGCTCGTCACCGCGTGAGACGGCAAGCCGGAGAGTGGGCGAAACGGTGAGGAGGAGCCTCACACGCCACGCCCGCTCTCCGGCATCCCACCTGATCCATCCTCTCCGTCTCTTCGACTCCCCGTTTCCCCGGTTCGCAACTCATGAACAACGGCGTCACCACCCACCGGCTCACGGAGCCGTTCACCACCGAGGGCGGCTTCACGTTCGAGGCTCCCGAAGTCGCCTACAAGACCTGGGGGACGCTGAGCCCCGCCGCCGACAACGTGGTGCTGATTTGCCATGCGCTCACCGGCCACGCGGCGGCGGACGAGTGGATGGGCGACCTCCTCGGCGAGGGCAAGCTCCTCGACCCCACGCGCCACTTCATCATCGCGACGAACGCGCTCGGGTCGTGCTACGGCACCACCGGCCCCCGCAGCCGCAACCCGGTCACGGGCGAGCCCTACGGCGGCGCGTTCCCGCACGTCACCATCCGTGACATGGTGCGGTTGCAGCGGCGCTTGCTGGACGACCTCGGCGTGCGGCGGCTCGCGCTCGTCCTCGGCGGCTCGATGGGCGGCATGCAGGCGCTCGAATGGGCAGCGATGGACGCACTCGGGGAAGACGAGTTCGAAGGCGGCGGCCCCGATGGCCAGCCCTTCGTCGGGCGCCTCGCGGTGCTGGCCGCGGGCGCGGCGCACACGGCGTGGCAGATCGGCATCTCGGAGGCGCAACGCTCGGCGATCACGGCCGACCCCCGTTGGCGCGGCGGCTTCTACCCGCCCTACGACCCGCCCCGCGCGGGCCTCGCCGCCGCCCGCCAGATGGCGATGATGACCTACCGCAGCCCCATGCTCTTCGCCAAACGCTTCGCTCGCACCCAGCGCGGCGACGGCACGTTCGAGATTGCGTCGTACCTCCAGCACCAGGGCGAGAAGCTCGTCCAGCGCTTCGACGCCGTCACCTACGTCCGCCTCACCGAAGCCATGGACAGCCACGACGTCGCCCGCGACCGCGACGCGGATGGGCTCGACCGGGTCACGATCCCGGCCGTCGTTGTCGGGATCACGTCGGACGTGCTCTACCCGCCGCACGAGCAGCAGACCCTCGCGGCCGCGCTGCCGAATGGCACGTATGTAGAGCTCGACTCGCCCTTCGGCCACGACGCCTTCCTCGTCGATTTCGAGAAGCTGGACGCGCTCCTGCGGCCGTTCGTCCACGCGGCCCTATCAGGGTCAGGGGAGCCCGATCCGGTCACGCCGGGAAAGACCGCCCCGCTCGCCCGCCGCGCGGCTGACCGTGCTGCCCTCGCCTAGGCCCGCGATGCGCTATCTCACACCGAACCAGGTTCGAAGTCAGCTGGCGGGCGGACGGACGGTTGAGCAACTGCTCCCGTCCCGCGCCGGTGTCGTCGCCTACGTTTCGGTCTACCGAGACCGGCGAGGCCGCTTCACCGTCTGGCATGCCGAATGTGAGGACGTAGGTAACGCTGACGTCGTGGACCTCTACGCCTTTCCTAGTCTCGGCCCAGAGGCGCAAGAAGGCCAAAGCACCTCGTTCGAATCGGCAGACGCGGCCCTGGCTCATAGCCACCGTAGCCTCGGTGCAAGCCCGGACGGCTGGCTCGGACATGGGATGATTCAGGACGTCTACGCAGGGCGAGAACGGAAACAGACCCCGGCTAAACACGCCTAGCTCTGCCCCCTCGGCGCAGCGTCGCGCCGACTGTTTCCCGTTCCCGCTTTCGATGCTGTCCGATGTCCACGCTTCCGTCTATCGCCCCTCATCCTGCTCCCTTCGCGCCCACTCTCGACCCATCGCCGTTCATTGAGCACGAACCTTGGTGGCGCACGCGCCGCGTCGATCTGCTTGCGCTCGCCGACCAGGGCACCGCACGCTACGTCTACCACCTCCCCACGGCCCGCGCCGCCGCCATTCGTCTCCGCGCGCTTGCGCCTGTCGAGTGGGTGCTCTACGCGGTCAAGGCCAACCCGCACCCGGACCTCCTGCGGCTCTTCCACGCCGAGGGGCTCGGCTTCGAGTGCGTCTCGCCCGGCGAGGTCCGCCACGTCCTGAGCGTGCTGCCCGACCTCAACCCGGCGGCGATCCTCTTCACGCCCAACTTTGCGCC
>JBCDFO010000374.1:0-4727 GCA_039177895.1 Bacteroidota bacterium
CCGCGCACCTCACCGCCGGGCCCGACCTCGACCGCGCGGTCGCCGCGCTCGTCGCCGCCGTCACCCTCGCCGCCGACCTTGGCCGGACCTGCCTGTCGTGCGCCCTGCCGAACCCCGAACCCCCCATGCGCATCGGCCACGGCTACGACGTCCACCGCCTCGTCGAGGGGCGGCCGCTCATCCTGGGCGGCGTGACCGTCCCCTCGGAGGTCGGCCTCGACGGCCACTCCGACGCCGACGTGCTGACCCACGCCATCATCGACGCCATCCTGGGCGCGGCGACGCTCGGCGACATCGGGACGCTCTTCCCCGACACCGACCCGCGCTGGAAAGGCGCCAACAGCATGGACCTCTTGCGCCTCGCCCACCGGCAGGTCACCGAGGCGGGCTACTCCGTCGGCAACGTCGACGCCACCGTCGTTCTCCAGCGCCCCAAGCTGCGGCCGCACATCGACCAGATGCGGACGGAGCTGGCGCGGGCCATGCGCGTCAGCTCCAGCCGCGTCTCGGTCAAGGCGACGACGGGCGAGGGCATGGGCTTCGTCGGCACCGGCGAGGGCGCGGCCGCCCATGCCATCTGCCTGCTGACGCGCAGCAGCCGGTAAGGTGGAGGCGTACGCCACGGCGTTCGTCGAGTGGCTCCAGGCGCTGCCGCCAGCCGGCATCTACGCCGTCCTCCTCGGGGTCGCCTACGGCGAGAACCTCGTGCCGCCGATCTGGGGCGACACCGTCGTCGTGTTGTGCGGCTCGCTCGTGGGCGCCGGCGTGCTCGCCTTCGGCCCCACGGTCGCGCTCGCCTCGCTCGGCGGCGCGCTCGGCTTCCTGACCGTGTTCGCGGTCGGCCGCCGCCTCGGGGACGCGATCCACGACCCCGCGCGGTGGCGGTGGATTCCTCGGGCGCCGATGGCCGCGGCCGAGCGCTGGCTGAGCCGGTGGGGCTACGGCGTGATCGCGGCCAACCGGTTCCTCGCCGGCGGCCGGTCGGTGATCGGGCTGCTCGCGGGGGCCTCCGGCCTCCGGTGGGCCCCAACGGTCCTCTGGTCGACGGTCAGCTCCATCGCGTGGAGTCTGCTGCTGGTGTGGGCTGGGGCGCTCGTCGGCCGCGAGTGGGAGCGCGTGATCGAATGGCTCGGCGCCTACGGCAAGGCGGTGACGGCTGTGCTCGCGGTCGTCGGGGTGGCCGTGCTCGTCCGCTGGCGCCGAGGCCGAGCGGAGTAAGAAACCGCGAAGAGCATCGCCGCCGGGTCTGCCTGCTTCGGGGGCGGTTGACCGCGTGCGCCGAGGCGGGCTACTTTTGTTCCTTCGCGATCCCGTGCTGCTGGCGTAGCTCAGTTGGTAGAGCAGCTGATTTGTAATCAGCAGGTCGGGGGTTCGAGTCCCTCCGCCAGCTCGGCCCCAGCGTCCGGCGTCGCGACCGTTCTTTCTCTGGGCAGGTGGCCGAGTGGTTAAAGGCGACAGACTGTAAATCTGTTCTCGTAAGAGTACGGAGGTTCGAATCCTTCCCTGCCCACTGGAAGCTTCTGGCTTCTGGCTGTTGGCCATTGGATCCTATCCAAAAGCCAGGAGCCAACAGCCAATCGCTTCCATCCGCGGGAGTAGCTCAGTTGGTAGAGCATCAGCCTTCCAAGCTGAGGGTCGCGGGTTCGAGTCCCGTCTCCCGCTCTCGTGATGTTGGATTTTCGATTTCTGATTTTCGATTACGGCCCCATCTGAAATCGTAAGTCACCAATCGAAAATCCCCTGCCTCCTTAGCTCAGTGGTAGAGCACTTCCATGGTAAGGAAGGGGTCCCCGGTTCAAATCCGGGAGGAGGCTCTCTGATAGCCCTATCAGGCGCTCGCCTGCACGCTCCATCGGGCCGCGTGCGGGACCTGAGCATCGGCTCGCTCTGAGCCAACTCTCGCAGCCCTGCGCTGCCGCAGGCCCTTCTCCCTCGACTCGACTTTCGGGTCCCGAACTCTCGGACAACGACGCTCGCTATGGCTAAGGAAACGTTCCAGCGCACCAAGCCCCACGTCAACGTCGGCACCATCGGCCACGTCGACCACGGCAAGACCACCCTCACCGCCGCCATCACCAAGGTCCTCGCCGAGGCTCAGGGCGGCACCGCCATGAACTTCGAGGACATCGACAACGCCCCCGAGGAGCGCGAGCGCGGCATCACCATCGCCACCGCTCACGTCGAATACGAGACCGACAACCGCCACTACGCCCACGTCGACTGCCCCGGCCACGCCGACTACGTCAAGAACATGGTCACGGGCGCAGCGCAAATGGACGGCGCGATCCTCGTCGTCGCGGCCACCGACGGCCCCATGCCGCAGACGCGCGAGCACATCCTCTTGGCCCGCCAGGTCGGCGTGCCCTCGCTGGTCGTGTTCCTGAACAAGGCCGACCTCGTCGACGACGAAGAGCTCCTGGAGCTCGTCGAGATGGAAGTCCGTGAGCTGCTCAGCCAGTACGAATTCCCGGGCGACGACATCCCGGTCATCCGCGGGTCGGCCCTCGGTGCGCTCAACGGCGAGGCCGAGTGGGTCGCGACGGTCGAGGAGCTCATGGCGTCGGTGGACGACTACATCCCGACGCCGGAGCGCGACGAGGACAAGCCGTTCCTGATGCCGGTGGAGGACGTGTTCTCGATCACGGGCCGCGGGACGGTGGTGACGGGCCGTGCCGAGCGCGGCGTGCTGAAGGTCGGCGAGACGGTGGAGATCGTCGGTATGCAGGAGGAGAAGCTCTCGACGACCGTGACGGGAATCGAGATGTTCCGGAAGCTGCTCGACCAGGTGCAGGCGGGTGACAACGCAGGCATCCTGCTGCGCGGCACGAAGAAGGACGAGGTGCAGCGCGGGATGGTGGTGTGCAAGCCTGGTAGCATCAAGCCGCACCGTGAGTTCGAGTGCGAGGTGTACGTGCTCTCGAAGGAGGAGGGCGGCCGTCACACGCCGTTCTTCAAGGGGTACCGTCCGCAGTTCTACTTCCGGACGACGGACGTGACGGGGGACATCGAGCTGAACGAGGGCGTGGAGATGGTGATGCCTGGTGACAACACGCAGTTCCGAGTGAAGCTGATCCAGCCGGTGGCGATGGAGGAGGGGCTGCGGTTCGCGATCCGGGAGGGTGGCCGGACGGTGGGCGCGGGCGTCGTCGCCAAAATCCTCGACTAAGACAGCTGGTCGCAGGTCGTAGGTCTAGCGTCGCAGGTCATTCCACGGAACGACTTTCGACCTGGGACCTACGACCTGCGACATACACGGGCGTAGCTCAATTGGCAGAGCAGCGGTCTCCAAAACCGCAGGTTGCAGGTTCGAGTCCTGCCGCCCGTGCATCCCGCCTCCCAACGAGGCAGTCTCCCCGTGGGCCGTTCGTCGGCCCTCTTTCGTGAACGCCCTACGACGAATCGACCGATGGCGACCCAGACCTCCGAGAAGAAGACAAGCTACCTCACCGAGGTGCGCAAGGAAATGCGCAAGGTCTCCTGGCCTACCCGGCAGCAGGTGGTCAGCAACACCGTGCTCACCCTCGTGTCGTCGCTGGCAGTGGCGCTCTTCATCTTCGGCTTCGACCAGGTGATCAGCACCGTTCTGAAGTTCATCTACGCGCTGGGCGGCTAAACGCCGCTGCGCCCTTCTCCACCACCCCGCCAACCCCCCCTTGTGATGGGCAGCCCGATCCGTAAGTGGTACGTCCTCCGCACCTTCTCCGGGCATGAGAAGAAGGTCAAGGAGTACCTCGAGAGTGAAGTAGAACGGCTCGGCTATGAGGACAAGCTGACCGATATCCTCATCCCGACCGAGACCGTCTTCGAGATGCGTGGCGGTAAGAAGCGCACGCGTGAGAAGACGTTCTTCCCAGGCTACATGCTCATCAACGCGATCGTAGACCCCTACGTGAAGGAGGTCATCAGCGGCGCGCCGAGCACCATCGGCTTCCTCTCGACCGGCACCGACGGCGAGCCTACGCCGCTACGCCCCGACGAGGTCAACCGCATTCTCGGCCGCATGGACGACGCCCGCGAGCAGGGCGAAGTCCCCGAGATGCCATTCAAGTCGGGCGACCCGATCAAGGTGGTGGACGGCCCGTTCAACAACTTCACCGGCGTTGTCGAGGAGGTGCTGCCGGACAAGATGAAGGTCCGCGTGATGGTCTCCATCTTCGGCCGCAAGACGCCCCTCGAACTCGACTACCTGCAGGTGGAGCACGAGCAGTAGGAGGAGTGTTGCGGTGAGGCGGTGTCGCAGTGAACACGTGCACACGCCGCCGCACCGCAAAACCGCCACACTCTGCCAAGAGGCGATGAAGTGGCACACGGGGCGGGAACGCCCCTCGGCCTCGCACGTGCTCCCCGGCTCCGACGCGTATTTCATTTCCAGAACCAACCCCCAGCGGGAGCAGCGATAGCCGACCCCCGTCACGACCAAACACGGGTCACGACAGACATCGGCTTCCCTCGCTGCGCTAGCACCGCAGACGCGCATGGCTAAGAAAATCGACGGCTACATCAAGCTCCAGATCAAGGCCGGGCAAGCCAGCCCCGCCCCGCCCATCGGCCCCGCACTGGGCCAGAAAGGCGTCAACATCATGGAGTTCTGCAAGCAGTTCAACGCCAAGACCCAAGACCGCATGGGCCTCGTGCTCCCGGTCGTGATCACGGTCTTTGCCGACAAGAGCTTCACCTTCATCATCAAGAGCCCTCCGGCCGCTGTTCTGCTGAAGCAGGCTGCGAAG
>JBCDFO010000375.1:0-4670 GCA_039177895.1 Bacteroidota bacterium
GCTCGCACAGGTCTCTGTGAATCGGACCTCGTAGTCAAAGGGGACCGCTATGTCCGGACGATACTCGAGACGGTCGATCGTGCCAGTGCCGCCGTCGGCCGTCACGTAGTAGTCGTTGTTGGTACTGGGTGTATGCCAGACGGTCGCTCCACCGTATTCGGCGCATCCGGGCTTCGTCGGATCGGCGTCGCACGGATTCGTCCCGGCGTAGCTCACCTCCACCACACCAGCGCCGGCATCAGCGATACCTGGTACGTAGTCGTAGAACGTCGTGAACGTCTGCACCTGGCTGGGCGCTGTCTCCGCGCTCGCGTTGCCACCAATCACGCGCCAGTAGCGCGTCTCCGCGCTGTTGGCTACCGACACGGGAAGAAACGCCTCTGTACCGGACCCAACGAAGCTCTCCGGCTGGGCAAACGTGGGCTCTTCGGCAAGCTCGACTAGGTAGTAGGTAGCGCCCGGCACCGCCGCCCAGGTGAATCGTGCCTCGCCATCCACGACCAGTTGAGGAGCGGTGTTAAAGTCGAATCCGTCGGTCGGCGACTGCGGGACAGCCTCGCCGGGCAGGAGATCGGGCTCAGGTGCCTCGTAGACGGGCGGCCCGTTGCGAGCCGGGAACGGTTCGAACAGGGAGCCATCGTCGTAGGCTGCTTGCACCTGATCAGAGAACGTGCGCAGCTGCCTGACCGAGGCTCGGTGGTTGAATCCGAGCCCGAATACAATCGCTACGTCCACAGTGGTCGACGCACCCGGCGCCAGCTCTACGGGTGCGGCCACCGAGATAAAACGACGGTCCCCGGGAATGTTGGACGTGCCGTCCTCCGTCGCGTTGAACTCGCTCCAGAACGCCGCCGCCTCAGGAGCCCCTGGGAAGAACCAGGTCGTAGGCGGGTCCGACGAGCCTGGATTGTAGCCGGTACCGCCGACCGTGACAGTAAACTGATCAAGCCATTTGAAGTTGAGGTACGCGAAAGCGTCCGCTCCGTCTTCCGGGTTGCCCGTCGCGCTCGACTCATTGTTGTAGTACATCATGCCCTCCGCTCCGCTCAGCAGGTCCACGCCGAGCGCGGGAGGAGGAGTACCGTAGCCACCTGCCCCCCCATCGACGTTGTCCGCGTTGTAGATGAACGAGAGCCCTCGGCTCGGGTCCGACCCTACGTAGTCGTCCACGAAGTCTCCTAGGTCCGCGTCGTTCCAGAAGCCGACACGCAGGTTCTCGTAAGTGTCTGGGCTCTTGTTGACGATCTCGTAGCGGTAGAATGTCGAAAACCCGAAGGCGGGGTCCGCGCTGTCTACTGCGAACGCCGTCACGCGCACCTCCACTCCTAGCGGCTTAGCATTGCTCCAAGCGTGGATATTGCCCTTGTCGTTCATCACCCAGAACGTCGTCTGGTGACCATAGACAGCGGGCAGGTCGCCATCGGAAGGATCGTAGTCTCCGTCGCCGTTGGCGTCCACGAAAGCTGCCCCGAGGTCCACCGGCCAGTCGTCGATGTCACCCACGAGGGAGCCATCGGGCTGGACCGCTACGGTCCAAAACCGGTCGAAGGGGCTGCAATCGGCAGGCGCATCGCCATTCTCGTCGAGTGGGCCGGGCCAGTATTCCCAGTCGCTGTAGTCCGCCCCAGCAAAGCGGAGCTCGCCTGCGACCTCAGCTCCGATCCAAAGCCCGGCAGCGAAGATCGCCTGCGTTCCCGACCCCTTCGGCACCTCGTAGAGCGGATCGCCGCCCCGCCAGAAGAGGCCGCCGTTGTTGTAGAGGCGCGCCCGCACGCCGCCAATGTCGAGGTCCGACGTTGCCTCGCCAGGCACGCACGTGGCCGACGCCTGGTTGAGGGAGGTGGAATTAAGCGAACGCGCATCGTTTAGCGCCGCTACCTGCTCAGCTTTCGCTGAGGATTGCGCCGCAGCGGGCGCAATGTCCAGGGCTGAGGTGAAGACAAGCGCGAGGAATAGACAGAGACGAGGCATGGGGCCCTGTAGCTGGTGAGTAACGATGGCCGATGCTACGGCACGGCTACCATTACTACAAACGGGGCAAGCAAAACCGCCCTCCTGCTACCGTTGGGTATGCATGCTCCGTCTCAATCAGGCGTTCGATAACGGACGCTGGTAGCGACCAGGGCCATGGACGCCGCGAGGGCGGTCTAGCTTCGCGCTAAACCGCCCTCGCGATTGGTTGCTTCGCCACAGAGCTACCGCACGACGAACAGCCTCTGAGCTACGCGTGCCTCGGTAGTCTCCGCCGTCACGACGTAGAGTCCCGTCGGGAGCGTGCTGGTGTCCAGGGCCATGCGGTACGTACCGGCTGCACGCCGCCCCTGGGCGACTTGCTGCACTTCGCGGCCGAGGAGGTCATAGACCACGACGCGGAGCGGCCCGGATTCCGGCAAGTCGAGGCGGAGGGTCGCCTGATCCCGCGTTGGGTTCGGGTAGGCCTCCACGCGCAGCAGATCGGGCACCTGTGCCAGCTCGTCGGCCTCGTCAGCGACGACTACCGGCGGAAACAGACTACCAGCGTCGTAAGCTGCCTGGACCTGGTCCGAGTGCTCACGAAGCACGCTCACCGATTGCAAGTTGTTGGCCGCCCGCGCGAATAGGATGGCCACATCAACCGCGGTCGATTCGCCAGGACCGAGCGTCAACGGGTTCGCCACAGCGATGCCACGGCGGTCGCCGGGTACGCTAGCCTCGCCCTCTTCCGTCAGATTGCGTTCGCTCCAGAACTCGGCCGTCTCGGGTGCCCCGGGAAAGAACCAGGTCGTTGGCGGTTCAGACGAGCCCGGGTTGTACCCGATTCCGCCCACCGTCACCGGCACCTCGTCTTTCCAGGTGAAGCCCAAGAAGTCGTAGGCATCGCGGCCATTAGCGGGATTTCCGGTAGTAGTGGCGTCGTTGGTGTAATACATGAAGCCCTCCGCCCCGCTCAGCAGATCCACGCCCAAAGCGGGCGGCCGTGTCCCGTAGCAGCATTCATCGAGATTGTCGCCATTGTAGGTGAACGCCAAGCCTCGAGACGGGTCGGACCCCACGTAGTCGTCGTTGAAGTCGCCCACATCGGCATCCTTCCAGAAGCCGATCCGCAGGCCGTCGAAGGTGTCCGAGCTCTTGTTGACGATCTCGTAGCGGTAGAACGTCGCGAGCCCAAAGGCTTCGTCTTCGCTGTCGAAGGCGAACGCTGTCACGCGCACCTCCACGCCAAGAGCCTGGGTGTCGCTCCAGTTGTGGGGACCGCCTTTGTCGTTCATCACCCAGAACGTCGTCTGGTCGCCAAAGAGGGTCGGAAGGTCACCGTCAGCAACGTTGTACTCCCCGTCGCCGTTGGCGTCCTCAAACGATGCGCCGAGGTCTACCGGCCAGTCTTCCACGTCGCCCGCGAGCGAGCCGTCGGACTGCACGCGTACGGTCCAGTACCGGTCGAAGGGGGTACAATCGGCCGGCGCGTCGCCGTTGTCGTCGAGCGGGCCGGGCCAGTACTCCCAGAAGCCGTAGTCGGCCCCGGCGAAGCGGACTTCGCCTGCGACCTCGGCTCCCATCCAGAGCCCGGCGGCAAAGATAGCCAATTGCCCTGACCCCTTCGGCACCTCGTAGACGGGGTCATTCTGACGCCAGAAGAGCCCGCCGTTGTTGTAGAGGCGCGCCCGCACGCCGCCGATATCGAGGTCGGTTGTTGCGACGCCCGGCTCGCAGGTAGCGGTCGCTCGGTTAACCGATGTAGAGTTGGCAGAACGAGCATCATCCAGCGCGGCGACTTGCTGGGCCTTCACGGAGGACTGCGCCGCAGCAGGTGCGACAGCCAAAGCTGCAGCGAAGACAAATACGAAGAGATGACGGAAGACAGACATTGAACTGATCAGCTAGCGAGACATGATGGTCGATGCTACGGCCTAGCTCCCTTTGCTGCAATCAGTGCAAACGGAACCGCCCTACGGCAACTGCCGAGCTTCTCCGTTTAGAGTGAAGGCCATAGCATCTAGTTCCGAGTTCCCTGACCGGGAGACCGAGCCACATGCTCCGGCTGCCACCTCCCCATGCGCCAGAGTCCACGCCGCACGACGAACTCGTCGCAGCCGGAAGCCTCTGCGCCATGGCTCGGCACAGCGGCGACTGGTTGCAACAGAGCAATGCGGGCGTGGTCTACGGACCTACGACGCAGGCTTCGCTTCCTGAATCGCACCATCGCCCGAGACGGCTGAATCGGGCGGGATCGGGGCCGCGTCGGGGAGCGGGTGGCCGTGCCGTTCGGGCTGCCAGGACAGTTGGTAGTCGTCCTCTTCGATCTGCAGCGCGGTCTTCGTGAGCTTCAGCGGGCGGAACGTGTCCACCATCACCGCCAACTCGTGCGTGACGGTCTTGCCAATCGACGCCTCCGTCGTACCCGGGTGCGGGCCGTGCGGGATGCCGCCGGGATGCAGCGTGAAGCTCGCCCGCTCGATGCCCTTGCGGCTCATGAAGTCGCCCTCCGCATAGAAGAGCACCTCGTCCGAGTCGATGTTCGAGTGGTTGTAGGGGGCCGGGATCGAGAGCGGGTGGTAGTCGAAGAGGCGCGGGACGAACGAGCACACGACGAAGTTGTGCGCCTCGAACTTGATATTTGTTACCTGCAGAACTTCTTCATCAATAGTGTACCTGGCAGGGAATTGTGGGTAAATCAATATGCAACGTCATCA
>JBCDFO010000376.1:0-4666 GCA_039177895.1 Bacteroidota bacterium
GCGTCGAGCGCGTCCTCGTAGCCGCGCACGTAGAGCGCCTCCGCCTCGGCGAAGCGGTCCTGCCGCCCGAGCAGCCCCGCCAGGTCGCGGAGCTTGCCGCCGATGTTGCTGTGGCCGACCGGGAACGCCTCCTCGGCGATAGCGAGCGATTCTCGCAGGTAGGTCTCGGCCTCACCGAGGTCGCCCTGCTCGCGCGCGACGGCCCCGAGCCAGCCGAGCGTGTTGCCGGTGCTGGGGTGGTCCGGCCCGTAGACGACCTGCTTGATCGAGAGCGATTCCTCGTGCGCGGCCTTCGCCTCGAAGAGTCGGTCGGTGCGCAGGAGCAGGACGCCGAGGTTGTTGAGCCCGATGGCGAGGCTGGGATGCGGCTCGGGATGCAGCGCGCGGTGCATCGCCAGCGCCTCGCGGATGAGCGGCTCGGCCTCGTCGTACTGCTGCAGCGCGAGGTGCAGCGACGCGGTGTTGTCGAGGGCAACGGCGAGGTCGGGGTGCGGCTGGGCGTCGTGGATGACCCGCAGCATGTCGAGCGCCTGCCCGAAGTAGGTCGTCGCTTGCTCGTAGTCGCGGCGGTAGTAGAAAAGAATGCCGAGGTGGTCCAGCGTCACCGCCACGTCTTCGCGGGCGGTCGTGTCGTGGAGGGCGCGCTTGAGCGCGAGCGACTCGCGGAGCACTGGCTCGGCCTCGTCGTAGGCCCCTTTCACGATCAGGGTATAGCCGAGGTTGTTGAGCACAGCGGCTATGGAGGAGTCGCTGTCGGCAGCGCGGGCGAGCGCAAGCGCCTCGCGGTCGAGGACCTCCGCCTCGTCGTAGCGCCCCTGCGTGCGACGCAGCGTGCTCAGCGCGTCGATGGCCCCCGCCCGCTCGACGAGGGACATCCCGAGGGTATCGTAGGCGACGCGGGCCTGGGAGAGGAGCGAGTCAGCGCGGGGCAGCACCCCCAGCCGCTCGTAGACCAGCCCGAGCGTGTACTGCAAGCGCGCGCGGATCTCGGGCCGCTCTTCGAGGTCCGTCTCGATACGCTCGGCGCCGCGTTCGAGCACCTCGCGGACGAGTACAGAGTCGCCGCGCGTCTCGGCGGGGTCGCTCGCTTCGAAGAGGCCGACGAGGAAGTTCGTCACCTCGGTCGCGGTCGCCGCCTCGGTCTGCGCGCGGTCCCGCTCGGTCGCAGCGACCCGCGCCTGCCACAGCGCCGCACCCAAGCCCACGACGAGCGCCAGTGCGACGGCGGCGGCAGCACCTACCCCAGCGCGGTTGCGGCGGACGAACTTGCGCGCGCGATAGCCGAGCGTGTCCGGCTGTGCAGCAACGGGCAGGCCGTCGAGGTGGCGGCGCACGTCCTCGGCGAGGTCGGTTGCAGAGCCGTAGCGGCGGTCGGGCTCCTTGCGGAGCGCCATCAAGCAGATGCGGTCGAGGTCGCCTGCGAGGCGGCGGCGCAGGCGGCTCGCTTCCGTGGCACGCGCCTCGCTGACGGTAGCTGGGCCTATCGTCAGGGCCTGAGGTGTCTCGGTACCCGGTGCCATCGGGCGCGTATCGACCTCTGTGACAGCCGTGCTGGGGCGGATCGGGTCCTCTTCCAGAATCACCCGCTCGACCTCGTGCGGCAGCCGCTCAGCGAGCCGGTAGGGCCGATGCCCGGTGAGCAGTTCGTAGAGCAGCACGCCGAGCGCGTACACGTCCGTCGCCGTCGTGATGGTCTCGCCGCGCACCTGTTCGGGGGCGGCGTATTCCGGCGTCATCAGCCGCAGGCCCGTCTGCGTCTCCAACACCGATACGTCGGGGCCAACGTCAAGCACCTTGGCAATGCCGAAGTCGAGCAGCTTCACGACAGGCTCGCCCGCTTCGGTTTCGGCGACGAGGATGTTCGACGGCTTGAGGTCGCGGTGGACGACGAGACGGCGGTGGGCGTGCTGGACGGCGTCGCAGACGGTGCGGAAGAGGCGCAGCCGCGCGTCGATGCCGAGGCGGTGGCGGTCGCAGTAGGTCGTAATCGGAAGGCCGCGCACGAACTCCATCGCGAAGTAGGGCCGCCCTTCGCCCGAGAGCCCGCCGTCGAGGAGGCGCGCGATGTGGGGGTGATCGAGCCCTGCGAGGATTTGACGCTCGGCCTCGAAGCGGCGCAGGACAGCCGCGCTGCCAGAGCGCGGGACGAGTTTCAGCGCGACCGTCTGGTCGAAGGTGCCATCGCCGCGCCGCGCCTCGTAGACCTCGCCCATGCCGCCGCGCCCGACGAGCCGCACCACCTCGTACGGCCCGATGAACGTGCCCGCTGGGAGCCCACCCGCCTCCTGGAACGCCGGATGCACGACCTCGTCGGCGAGCCGCCCGAAGTAGCCCGATGCGTCGCCGTAGGCCGCGAGCAGGCTCTCCACCTCGGCGCGGAGGTCGGCATCGTCCGCACACGCCCGGTCGAGGAACGCCGCGCGCTCGGCGGGAGGACGCTCCAACGCCTGCTCGAAGACCGCCTCGACGCGCTGCCAGCGGTCGGCGCTGCCGGGCTTCGGGGTCGGATCGGTGGAGGCAGGAGGCAGGTCGTCGGACATGTGGTGGGGCGATCGGCTGTCAGCTGTCGGCTAGCTGAGTGGAGTGGCTCGCAGGGAGGGCGGCGCTGCCTGCTCGTGTCGGAGGTAGGTGTTCGTCTCTCTTCACGCAATCGAGCAGGGGGGACGGATCAGCGGTCGGCGTACCAACGCTCAACAGCCAGCCAACCGCCTCCCCTACCCCTGCATCTCGCGGTAGAGCCACGCTTGCGCCATGCGCCAGCTCCGCTTCACCGTCGGCGTAGAGACGCCCACCACGGCGGCGGTCTCCTCGATAGTCATGTCGGCGAAGAAGCGGCACTCCACGATCTGCGCGGCGCGGGCATCGCGCTCGGCGAGACGGTCGAGGGCCCCGTCGAGGGCGAGCAGGTCGGTGAGCGCCGGGCCGTCCGGGTTGGCGATGGAGAGCCCGGGCGCGTCGAGGTCGACGCGGTGCTGGTCGCCGCCGCGCTTCTGGGCCTGCTGGCGACGGGCGTAGTCGACGAGGATGTGCCGCATCGCCTTGGCGGCCACGCCGAGGAAGTGCGCGCGGTTCTCGAACCCGCCCCCTTCGGCCGTGGACGCGCCCTCTTGGAGGCGGAGGTAGGCCTCGTGGACGAGCGCCGTCGTGTTGAGGGTCTGCTGGCCGCGCCAGCCGCCGCGCTGCCGCCGCGCGAGCGCCCGCAGTTCGTCGTAGACCAGCGGGAAGAGACGTTCGAGCGCCGTGTCGTCGCCCGCTTGGGCGGCGTGGAGGAGGCGCGTGACCTCGGCGGTGGCGTGTGGGTCCGGCATGGAAGCTCCGGGTCGGTGGTGACGGGGGCGAAAATACAGCCTGCGCGCCCTGATCCCCTATGCCTGGGCAAATCGGCGCACCCCAGACACGACGGGCGCACGGGAGGCCCTCGGGCCTCGCCATCCCGGCGGCAACGCGCTTTAGGAACTATTTCAGCAGGCGATATCTCAAAGAGCCAACCGGTTGCCCCACCCATGTTTGACTCGCGCTACGACCCCGAGCGGCTCGCCTTCCTGCTGATGGTGCCACGCTCCCAACTTCTGACGATGCCCACGACTGTGCGCCTCGCCTGGCAGGCGCTCTGTGGCACCGACTACCTCCGCCGCTCACTCAACTGATCCAACGCGGCGTCGAATTGCGTCTTGGAGAGTGCTGCGCGCTTCTGCGCCTCCCTCCAACCAACGCATACAACCATGTTTCGACGCCTCCTATCTCCCCTGGCGCTTGCTGCCCTGCTCGTGTTCGCCGGCTGCGACTCCAGCGACGAGCCCGGCATCGACACCGTGACCGTGACCGGCACGATCACGAACGCCGCCGCGCTCGGAAACCGCCCGGTCGGCAACGCGACCCTCACCTTCACTGAGGCTGGTAGCGTCGCGCCGGACGGCGTCGCACTCGCCGGGGCCTCCACGATGGTCACCACGCAGGCCGACGGCACCTACACGGCCCGACTCGCACCGGGCTCCTACTCCGTCACCATCGAGCGCCTCGGCTATGCTCCGACCACACGCACCGTCACGGTCGGTGAGGGCACGACGTTCTCCGACACGCTCACAGGCACGGTGACCATCTCAGGCTCGCTTTCCAACTCGCAGGACGGCCAGGCCACGGGCCTCGCCGGAGCCCGCGTCGTCTTCCTCTTCCAGGACGCACTCACCGGAGAGCCGGTCGGGCAAGACGCCGACCTGGAGACGCTCGCCGGTCCCAACGGCTCGTTCACGTTCCGCGACGCCCCGTACGGGACGTTCGTGTGCGTGGTGTACGCGCCAGGCTTCGTGCCTGCCGTGATCCGGGACATCGACGTGCCTCAAGGCGGCGTGGACCTCGACCTCTCCCCGGCCGTCGTTACCGAGCAGCCGCCGGAAGGAGCGTATCGCATCGTGCTCTCGTGGGGAGCCAACCCGGACGACCTCGACAGCCACCTCACCGGCCCCGACGGTCAGGGCGGACGCTTCCACATCTACTTCGTCTCGGAGACGTTCGGCGACTCCAACCTCGACCTCGACGACACGAGCAGCTTCGGGCCGGAGACGATCACGCTCTTCCCGACGAACGACGGCGTCTACCGATACAGCGTCCACAACTACACCGACCAGTCCAGCAACGGGGCCCTGGGCATCGCCGGGGCGCTCGACGA
>JBCDFO010000377.1:0-4660 GCA_039177895.1 Bacteroidota bacterium
CCGTCGGGAAGTCCGCGAAGACCGTCTCGTTGATCTGCTTGAGCGTGTCGATGGCTTCGAGGTTCTCGCGCCCGCCAAACATGTTGCGCGTCCAGCGGTTGCCGCGCGAGTAGTCGCGGTAGAGCATGCTCGCCACGGCGTCGAAGCGGAGGCCGTCGATGTGATACTTGTCGAACCAGAAGCAGGCGTTCGACACGAGGAAGTTCTTGACGCCGGGCTTGTGGTAGTCGAAGACGTAGGTCCCCCAGTCCGGGTGGATGCGCATGATGGGGTCCTCGTACTCGTAGAGCGGCGTCCCATCGAAGTAGCCGAGGCCTTGCGGGTCCGTGGCAAAGTGCGCGGGCACCCAGTCGAGCAGCACGCCGATGCCGCGCTGGTGCAGCGTGTCGACGAGATACATAAAGTCCTCTGGCGAGCCATAGCGGTGCGTCGGCGCGAAGTAGCCGACGACCTGGTAGCCCCACGAGCCGTAGTACGGGTGCTCCTGCACCGGCATCAGCTCGACGTGGGTAAAGCCGAGCTTCTCGACGTGGTCGGCCAGCGGCTCCGCGATCTCGCGGTACGACATCGACTGCGAGTGCTGCTTGTGCATCCACGAGCCGAGGTGCACCTCGTAGACCGACATCGGCCCGCCGAGCGTCTCTGGGCCTTTGCGGTTGGCCATCCAGTCCGCGTCCTGCCAGTCATAGCCGTCGATCTTGGTGATGATCGACGAGAGGCCGCGAATGGGGTGGCCGTTCGGGTCAGGCGCTTCGAGGGCGAACGCGTAGGGGTCGGTCTTCTCGAACGTCGAGCCGCGGTTGCCGATGTGGTACTTGTAGGCGTCGCCTGGCTTCGCGCCGCGGACGTAGCCCTCCCAGAGCCCGGCGTCGGCGCGCTTGAGGGGGTTCTCGGACGTGCTCCAGCCGTTGAACGAGCCGACGACGGAGACGTAGTCCGCGTTGGGGGCCCAGACGGCGAACCAGGTGCCGCCGCGTTTGGGGTGCGCGCCGAGCTTCTCGTAGGCGCGGGTGTGGCTGCCCTGGTTCCAGAAGTAGAAGTCGTCCTTGGTCAGATGCGGCATCGGCGGGGGGGCGCTGTACGAGGGGGGATGAGGGAGACGGAATCGCTTAAAAGTAGGACTGCCGCACGGGTTTTCGCAGCGCTCGATTTCTCATAACCCGGGAATCGGTTGTCCATGGGATTCAAGCAGAACGGCACGGGAATCCAGATTCTCAACCGAGTCATCCCCGCGAATGCGGGGACCCACACGCATGCTTGACGGTCCCTCGCAACGCGGAGGGGTGAGGGATTGAGGAGGAAGTGCCCCTGGGCCTCCAACCGCTCGCGTAGGGACGTAGGGCTGCGGATACCGGGGTGATCTGGTGGGTCCCCGCGTGCGCGGGGATGACTGTAGGGAAGGAAGAGGCATCGCCGGAGCATGTCGGCGTGCCAGCAGCATATCCGTGGTCCCGAAAGCGAAGGCGGTGCAACCGTCCCCCACCGTTTGATCCCGGAGTGCTGTCTACGACCCCACTGAGGGCTCAGCATCGGCTACCTCTGCCAACGCCTCCACGGAGCGATCCTCGCAAACGTGGCGCTCGCAGAACGAACGCAAGCGGTCGGCAGCCTCCATCGTGCGCGCGCTCTCCGCACCGAGCGCATCCCGTACGATCTCATAGCCCTCACGCAGCGCGGGTTCGGCCCGGGCCAAGTTGTCAAGCTCGGCGTCGCAGGCCCCGAGTACAGAGAGACCGCTGCCGATGAGCCAGTGGTCGGGCGGCACCATCGTCCGACGGAGCGCTAGGCTCGTTGCGAGGGCCGGGCGTCCTTCCGCAGGCTGACCGGAGCGGCAGAGGACGATCCCGGCCGCTACCAGTGCGTAGGCCTTGATGGGCGGAAGCATGGCCGGGTCTGCTTCGGTGAGCGTGAGCAGCGAATCGGCCTCCTGAAGCGCGGTGTCGGTCTGGGCCGCAGATTCCAGATGCAGTGCGTACGTGGCGCGCGCAGCTACCGTCTCGGGGTGCGTCGGCGTCAGGGCCGCGGCGAGCGTCGTGACCGCAGGGCCGGAGTGGGCGGCGGCCTCCTCGAAACGCTCGGAGCCCGCGTAGCCGATGGCGAGGTTGGCTTGGGCTACGCCGTATTCGTAGCTGCCCGCATCGCCTTGGGCCTCCATCGCCGAGAGCACGCCGTGGAGCGCCTCGATGGCGCGCTCGTCGTCGCCCTGGATGAGGTGGATGGCCGCGATGTTGTTGTGCGTTGACGGGAGTTCCTCTGGGTCGAAGGCATCCATCAGGGGGATAGCCTCTTCGAGGAGGGCGAGGGCGTCTTCGTAGCGGCCGTCTTCCGAGAGCGCGGAGCCGTAGCTGTTGAGCGTGCGCGCGAGGGCAGCGCGTGCCAGGGAGTCAGGGAGAGAGCGCAGCGCGCTGACGGCGCGCTCGAAGTGGAGGAACGCTTCGTCATTGTCGCCGCGGTAGCTGTGTGCGAGGGCCAGCAGATAGAGCGCACGTCCAAACGGCTGGGTGAGTGTGTCAGACGTGAGGGCGAGGGCGCGCCGGGCGTGGTACTCGGCTTGCTCGGTGTCGCGGAAGCCAAGGTAGATGTCGCTCATCGTCGCGTGGACCTGCTGCGCCACGGCGGGCCGCTCCGCCAGTTCGTCGTCGATGCGCAGCGCGGCGCTGTCGAGGACGGCCCCGATGGAGCGTTCGGGGTCGGCCTCTTCAAGGTCGGCCTGGAGCATCACCGATTGGAGGAAGTCCATCGTGGCCTCGGCGTCGCGGAGCGCGGTCTGCGCCGTGTCGCGCTCGGCTGCGGCGATGCGGGCTTGCCACAGCGTCCCGGCCAAGCCGAGCACAAGCGCCACGAGCAACGCCGCTGCCGCTGCTACGCCCACCCGGTTCCGCTGGGCAAACTTGCGGAGGCGGTAGCCGGTCGTATCGGGACGCGCCATCACTGGGAGCCCGTCCGCGTGGCGGCGGAGGTCGTCGGCGAGGTCGGCGGCGGAGCGGTAGCGGCGCTCGGGCTCCTTGCGCAGCGCCGTGAGCACGATCGTGTCGAGGTCGCCGCGCAGCCGCCGCGCCCAGCGCTCCGTCGTGGACGGATCGAGGTCTGCCGAGCCCGCCGGGTCTGTCGCTGTCCGTGTCGCCGCCCGGACCGCCGTGCTCGGCTTCGCGGGGGCAGCCTCCAGCACGGCCCGCTCCACAGCCGTCGCCGAGCGGTCCTCGATGGCATAAGGGCGGTGCCCGACGAGCAGTTCGTAGAGCACCACGCCGAGCGCGTAGACATCGGTCGCGGTCGTGATCGCCGCGCCGCGCACCTGCTCGGGGGCCGCATACTCCGGCGTGAGCAGAGCCTGTCCGGTCCGCGTTACCGGCTCGTCCTCAGCGTCGCCTGCGAGGAGCCCCGCTGAGGCGGGACGAATCAACTTGGCGATGCCGAAGTCGAGCAGCTTCACAACCGGCTTGCCGTCCGCATCCGTCGCAACGAAGATGTTCGACGGCTTGAGGTCGCGGTGGACGACGAGGTTCTGGTGGGCGAAGGCGACCGCTTCGCAGACGGTGCGGAAGAGCGCGAGGCGCTCGTCGAGCCGGAGCGGCGCGGTGCGGGCGTAGGTGGTGAGCGGCTGGCCCTCGACGTACTCCATCACGAGGTAGGGCTGGCCCGCATCGGTGACGCCGCCGTCGAGCAAGCGCGCGATGTGGGGATGGTCGAGCCCGGCGAGGATGCGGCGCTCGGCAGCGAAGCGACGCTCGGCGTCCGGCCTAGCGAAGCCCGACCGCAGCAGCTTCACAGCCACGCGCTGCTCGAAGAGGCCATCGGCACGCTCGGCGAGCCAGACCGCGCCCATGCCGCCGCGCCCGACCTCGCGGACGAGCCGGTAGGGGCCCACCTCTTGCGGCGGTGCCGGGCTGCCCGCAGCGCGCTCCAGCGCTGCAGGCATAAGACCTACGGCACCCGCCTCGAACCGGTCCGTGCTGGTCGACTCCGCATGCGCCGCGAGCAGCCGCTCGACGTCGGGCACGAGCGTCGGGTCGTCAGCACAGGCCGTGTCGAGAAAGGCGCGGCGGTTGGCCTCGGGCTGGTCGAGGGCGTCGAGGAGGAGCGCGGAGAGCCGCGCCCACCGCTCAGAGGATGGAGTCAGGGACATGGAGGCGCGCGAAAAGCCGAGCAGAAGGGGATCGACAGGAAGTACGAGAAGCGCGGCGCGGCTTTGTCATCGGCCCACACAGGAAGCGTACTAACTCGCGTCGCGGAGGGCCTGCTGGAGCCATGCCCGGGCGACCGTCCAGTCGCGCGCGGCCGTCGAGGGGGAGACGCCGAGAAGATCGGCTGCCTCGGCGAGCGTGAAGCCGCCGAAGTAGCGTAGCTCCACCACCTGCGCCTGCCGCGCATCCAGCGCCGCGAGCCGCGTCAAGGCCTCGTCGATGGCGACGACCTCGGCGGGCCGACCCTCGCCTACGACAGCCCACTCGTCGAACGTGGTCGCAGCCTCGCCCGCGCCGCGCTTGGCCGTCAGTTGAGCGCGGGCATAGTCGACGAGGATCTGCCGCATGGCGTATGCCGCGACGCGGAAGAAGTGGGGACGGCTCGCGTATGTGCCGTCGTGGTGGGCGAGCTTTTCGTAGGCCTCGTGCAGCAGCGCCGTCGTGTTGAGCGTGGCTGGGCCACCGAGGCGGCGGCG
>JBCDFO010000378.1:0-4656 GCA_039177895.1 Bacteroidota bacterium
CACGCTCCACGCCGATGCGGGGGCGTACGCCGAGGCCGCCGTCGCCTTCGCCCGCGCCGTCGAGGTGGAACCGCGGCGCCCTGACTGGTGGGCGCAGGCGCTCGACGCAGCGCTCCTGGCTGGCGACACGGCCCTCGCTGCTCGCCTCGCGGACGACGCGTTGCTTCTCTTCCCGGGCCAGCCCGCGCTCATTGATGCGGCCAGCCTCGTCTACCTCCAAACCGAGCGGTTCGCCGACGCCGTCTACACGCTGCAGAGCCTCGACGCGCCGACAGCGGGCCAGTTGGAACGCCTCGGCGATGCCGAGTTGGCCCGCGACCGCCCGGACGCGGCACGGGCCGCCTGGGAGCAGGCGCTCGCGCTCGAACCGGGCCGTGCGTCGGTCCGCACGAAGCTCGGACAGCTGCCGTGACCCTGGCTACGCATGCGAGCCCTGGGGCGCGGATCGTTCGTGCTTCGTTTCGTGCCTAGTTTGGGGTAGCCCCAGCCCCGCGGTTATCCGCTCCGTCCACGCACACCTGCATGCTTCCCTCCACCTCCTGGCGAGCGCCCGCGCTCCTCGGCGCAGCCGTCGTGCTGACCACCGTGCTGGCGAGTTGCACGAAGCCGCTCGTCCGCGACGCACCGGATCTGGACCGCCCGGGGGCCTTCCCCGACCACAGCGTCGCGACCATCCTCGACGCGGTACGCGTTCAGGCCCAGGTGCTGGAATCGTTCGAGAGCCGGAGCCGCATCAAGGTCGAGCGTCCCGGGCAGCGGGCGACGCTGACGGCACGGCTCCGCCAGTCGCCGGACTCGCTCTACGGCACGCTGACGGGACCGTTTGGCATCTTTGTCGGCGAGGGCCTCGTCACGCCGGACTCCTTCTACGTCGATTACCGCTTCGGGCAGACGTATTACCTCGGCGCGCTCGACGCTGCCGCTGGCGTCGTGCCCGTGCCCCCGACGAGCACGGACCTCTTCGCGAGCCTGACCGGCACGGTCGCGCCCAGCCCGGCGCTCGACTGGACGGCGTCGCACGATAGCCTGCGCTACGTCCTCGATGCGCGCGTCCGTGGCACCGCCGACGTCGTGCAGCGCCTCGTCGTCGATCCGGCGCTGTGGCGCGTCGTCGAAGCCACCGACTACGCCCTCGATGGCACGGTCCTTGGCACCCGCTCCTTCTCCGCCTTCGACCAGATCGACGGCCTCGTCCTCCCCCGTCGTGTGACGCTGCGCGCACCGCAGGAGAACGCGACTGTCGTCATCGAGCACCTGTCTGTGACGGCCAACCCGGAGTCGCTCTCGTTTCCCCGCCCCAGCGTGGGCGGATCGGAGGTGACCGTCATCGAATAGCGCCCGCCTGCCGACCGCACCATGCCTCGTCCGCTCTTCCTCGTCCTCTTCCTGCTAGGCACGGCGTCGATGGCGGTGCCGTCCGCGCTGGCGCAGAGCACGCTGTCAGAGCGCATCCAGTCGCAGAACGCGCTGCGCGACCTCGAGAGCGAGATCGAGGCGTTCGCCTCCCGGATCGATGCCACGCGGGCCGACGAGCAGTCGGCAATGGCGACGCTGCGCGAACTGGACGCGGAGTTGGCCTTGCGAGAAGACCTGATCGCCTCGTACCGAGGACGCCTCCGGCTCCTGAACGCGCGGACGGACTCGCTCCAGCGCGGCGTGGACGAGCTCGAAGCGGAGATCGAGGCGCTGCGGGAGTCGTACTCGTCGCGGGCGCGGCAGGCGTACAAGCGGAGTCGCCTGAGCGACCTCGCGCTCGTGCTCTCGGCGCAGTCGGTGACGCAGGCGCTTGTGCGGGCCCGCTACCTCCGCCGCTTCACCGAGGATCGCCGCCGCCAGATGGACCGGGTCCGCGAGCGCTCGGCGGCCCTCGAAGCCCAGCGTGAGGAGCTGAACGCCTCGAAGGGCGACGTGCAGCAGCTCATCGCGCGAGAACGCACCGAGCAAGCCGAGATCGCGAGCCGCAAGGACGCGCGCGCCACCCTCATCGCCGACCTGTCTGCGCAGCGCGAGGCGCTCGAAGCCGAACAGCGCCAGCTCCAGGCCGACGCCGACGAACTGCGCGTCCGCATCCGTGAACTCATCTCGTCGGAGCGGATTCGCGCTTCCGACACCGCCGAGCCGCTTTCGGAAGCCGAGATAGCCCGGGCGGAGCGTCTCTCGGGGTCATTCCGGGAGAACCGGGGTCGCCTGCCGTGGCCCGCGCTCGGGACGCTCGTCGGGCGCTATGGCCAACGCACCAACCCCGTCACCAATACGATCACGATGGCCCCGGGCATCGATATCAGCACCGCCCCGGGTGCCGAGGTGCGCTCCGTGTTCGACGGCATCGTAGCGCGGGCGGCACGCATGCCCTCGTTCGGGACGTACCTCATCGTGGAGCATGGCGACGTGAAGACGGTCTACGCCAACCTTTCGTCGGTCAACGTCGCCCCGGGCGACCGCGTCCGCAGCGGCCAGGTGATCGGTCGTGCCGGGACGACGAGCACGCCGCGCGGGTCCGGCGTCTTCTTCGCGCTCTACGACGGCAACGACGAGCAGGACCCGCTCCCCTGGCTCCGCAGCCGGTGATGCCCAATCCAGAGGGCCCTGCTCGGTTTCTACGTGACGGTAGAGGCTGGATTGAGTGTGGACGTGTGCGGGTGTGAACGTGTGGAGGTATTTCCTTCACCTGCACTGTCCTACTCAAACTCTGCGAGCCGAGGTGGTGTGATGCCCCGACTAGCGAGCGCTGACGTGCTGCTTTAGGAGACCCGCGTTGGGCCGATACCCCTGACCCGGCCTCTCCTTCGATCTCCCTAGCCCATGGCTCGACGGTCCCGCCGCGCGGCCTTCTGGCGGGAGGTCAGCGCCCTCCTGATCGCGCTGCTTGCCACCGCGCTCTTGATGCTCACGTTGATGCCTTCGCTGGCTCCGTAACGGGCCGCTCTGGAGGCGGTTGTGACGCTTGGTTGCAGCGTTTTGGCGGAAGAGACAGACGGTGACAAATGCGGACGGACGCGTGACGAGGCGCGACCTGACGTGGACAACCCGCCTCGGCAGGCCCCGTAGCCTGAGGCGTGTTCACATCCACACAACTCCACGTCGCCATGTTGACCTCCTCGTTCCGCTCCGCCCCCGCCACTGCCCTGACACCCATCGCGCTGCTGGCCGCCCTGCTGTTCACTGTCCCTGTCACGCACGCCCAGCCCCTCACCGCCGTCGCCTACGAGAGCGCGGCCCCGCTGGCCCCGTCGGTGCTCGTCGCGGCCGAGACCGCCCCGTCCAGCGCAGCGCTCCTCGCCCAGACCGAGGATGTCATCGCCACGCTCTTCTCGAACCCGGCCTATGCGGCCTCGATGACGCGCCGTCCCGAGCAGGCCGCCGCTGACTTCGCTCGCTTTGCCCTCGCCACGATGGCCACCACGGGTGCCTACGTCTCGCACAACGTGCAGGGCTCGGAGACGGGCGAGTTGGGCCGCGTCTACACCTACGCCGAGGTGCAGTTCGCCAAGGACACCGTCCTGCTGCGCCTCACCTGGAAGGGGCCGCACCTCATCACCGTGACGCGCGGCGTCGCTCCCAGCCAGGACGGCGCGTTCGCGAGCAACTAAGCCTTCTCGACTCCACGGTGCCGCGCGTCGCAGGAGGAAGGACGCTGCTGGCCCCAACGCGAACCGCCCGCTTCCAATCCGGAGGCGGGCGGTTTGCTGTGTCTTGGAAGCCGATGCTTGGCCGACGTAGCTGTTAGCCGACGTACATCTCGAGCTCTTCGCGGCAGCGCTTCTGGCGGAGCTTGCGCAGCGCCTTCTCCTTGATCTGGCGGACGCGCTCACGGGTGAGGCCGAAGCGCTCACCGAGGGCCTGGAGCGTCTGCGGGCGCTCGTCGCCGAGGCCGAAGTAGAGGCGCGTGATCTCGGCCTCGCGCGGCGAGAGCATCGAGAGGACGCGCTCGACATCGATCTTGACCGATTCCGCCGTGAGTTCCTCATCGGGCGCTTCCTGCTCGGCGTCGGGGAGCACGTCGAGGAGCGAGTTGCCGTTGTCGTCCGAGAAGGGGGCGTCCACCGAGAGCGAGCGGCGCGCATGTTGCATGCCTTCGAGGACCTTCGTCTCCTTGATCTCCAACTCGTCGGCCAGTTCCTCGATGTTGGGGCGGCGGCCGTGCTTCTGCGCGAGGCGGTCGCTGGCCTTGCGCATCTTCGAGAGGGTCCCGATGCGATTCTGCGGAAGGCGCACCGTGCGGGCGTGGTCCGAGAGCGCCTTCAGGATCGACTGGCGGACCCACCACACGGCGTAAGAGATGAACTTGAAGCCGCGCGTCTCGTCGAAGCGGCGGGCCGCCTTCACGAGGCCGTAGTTGCCCTCCGAGATGAGGTCGGCGAGGCTGAGGCCCTGCCCCTGGTACTTCTTCGCCACCGACACCACGAAGCGCAGGTTGGCGCGGACGAGCTTGTGCAGCGCGATCTCGTCGCCTTGCTTGATCCGACGGGCTAGGTCTACCTCCTCGTCAGGCGTGAGCAGCGACACTTGGCTGATCTCGTGGAGGTACTGGTCCAGCATCCGCTGGGAGCGAGGGACATACATCGGCGTGAAGTCGGGTTAGAGGATGCGGGTGGGTGGGCGCGCAGGCCTTCACAGGCCGCGGCGCGAGTCGGTGCTGGGCTCAGCGCCGTAGAC
>JBCDFO010000379.1:0-4632 GCA_039177895.1 Bacteroidota bacterium
CTCGGCGTCAACGCCATTGAGGTGATGCCGCTCGCAGAGTTCGCGGGGGACTTCTCGTGGGGCTACAACCCCGCCGCGCCGTTCGCGGTCGAGAGCAGCTACGGCGGGCCGGACGGCTTCAAGGCATTCGTGAAGGCCGCCCACCGCCACGGGCTCGCGGTGATCCTCGATGTGGTCTACAACCACTTTGGCCCGTCCGACCTCGGCCTCTGGCAGTTCGACGGCTGGAGCGAAAACGGCCAGGGCGGGATCTATTTCTACAACGACGACCGCGCGCACACGCCATGGGGTCACACGCGCCCGGACTACCGGCGGCCGGAGGTTCGGCAATACATCCTCGACAACGCACGCATGTGGCTGGAGGAGTACCACGTGGACGGCCTCCGCCTCGACATGACGCCGTACATCTACACAGCCGACGGCGGTGGCCACGCGCTGCCCGAGGGCTGGCGGCTGCTTCAGGATCTCAACGCGATGGTGCGGCGCGACTTCCCCGGCCGCATCGTGATCGCGGAGGACCTGCACGACAACCACGCGATCACCGCGCCTGTCGAGCAGGGCGGCGCGGGCTTTGGGTCGCAGTGGGACGCCGCGTTCGTCCACCCGGTCCGCGCGGCGCTCATCGACCCGACCGACGAAGGGCGCGACCTCAACGCCGTCGTGGCGGCGCTGACGCATCGCTTCGGGCACGACGCCTTCGCGCGGGTCGTCTACACGGAGTCGCACGACGAGGTCGCGAACGGCCAGGCGCGCGTAGCCGAGGAGATCCACCCCGGCGAGGCCGACAGCTGGGCGTCGAAGAAGCGCGCCACGCTCGGGGCGGCCCTCGTCCTCACCGCGCCCGGCATCCCGATGCTCTTCCAGGGCCAGGCGCTTCTCGACGATGGCTACTTCCAGGACACCGACCCGCTCGACTGGACGAAGGCCAAGCGGCACCGGGGCCTCGTGCAGCTCCACCGCGACCTCATCGCCCTGCGCCGCGACTTCGACGGCACGTCCACGGGCCTCAAGAGCCAACACCTCGATATCGTTCACGTGGATCACGACGCGGGGCTCCTCGCCTACCAGCGCCGCGACCAGGGTGGCCCCGGCGATAGCGTCTTTGTGGTGCTCAACTTCAGCCACCGCGCGCACGATGGGTACGACCTCCCCCTCCCGTACAACGCGCACTGGCATCTCCGCTTCAACAGCGACTGGGACGGCTACGACCGCGCCTTCGGCGGCCACCCGGCGTACGACCTCCACGGCGACCGCGCGCGCATCCACATCGGGCCGTACACGGCGCTGATTTACACCTGCGGCACTGCTGCCCGTGCGCCTGAGTCTACCGGAAGCTGGATGCAGACGCTCACCCGCTGGCTGCGTCGGTTGCTACGCTCGTAGCCTCTCAACGCGCCACGAATGCCAGCGCAGCAACGACCCAGCAGAAGAGCCACTGCCCGAGCACGAGGTACCGCCGCCGCACGCCCTGCCCGGCCACCACAAGCGTGAGGAGCCACGCTGCTCCGACCAGCGCGAAGTAGCCCGCGAGGAGCAGCAGCGCCGTCGCCTCATGCAAGACCGTGTTCGTGAACGCAATCACGAGAAAGAGCACCGCCGCCGCGAGTAGATCGACCGACACCCAGTGCCAGCCTGCGAGCGCCTGGAGCCAGCCCGTGCGCGGGGAGCCGGAGGCCACGGTCGGCGCGAACTGGGAGAACTCGCGTGCCCCGACGACCGCGTGGACGCCGAACGCGAGGAGGGTGAGCGCACCGGCAAGGGCAGCCAGTAGATTCATACGACGAGGCCAGGTTGGGTCGGGATGCCTCGTCTACGACCCCCGTCGAAAAGGTTGCCCGGCAGCAGATTCGGCAGGACGCCGTCTCTGAGACACCGCCACCTTACACCGATCCTCCGCGTGGCTACAACTACAGAGTCATCCCCGCGAACGCGGGGACCCATACGGTGCATGGTATGGATCCCGGATCAAGTCCGGGATGACCAGGGAGGGGGTGTGCTGATAACCTGAATTAGCCCTCAGCCACGTTGAATCTGTCGCGATGGTGAGCGTTGAGTTCTCCTCCTAGACAGGACGAGGACGGTAGACGAGCAAAGCGCAGAGGCTATCAGAATGGAGCTGTCTGAGAACTCAGCCCTGGTCGCGGCTATCCACCGTGCAGGTCGTGTTGATGCCGCCGCGCACGGTGTAGAACGTCTGCACGACGAGCCGCTCGGGGTTCCCCAAATGCTGCGCGAGGTCGGCGTACATCAGCGCGGTCACGTCCTCCTGCGCCGCGCCAACGTCGCGCCAGGAGATGAGGTAGTACTTCAGGCTTTTCAGTTCGAGGATCCAGTCGCCGGGGACGTACTCGATGCGGACGCGCCCGCTGTCGGGGAGACCGCTGAAGGGGCAGAGCGCCGAGAATTCGCCGGGCTCGGTCTCGTAGACGACGACCTGACGCGCCGGGTGCGGATACGGCAGCCGGTCGATGGCCTGCTGGCGCGTCTCCGGGGGGAGGAACGGGCGGACGTGGCCCTCGGGCTTGATGCCGAACTGCGCCATGTACTCCAGCGCCTGCTCCGTATGGGCGGCGGCGCGCTGCCGAAGCGCGTCGAGGTCAGTCACCGGAGCCAGAGCGGCGGTCGTCGGGGGGGAAGCCATCGGGTCGAACGGAATGAGCGCGGGGACGTTGGCCCGGTGGCACGACCCAGGCCGCTCCTCCGTTTCGCCCGCTCCCCGTTTCGCCGTCTCTCCATGTCGCTCACCTCCGCTGCAAACCGCCGCGCCCTCGTCCTCTTCTCCGGCGGCCAGGACTCCACGACCTGCCTCTTCTGGGCGCTCCACCCCGACTTCGGCGGCTTCGACGAGGTAGAGGCTGTCGCTTTTCGCTACGGCCAGAAGCACGCGGTCGAACTCCAGCAGGCCCAGGCCATCGCTGACCTCTCGGGCGTGCCGCTGACGGTGCTCGATATCACGGGGCTCCTCTCGGGGAGCGCGCTCACGGAGCACGAGAAGGACGTCAGCGGTGCGCACGAGCAGGCTCCCGAGTTGCCCGCGTCGTTCGTGCCGGGGCGCAACGCGGTCTTCCTCACCGCGGCAGCGTCGCTGGCGTACACACGCGGCACCTCGGACCTCGTCGGCGGGATGTGCCAGACGGACTACTCGGGCTACCCCGACTGCCGCCGCGTCTTCGTGGACAGCCTCCAGACGACGATGACGCTGGCGTTGGAGCGCGACCTGCGCGTCCACACGCCGCTGATGTACCTCACCAAGGCCGAGACGTGGAAGCTAGCCGCCGACCTCGGGCGCGTGGACGGGCTCGACGTACTAGAAACTGTGCGTACGATGAGTCACACCGACTACAACGGCGACCGGACGACGCTCAACGAGTGGGGCTACGGGCGGCTGGACAACCCCGCGTCGGAGCTGCGCGCGGCGGGCTACGCTGAGGCCAAGGCGAAAGGGTGGGTTTAGCCAGGACCTCCGCGTGCGCAGTGGGCCGGAGGAGCGAGGTGACCGGAACCGGTGATCCCGCGGCGTAGCTGGAAGCGCTATCCTCTGGTGCATATCCGCGTTCGATCACCCTCCCCGTATTCCTATGCTCCGTTTCGTCGTCGCTGCGCTTGCGCTGCTGCTGCCGATCCAGGCCGCCTCACAGGAAGTGGAATTCACCTTCAAGTCCATGGCCGACAACTACGCCACCCTGGACGAGGGCTTTGGTCCGGAGCCGCACACAGTCATCGTCGAGGCCGGCGGCGACCTCGCCGTGGACCGGCCGCCCTGTACCTACGGGACCGTCTCGTCGGAGCCCTTCGACTACGAGATGTTCAAATACAACCACACCGGTGAAACCACGCTGTACGTCCATGCCGAGGCGGAGGGGGATATCATGCTCGTCGTCGCACGTGGGCGCTTTGATCTCGACTGGTACTGCGACAACGATGCGCTCGGTCGTACCCATCCCGTTGTGGAGGTGCCTCTTGGGTCGGGGTCAGATTCACGGTGGCTGCACGTGTGGGTCGGCACGAACGACGGCAGCACCGTCCCGGCCACGCTCTACGTCTCGGAGGTCGATCCGCGCAGTGGGTCGGGCAGCACTCCTTCATCGGACGGCACACCGCCGCCCGCGCCGAGCCCGGCTCCGCCGCCAGCCAGCGCACCCGCGACCGCATCGTCGGGCGACATCCGCGTTGGAGCGACGCCTACCTACGGCAACGTCGATCTCACGGAGGGCTTTCGGCCCGACCCCTACACGGAGAGCCTCACGGCGGGCGGCTCCGTCGAGGTCAATCACGGCGGCTGCACCTACGGCAACGTCGCAAGCTCTCCTGACCTCGACCTCGACTACACGACCTCGGGCGGCTCGACACTCTACTTCTACGCCGAAGCCGAGAACGACGTGACGCTGCTCGTCAACCTCCCCGACGGCTCCTGGGTCTGCGACGACGACGGCCTCGGCGACCGCAACCCGGTCGTGGCGATCCCGAACGCCCCCACCGGGCACTACGACATCTGGGTGGGCACCTACGGCGACGCGATGGCCTCGGCGACGCTCTCCATCTCCGAGATCAACCCGGGCGGTGGCGGCGGCGGCTCGTCCTCGGGCCAGATCAGTATCAGAGCCGATCCGACCTACGGCGACGTGCGCATGA
>JBCDFO010000380.1:0-4629 GCA_039177895.1 Bacteroidota bacterium
GCCGGGCAGACATTCCCGCTCGACACGCCGTTCTTCGTGCTCGCCACGCAGAACCCCATCGAGCAGGAGGGCACCTACCCGCTCCCCGAGGCGCAGCTCGACCGCTTCATGCTCAACCTGTGGCTCGACTACCCGAGCTTCGAGGACGAGGTCACCGTCGTGCGCAACACGACGAGCGCGGCGAAGCCCACCATCGAGCCGGTGCTGAGCCAGGCAGAGTTGCGGCTCTTCCAGGACCTCGTCCGGCAGGTGCCCGTCGCCGACACGGTGATCGAGTACGCCGTGAAGCTCGTCGCGCAGACGCGGCCGGGACGCGACGGGACGCCCGCGTTCGTGAACGAGTACCTCTCGTACGGCGCCGGGCCGCGCGCGTCGCAGTACCTCATCCTCGGCGCGAAGGCGCGGGCACTGCTCGCAGGCCGCGTGACGCCGCTGCGCGAGGACGTACAGGCGATGGCCGTGCCGGTGCTGCGCCACCGCATCGTGACGAACTTCAACGCAGAGGCGGAAGGCATCTCACCGGTGGACGTGATCGGCCGGATCGTCGATATGTGATTTTTGCTGTACGATTTGTGATTTTTGGTTCTCATTCATGTATGGCCGTGTTCAGTGAGGTTGATCAGCAGCAGTAAGAGCAGTTCTCCCCCTAGACAGAGCCTGTCCCCGCGCAGGCGGGGAGGGAACTAGAGGGGGTAGATCCAGGCTGGCACGAAAGTCACATCGGAGCGCGATGATCGACCACCCCCAACCCGGAAAGACAGGGAAACCCCGCAGCGCATGCGCTGCCCTGTCCAGAGCTTGCCCTCGCGTAGGCGGGGGAGGGGAGCCATCAACGCTTCTACATTTCGCTGTAGTGATGCACTGTCGATGTTAGAATCAATCAAACATCGCACATCATAAATCGAACATCGAACGTGTCCCAGGTCCAGGTCGGTCCCCTCACGCCACCCACCGCTGACTCTACGGAGGCGCTTGTGGACACGCTCCAGGCGGACACAACAGCCCAGGCCGATACGTCGGCCATCGGGCAGCTCAACGAGGCCATCGAGGAAACCGGGCGGGCGCTTGCTGCAGGGCGCTTCGACGTTGTCTACGAGCAACTCTCGGGCATTCTGGTCTCGTTCGTTCTGGAGAACCTGGTGCCCGCTCTGCTGGTGGGCGGCCTTTTCTGGGTGATCTATAAGGTCATCACGGGCCTGCTCGATCAGGCACTCAAGCGCAGCAAGCGCCTCGACGCGGGCGTGCGCGGCCTGCTCGTGAAGTCGGCGCGGCTGCTGCTGGGCGTCTTCGGGGTGATCATGGTGCTCTCCCAGCTCGGCATCAACGTGACGGCCGCCGTGGCCGGTCTCGGGATCGCGGGCCTCGCGCTCGGCTTTGCGGCGCGCGACACGATGGAGAACCTCATCGCGGGCGTGACGGTGCTTCTCGACCAGCCCTTCCGCGTCGGCGACAACATCGAGGTCGATGGCATCTTCGGGACGGTCACCGAGATCACGCTGCGCTCGACGCGGCTGCGTACGCTCAACGCGGAGATCGCCATCTTTCCCAATACGGAGATGATCACGCACAAGGTCATCAACCACACGATGCTCGACACGCTGCGCGTCTGTATCTCGTTCGGGATCGCCTACAAGGAGCGCCCGCAGGAGGCCCGCGAGGTGGTGCTGAAGACGACGGAAGGCGACGACCGGCTACACCCATCATACGTGCCGCAAGTCGTAGTGCGCGAGATGAGCAGCTCCAGCGTGGACATGGAGTTGCGCGTCTTCCTCACGGACCCGCGCCAGGAGGTCCCGGTCAAACTCGACTACAAGGAGCGCATCTTCGAGGCCCTGAAGGCCGCCAACATCGAGATCCCGTTCCCGCACCTGCAGCTCTTCATCGACGAGGCGAAGGCATTCGAGGACGCCCCGTTCCTGCAACCCGGAGCACGGGGCAGCACCGCCGAGGTCCGCGCCGAGGCGTGAGAGAGGGCTGCTGGCTCTTGGCCGTTGGCTGTCAGCTATCGGCTCTCAGGGAGCAGGTAAGGGAGGCTCAATGACACTCCCACCTTTGTCATCCCCGCGAATGCGGGGACCCACCAGGTCACGCCAACGTCTGCGTTGTTGCCCCTCCCTACGAGCGACTAGATAACCCGATGTGCAAGTCTTAAACGTGCCAATATGGATTCAAAACGCCGATTCGAGGTCATCCCCAACCTGATCGGGGATCCCTACCGTGATCCGAGCGCACATCTAGAGAGCGACCTGCCGCCTTCTCGTACGGCCAACGCCTCAAACGCGCTGGATTCGCCGGTAGAAACCCGCACATCGGATTAGATACTCCGAGGGACTACCTCTCAACTCTGTTGGATCTGCGCGTTGCGTGTGGCCTCCAAACATTCGTGTGGGTCCCCGCGTGCGCGGGGATGACTCGAAGGGGATTGTGCGCCAAGGATGTACGCGAGTGATATCACTCCAGCAGATCGGGCCGCCGTTCCTTCGTTTTTGCGAGGCGCTCGGCTTCGCGCCACGCGGCGATCTTGGCGTGGTCGCCCGAGCGGAGCACGGCGGGGATCGCCTGGCCGCGAAACGTCTCGGGGCGCGTGTAAACCGGCGCATCAAGGAGGCCGTCCTGGAACGAGTCCGACAGGGCCGACTGCGCGTCGCCGATGACGCCGGGGACGATCCGGCAGAGCGCGTCGATGAGCACGAGCGCGGGGAGCTCGCCGCCGGAGAGCACGTAGTCGCCGATGGACAGTTCCAGCGTCACGAACGCGTCGCGCACGCGCTGGTCGATGCCTTTGTAGTGCCCCGCGATGAGGAGCAGGTGCCCGTGGAGCGAGAGCCGGTTGGCGCGCGGCTGGTCGAGCGTGACACCGTCGGGCGTGAGGTAGACGATCTCGTCGTAGGCCGCGCCCGTCTCTGCCAGCTCCGCCTGGAGTGCTTCGATGGCCGCGAAGAGCGGCTCGGGTTTGAGCACCATCCCGCCGCCGCCGCCGTACGGGTAGTCGTCGATCTGCGTGTGGCTGCTTTTGCCCTTAGGGATGCCGTAGGCGCGGAGGTCGTGGACGCGGATCTCGACGAGGCCCTTGCGCTGCGCCCGCTCGATGATCGAGTGGGCAAGCGGGCTCGCCACGAGGTCCGGCAGCGCTGTCAGCAGATCGATGCGCATGCAGGGCCGCTCGTATTGGTGCACAGGGTCGCTGACGCGTATGCCCCGAGGTGTTGCGTGTTGCGTATTGCGTGCGGTCCTCGCTGAAGCGGGTCAGGCCGCTTCGATCCGATGCGCACCACGCGATACGCACCACATGCTGAGACGCCGAACCCACCAGGACTGCGCTGAACCACCGCTACTCCTCCGTGCCGCTGATGCGGACGGCCAGCTCGGAGAAGAGCGCAGCGAGCGCGGCGCGGTCGGTCTTGCGGTGGCCCAGGTCGGCGACGTGCTGCTGGACGGTGCGTTGGGTCTGCTCGGTCTGCTCCCGGAGGTCGTCGGCGGCGCGGGTGGCCTGCTGGAGCAACTGCTGGCGGAGGGCGCGCTCGGCGGCGGCGGCGGCATCGCGGTAGTCGGTGACGCGCTTCGCGAGGGCGTCGTTCTTCTGGCGGAGCGCGTCCGCGAGCGTGCCGTCGGCCTCGGTGCGGGCCTGGTGCTCCTCGGTGAGGCGACGACCGAGGCTCGCGACCTCGTCCTTCACGAACGTCTCCAGCGTATCGAAGCGGCGGCGGAGTTCGCCCCGTAGGGCGTCCATCTCGCCCGCGATACGCTCCTCTAGCTGGGCAAAGCGCGCCTCGTAGGCCACCATCTGGTTGCCAAAGAGGATGTCGCGGATCTTGTCGATGTTGCGGGCCTCCGGGCCGGGTGCAGCAGTCAGAGGAGCCGACGCAAGGCGCGGTGCCAGGGTCGGCGCGGCAGGCGGAGGCGTGGCGCGGGGCGGCTCAAACGACGGCACCGAGTCCGAGGCGAACGCGTCGGTGGAGGCAGGCTGCGGGGCGGGCGCATCGTGGCCGTCGCCGAAGGACGGGGCCGACGCCTGGGGGTCGGAGGACGCCTGAGGGTTCGAGGACGCCTGGGGATCAGAGGAGGGAGACATAAGCACGGCGGTTGTGGGCGGGTAAAGTACGACGAGGCCGCGCGGAGTGAGCCTCACGCGGGCGCTGCTGCCAAGACTGCGTCGGCCCTGGGACCGATTCCACTTCGCATGTCTGTTCCGACGAGCGCCTGCTTCCATCTGTAATCCGGGCGGGTAATTCCTGCCGGAGCGGCCGTAGGGCCTCGCCTGACAGGTGCAGGCTTTACTCGGCCGAAATGGGCCGTTTTCGTGGCATAGTGGGTGTGCCAACAGCGGAATCTGTCGCACAATCCGACAGCCCCCCTCTCTACGAGCAATGCGGGGCCGTTCGGGTCCGACGCGCCCCCAGCCTGGCACCGGAGCCTTTCTACGGGGCGGCAGGGCCCGGTCCACCCTTTGCACCACCTGACGCACCATCACACCCTTTCCCTCCGACTCATGCGCCCTACCCTCCTCGTCATCGAAGACGACATCGCGATGCAGCGCTTCCTCGCGCTCTACTTCGCCGACAGCTACGACGTCGAGCTGCACGAGAGCGGCGCGTCCGCGCTCGGCTGGCTGGCCGAGCACCGGGCCGA
>JBCDFO010000381.1:0-4603 GCA_039177895.1 Bacteroidota bacterium
ATCTACTCGGTGATGTGGAGCGAGCACTGCTCGTACAAGAACTCCATCGCCGTGCTCAAAACGCTCCCGCGCGACGGCGAGGCACTGCTCGTGGGCGCGGGCGAGGAGAACGCCGGGCTGGTCGACATCGGTGGTGGGCTCGCGTGCGCGTTCAAGATCGAGAGCCACAACCACCCGAGCGCGGTCGAGCCGTACCAGGGTGCGGCGACGGGCGTCGGCGGCATCCAGCGCGACATCTTCACGATGGGCGCGCGACCCATCGCGAGCCTCAACTCACTCCGCTTCGGCAGCCTCGACAACCCGCGCGTGCGCTACCTCTTCGACGGCGTCGTGCGCGGCATCGGCGACTACGGCAACTCGTTCGGCGTCCCGACCGTCGCGGGCGAGGTCTACTTCGACGACGCCTACGCGGGCAACCCGCTCGTCAACGCGATGTCGGTGGGCATCGTGAAGGTCGGCGAGACCGTGAGCGCCATCGCCGAGGGCGCTGGCAACCCCGTCTTCATCGTCGGCAGTTCGACGGGCCGCGACGGCATCCACGGCGCGACGTTCGCCTCGGAGGAGATCAGCGAGGAGAGCGAGGCCAAGCGTCCGAGCGTGCAGGTCGGCGACCCGTTCACCGAAAAGCTCCTTCTCGAAGCCAGCCTCGAAGCGATCCGCACGGGCGCGCTCGTCGGCATGCAGGACATGGGCGCGGCGGGCATCACGTGCTCCTCGTGCGAGATGAGTGCGAAGGGCAACGCCGGGATGGTGCTCGACATCGAACACGTGCCGCAGCGCGAGACGGGCATGACGCCCTACGAGATCATGCTCTCGGAGAGCCAGGAGCGGATGCTCGTTGTGGTGCACAAAGGCCGCGAGGCGGAGATCGAGGCCGTCTTCGAGAAGTGGGATCTCCACGCCGTCCAGATCGGGACGGTCACGGACGACGGCCGCGTGGTCGTCCGCTGGCACGGCCAGGTCGTCGCCGACGTGCCCGCCGAGCACCTCGTCCTCGGCGGCGGCGCGCCCGTCTACCACCGCGAGACCGAGCGCCCCGCCTACCTCGACGCCGCCCACGCGTTCGACGTGAGCACCATTGCCGATGTCGAAGGTGATGCGACCGACACCTTGCTCTCGTTGCTCGGCAGTCCGAACATCGCGAGTAAGCGCTGGGTGTTCGAGCAGTACGACACGATGGTGCGCACCAACACGGTCGTCGGGCCGGGCGCGAGCGACGCGGCCGTGGTGCGCATCAAGGGCAGCGGTGCCGACGGCGAGCCAGAGCGGGCGCTCGCGGTCAAGACCGACTGCAACGGGCGCTACGTCCACCTCAACCCGCGCCGTGGCGGACGCATCGCCGTGGCGGAGGCCGCGCGCAACGTGGTCTGCGCGGGCGGCGACCCGGTCGCGATCACGAACTGCCTCAACTACGGCAACCCGTACAAGCCGGAGGTCTACTGGGTGTTCAAGGAGTCCGTCGGCGGCATGGGCGACGCCTGCCGCGCGCTCGGCACGCCGGTCACGGGCGGCAACGTGAGCTTCTACAACGAGAACCCCGGCGGGGCCGTCTTCCCGACGCCCACCATCGGCATGCTCGGGCTCGTGGAGGACGTCGAGCGCGACGCCACGCGGGCCGACTTCCAAGCCAAGGGCGACGCGATCTTGCTGCTTACGCCGGGCGCCTGGCAGCATGCGCCCGAAGGCGACGCTACGTTGGGTCTCGGCGGCTCCGAGTACCTCGCGCACGTCCACGGCCAGACGACCGGCGACGCGCCGCACCTCGACCTCGACGAGGAGATCGCCGTACAGCAGGCGATGCTCGCGCTCATCCGTGCGGGCCTCGTCCAGAGCGCCCACGACGTGTCCGACGGGGGGCTCGCGGTCTGCCTCGCCGAGAGCGCGCTCGCGAGCGGCCTCGGGGCGGAGGTCGAGCTCGACGCTGATGGGGTGCCGCGCCTCGACGCGGTGCTCTTCGGCGAGACGCAGTCGCGGATCGTGTTCACGGCAGCCGAGGCCAACCTCGACGCGGTGCGGGCGTTGCTGCGGGACCGACCAGTGAGTGCCGCCCGGATCGGTACCGTCGGCGGGGCTATGCTCCGCATCCAGGTCGAGGGCGAGGTCGTGATCGACGCGCATGTGGACGCGCTGCGGCAGCCGTACGAGACGGCAATTCCTGAGGCGATGGGCGAGGCCGTGGCGGCATGAGGCGCCACGCAGCCCTGAGGTAAGACCTCGGCGTCCTGATACATCCAATACCCGAATCTGGAACGCTCGGTCTAAAATCCGGTCAAGGATAGGCTCGACCGGGCCTCCGGAGAAACCCCGAATCCGCCGGGCCGTTGCAGCCCCGCATTCCTCCCAATCCCAACTCCCGACTCCCCATGGCCGACACCGCGAAATACGTCACCCTCACCGACGCCAACTTCGAGCAGGAAGTGCTCAACTCCGACCAGCCCGTGCTCGTCGACTTCTGGGCGACGTGGTGCGGACCGTGCCGCGTCATCGCCCCCACCATCGAGAAGCTCGCCGAGTCCTTCGACGGCAAGGCGAAGGTGGCCAAGCTCGATGTGGACAACAACCCGCAGACGGCCCAGGCTTTCGGCATCCGCTCGATCCCGACGCTGCTCTTCTTCAAGGGCGGCCAGGTCGTCGACCAGAAGGTCGGCGTGGTGCCTGAGAAGGTGCTCGCGCAGACGCTGGAGAGCCTCGCCGCGCAGCCCGCGTAAGGCGTCCCACTTCCCCGAGGCGCAGGCGCGGCGCGATGCCGCTGCCTGCGCCTCGCGTGGTTCTACGCCCTGCGTTTGGCTGGGCCCCATCGTCTGGTTCCGCCCTTTCCATTCTCCTGACCCCACCTCCTCATGGCAACGACCAACGGTACCCCCACTCCTGACCTCAGCGCCTTCGACGGGATCGACTTCACCGATGCTGAGCACCGGACGGTCGTGATCGTCGGGACGGGCCCAGCGGGGCTCACGGCCGCCGTCTACGCGGCGCGCGCCAACCTGAGCCCGCTCGTGATCCAGGGCCTCCAGCCCGGCGGCCAGCTGATGACGACCACCGACGTCGAGAACTACCCCGGCTTCCCGGACGGCGTCCTCGGCCCTGAGATGATGCAGAAGTTCGAGGCGCAGGCCACCCGCTTTGGCGCGGAGTTGCGCTACGGCATGGTCACGGCGGTCGACTTCAGCACCTATCCGCATCGGCTGATCGTGGACGAGGAGACGCCGGTCACGGCCGACACCGTCCTCATCTCGACGGGCGCGAGCGCGAAGTACCTCGGCCTGGAGAACGAGATGCGGCTGCTCGGCTACGGCGTCTCGGCCTGCGCGACGTGCGACGGCGCGTTCTTCCGCGACCAGGACGTAGCCATCGTGGGCGGCGGCGACACGGCGATGGAGGAGGCGCTCTTCCTGACCCGCTTCGCCAAGAAAGTCTACGTGATCCACCGCCGTGAGGAGCTGCGTGCCTCGCAGATCATGCAGGAACGCGCGTTCGCGAACGACAAAATCGAGTTCGTCTGGAACACCGAGGTCACGGACGTGCTCGGCGACAAGGGCGTCGAGGGCCTCGAACTGCGCAACCGCGAGACGGGCGAGACGAGCACGCTCGCCGTGCACGGCCTCTTCGTCGCCATCGGGCACAAGCCGAACACCGACATCTTCGAAGGCTGGCTCGACATGGACGAGACCGGCTACATCCAGACGAAGCCCGACTCGACCTACACCAACGTCCCTGGCGTCTTCGCCTGTGGCGACGCGCAGGACCACGTCTACCGCCAGGCCGTCACGGCGGCGGGCACCGGCTGCATGGCCGCCATCGACGCGGAGCGCTGGCTTGCCGAGCGCGGTGAGATCAGCGAAGTCCGGACCGAGACGGAATGGCACGCGGCAGCCGCGCAGTCGGCATGAGCGCGCAGCCTGCGGGCTCTGGACTCTTAGCCGTGGTGGCCGTCGTCGCCAGCCTGCTCCTTTCGCCGTCGGTCACAGCGCAGTCGGTAGACGACCGGCTCGCCGACCTCCGCACAACGGCGCGCGTCGAGCAGGCGCTCGACGGGCACGACGAGCTACGGGTCTTCGACTACGCCTTGCGCGTCGAGGCAGGCGTACTGACACTCGGTGGCGCGCTGCCGAGCGAGGCGCTGCGTCAGGAGGCGCTCGCGCTCGCCAGTGCCACGCGTGGCGTCGGACAGGTCATCGACAGCCTCCAGGTCATCGACAGCCTCATCGTGCCGGTGGACTCCACCCTGGTCGCCGATTCCGTCGTAGTCACGGACGCCGCGCGAGACCCCGCCGCGCCGGATAAGACCCCGCTCATCCCACCGCCTGTGCCGGTGGAGACACCGGAGATGTCAACACCCGAGCCGTTGCCGCCAGCACCGACCACGGCTCCAGCCTTCCACACCGTCGAGCGCGGCGACACGCTCTTCGCCATCGCCCAGCGCTACGGCGTGACCGTGGCCGACCTCCGCCGCCTCAATGAACTCCGCTCGAACATGCTCAGCATCGGGCAGCGCCTCCGCGTGCGGTAGTAACGCTACTCCGAGAGCCAGAGGTAGGGGTTGACCGGCGTGCCGCCCCAGACGCGGCCGTCTTCGTAGGTCCAGATGCCGAAGTGGAGGTGC
>JBCDFO010000382.1:0-4596 GCA_039177895.1 Bacteroidota bacterium
CTCCGCCAGGCACTGACTGCCTACGACCTGCCCGTGCGCGTCTTCGAGCTATTCACGAGCCAGGAGGAGGCGCTGGCCTGGCTGGCGGCCTCTCCGACAGCGCTCCGGTGGAGCGAGGCGAATCCGAGGCAGGACCCGACGGATCCGGAACCTGACCCGACGCCGTGACGGGCTCGGGCGCTTTCGGCTCGCCGAACCAGCGCGGCGGGTCGTGCCCGTGCCCGCCCCACGGAGCGCACCGTAGCATGCGCCACACGGCCAGGATGGTTCCCCGGACGAAGCCATACTGCCGCAGTGCCAGGATGGCGTACTGCGAGCACGTCGGTGTGTAGCGGCACGACGGCGGGAAGAGCGGCGAGATCGCCACCTGGTAGAACCGCACGACGGCGATCAGCAGCAGGCGAGGCAGTCGCCAAACCGCGAGCGCGGCGCGGTAGAGAGGAGAGCGAGGCGGGCCAAGGTTCATCGGCGTGAAGGGTAGCGCTCGCCGTCAACGCGCCACACGCTGTCGCGCTCCCTGCCCAGGCTTGCCATGCGAAGGCGGAGGAGCCTCGTCCTCAACTCAGGCATACGACTGGTCCGATCTTGTTGTAGTCCTCTCCTGCTGCTGCCATGCCTGCCTCCGCCTATCCATCCGGCCCCGCCTCGTTGCAGACAGGCGATGCGCTCGTCGTCGTGGACGTGCAGCGTGACTTCTGCCCCGGCGGCGCGCTCGCTGTGCCGGAGGGCGACGCCGTGGTGCCGGTGCTCAACCGCTGGATCGAGGAGGCCGAGGTGCGGGGCGTGCCGGTGTTCTTCACCCGCGACTGGCACCCACAGGACCACGCATCGTTCGTCGCGCAGGGCGGGCCGTGGCCGCCGCACTGCGTCCAGGACACCGAAGGCGCCACGTTCCACCCCGACCTCCTCGTTCCGGACGGTGCGCCCGTCATCAGCAAGGCGACGACCGCCGCTGCCGAGGCGTACTCGGGCTTCGACACGACCGACCTCGCGGCCCAGCTTCGCGCCGCCGATGTGAGCCGCGTGTGGGTCGGCGGCCTCGCCACCGACTACTGTGTCCGCGCTACCGCCCTCGATGCGCTCGCCGAAGGCTTCGCCGTCCACCTCGTCCCCGACGGCATGCGCGGCATCACACCCGACACCAGCGCTGCGGCTCTGGCCGAGATGGCCGACGCCGGGGCCGTGCTTCCTGACGAGGCCAACCCCGGAGCCCTCGACGCCCACGAAACGGGACAATGATCTGGACGTCGTCGATGGCTTGCATGTGGGCGGTCGGCACGCGGGCGGTTTGCTACGGGCCTGTGCTTCGTTTTGGTTTCCATCGCCAGCCTTTCGCTTCCCATGACGCCCTGGATTGACGACGCGCGGGCCGCGCTCGTGACCGACCTCTACCAACTCACGATGGTGCAGGCCTACTGGCACGAGGGGCTCACCGCGCCCGCCACGTTCGACCTCTTCATCCGCCGCCTACCCCCGACGCGGACGTACTTCCTCGCCTGCGGACTCGATAGCGCGCTCGGCTACCTCGAAACGGTCCGCTTCACCGACGAGGCGCTCGCCTATCTCGCCACGCTGCCGCCATTCCGCGACGACTTCCTCGCGTGGCTGGCCGACTTCCGCTTTACCGGGGCCGTCCGTGCTGTGCCGGAGGGGACGCCCGTTTTCCCGAATGCGCCGCTCCTCGAAGTCACCGCGCCGTTGCCGGAGGCGCAGCTCGTGGAATCATTCCTCATCAACCAGATCAGCGTCCAGACGATGCTCGCGAGCAAGGCCGCCCGCGTAGTGCGCGCAGCGCAGGGCCGCACCGTCGCCGACTTCGGGATGCGGCGGATGGATGGCACCGACGCGACGATGAAGGGCGCGCGGGCGATGTACATCGCGGGCGTCGACGCGACGAGCAACGTGGAGGCGGGGCGCGTCTACGGGATCCCGGTCACGGGCACGATGGCACACAGCTACGTCGAGGCACACGAGGATGAGGGCGCGGCCTTCCACGCGTTCGCGCGTCTGTACCCCGGCACGACGCTGCTCGTGGACACCTACGACACGCTGCGCGGCGTCCGCCGGGTGATCGACCTCGTCCAGAGCGAGGGCCTCCAGGTCGGCGCGCTCCGCCTCGACTCGGGCGACCTCAGCGCGCTCGCCAAGGGCGCCCGCCGCCTGCTCGACGAGGCCGGGTTAGCCGACGTGAAGCTCTTCGCGTCGAGCAGCCTCGATGAGGTTGCCATCGCTGGCCTCCTCGCCGATGGGGCCCCGCTCGACGGATTCGGCGTCGGCACGCGAATGGGGCAGTCGCAGGACGCGCCGACGCTCGACACGGTGTACAAGCTCGCCGCGTACGCCGGGCGCGGACGGATGAAGCTCGCCAAGAACAAGGGCACGTTCCCCGGCCGCAAGCAGGTCGTCCGCCGCACCGACCCCGATGGCACGCTCGCAGGCGACACCATCGTCCGTGACGGCGAAGACGCCGAGGGCACGCCGCTCCTCCGCGAGGCCATGCACGACGGCCAGCGCACCGACGCGGGCCGCGAGTCGCTCGCCACGATCCGCGAGCGCGCCCAGACGCTCCTCGACCTGCTCCCTGCCCGGCTGCACCGCATCGGCGACGAAGCCAGCGTCGAGCCGTATCCCGTCACTGTGAGCGCGGCGCTCCAGGCCGAGGCCGACCGCGTCCGTGTTGAGATCGAAACGCGTGCTGGAAACCGGAATCTCCGAGCTTGAGCAGAGCAGTCCAACGCAGCCCAGCGTGATGGATTAGTCGATGGCCTGCTTGGCTACCTGGCTAGTCATGGTGCGTCGAGAGGCGTCAGGGTTTCATTCCAGCGTCCGACTGGGTCTGCCGTGGTGAGCTCTTCAATACCCCTTCCTCTCTCAAGCACAACCGACGTCAGCATGTCTCCGCCCGAGTATGAGACAGACGCAGGGGTCCCGTCTGGATAGAAGCGAGCCAGCGGGCCGTTTCCTTCCAGGGGAAGGGCGAAAAGGTGCGTCTCAGCATTCGTGAAGCTGACAGCGTTCTCGTAGAACGAGACGGAGAACAAGTCTGACCCCGAGACACGGTTCCAACCCTCGCCATAGGTGCCGTCCCTATCAATCGGACAGGCAGGCCAATTTGGGGTACCACACGTGTACCCTGTCCAGTTGCTCACCACTCCGTATTGAATACGAATTCCAGCGTGGCATGTTTTTGACACCACGCTCCAGTCGAGGTGTCCACGCTCGTCCAGTTCCGAAGAGCGTGCCGAGTACGTTCGGGAGAAGGACCATCGGTCTCCGACCTCAGGAAGCGGAAAATAGTCGCTCCACCCATCCGGAGGGGGTGGAAGGAGACAGGGGTCTTTCGTCTCCACCTCGAAGCTGATGGCTACTTCCCTCCCTGTCTCGTCGCTCGCGGCTATGCGGACCTGGTCCGTGCCGAGCGCAGTCGGTATCAGGGTCAGAAAGTCGGTCTCGATAGCTGCATTGAACAGACCTCGCTCAGCAAGAACGGTGTAGGTAGGGAGGCGTGCGGGATCGTAGGTAAAGAGGCTAGAGAGGGAGAAAACGAGCGGGCCGCCGCCGATGTAATCGTCCCCCGGCAGGAACGCGACCGTGTCGGGGATGGCACGCTTCACGCCGAGCGAGTCCGGAGCCGGCTGCCCGTTCGGAGGCGGTTCTTCGACCGGCGGATCAACCACTGGGGCCTCTTCTTGAGGCGGTCCAGGGGTTGCACTGTCGCAGGCGCTGAACGTGCAGGCGATAGCGAGCAGCAGCGTAAGGGTTATGCGAGAAACCATGGCCGGGGCGGGGGTGAACGTCAGGGAACACAACGCTGAATACGGTGGCACACTAACGAAATGGAGGGGGCGGCGCAAGTCAGTGTGCGGAGTCTGCTGATGCAGGAGCCCGCTCTCAGACGTCGCCGAGCTGCGGGCGGAGGACGAGTTCTTCGACGACGGTGCGGTCGGAGAGCCGCCAGGCATCCACGACGGCGTGGGCGATGTCCTCGGGCGGCATGAGGCGGTTGGGCGGGAGATCGCTGCCCTCCCAACTGGGCGTGAGCGTCGCGCCGGGCAAGAGCGTCGTCACACGGAGGCCGAGCGGCTTCGTCTCCTCGCGGACCACGCGGGCGAGGCCGAGCAGCCCGTGCTTCGCCGCGCAGTAGGCCGCGCCACCCGGATAGGCCCGCAGCGACGCCACCGAGGCCATAAAGAAAACGTGCCCGCGTCCCTGTTCGACCATCGCCGGGAGAAAGGTGTGCGTGACAAGGAATGCGCTCGTGAGGTTGACCTCGATCTGCTGCCTGAACGCCGCCGCGTCGGTATCGAGGAGCGCGCCCGGCTGGAACTGCCCCGCGTTGTTCACGAGCACGTCGGGTACGCCGAAGCGCCCATGCACGGCCTCGGCGGTCTGCGCGACGGCGGCCTCCTCGGTCACGTCGCAGACAAACGCCTCAGCCTCGGCCCCGCGCATCCGGCACCGCGCCGCGACGGCTTCGAGCTTGGCCCGCGACCGCGCCAGCAGTGCCAGCCGCACGCCGCCGCGCGTGGCGTTCGCCTCGGCCGCAAACGCCTCCGCGATGGCAGCCCCGATGCCCTGGCTCGCGCCCGTGACGAC
>JBCDFO010000383.1:0-4564 GCA_039177895.1 Bacteroidota bacterium
CTGGCGGGGCTGATCGTGAGCGAGAGCGAGTACTCCGAGCAGGCGCTCAGCGAGATCCTGCCGCTGCGGACGGTTTTCAACGCGGTGTTCTTCGTCTCGGTGGGGATGCTCCTCGACCTCCGCTTCGTCATCGCCAACCCCTTGCTGGTGCCCGGCGTGGCGCTCGCGGTGGTGGTGCTCAAGTTTGTCATCACGACGGGCGCGATCCTCGTGCTCGGCTACCCGGTGCGCATCGCGGCGGCGACGGGCCTGGCGCTCGCGCAGATCGGCGAGTTCTCGTTCGTACTCGAACGCGCGGGCCGCGCAGCCGGCATCACGCCCGCCGGGCTGGGCGACGCGGGCGCGCAGACGTTCATCGCGGTGACCGTGCTGCTCATGATCGCGACGCCCTTCCAGGTGCAGGCCGCGCCCCGGTTCGGGACGTTGGTGGCGCGGACGCCGCTCCGCAAGCTCGGCGACGGCCCAGGACCCGACGCGGTCAAAGCGCCGGAGGAGGGCGACACGCACGCGGGCGGGGCGCACGGAGGGGGGGCGCACGCGACGGAGGATCATGTCGTGGTCGTCGGCTACGGCCCCGCCGGGCAGCGGCTCGTGCGCGTGCTCCAGGACGTCGGCATTCCGTTCGTCGTGATCGAGCTCAACCCAGAGTCCACGGCCCGCCTGCGCAAGGAGGGGATCCCCGTGATCTACGGCGACGCGAGCCGCGCCTTCATTCTGGAGCACGCGGGCATCGCGCGCGCCAAGCTCGGTGTCATCCTCATCAACGACCCCACGGCCGTCCCGCGCATCCTCCAGCAGATGCGCTACCTCAACCCGACGCTCCAGCTCATCGCCCGGACGCGCTTCCTGCGCAGCGTGGAGCCGCTCCAGAAGGCGGGGGCCGACATCGTAGTGCCCGAGGAGATGGAGACGACCGTGCGCGTCTTCTCGCATGTGCTCGGGGCCTACCTCGTCCCGCCCGCCGAGATCGAGCGCTACGTGCGCGACCTCCGCCAGGAGGACTACCGCATCCTGCGCGGCTCGATCCAGGAGGCCCACCTGATGGTGCTCCAGGGCCTCGACGAGGAGGGGCTGCACACGCGCGCCGTGGCGCTCCGCGACGGGGCCCCGGCGGCCGGGCAGACGCTCGCCGCGCTCGACCTCCGCCGCCGCCACGAGCTGACCGTCATCGCGGTCCGGCGCGGCGTCCGCACGCTCGCCAACCCCGCGGGCGACTTCACCGTCGAGTCGGGCGACCGGCTGGTTCTCATCGGCTCAGCCGAGCGCTTCGCCGCCGCCGCCGACCTCTTCCGCGCCCCGATGCCGAGCGCGTCCTAGCGAGACGGTCACAGACAAGACGCCCTGCAGTGAGATGCCGCCCCCGTGCGTGTGGATGCGGAACGCTCAACGCACGACGGTGAGGCGCGCGACCGCTTCCTCGTCGCCCGCCTGGAGGCGGATGAAGTAGGACCCAGCAGCGAGGCGGTCGGTGCGGAGCCGCAGCGTGACGTAGCCCGCTGGCTGGTCGCCCTCGGCGAGGAGCGCCACGCGACGCCCGAGCAGGTCGAGCACCTCCACGCGGATCGGGCCGGATTCGGGGAGCGCCAGGTCGAGCGTCGCCTCGGTCGTGGCTGGGTTGGGGTAGGGGCCGTCGAGCGCGAAGACGAGCGGCAGGTCGGCCTCGCTGCTCACGACCACGCCGTCGCCCGCGATCACGAACTCGCTGAACGCCGTGATGCCGCTGCCCACGAGCGCGCCGTCGTCGGAGTCCACGCTCGTTGTGACCTCCTCGAAGGTGCCGGTGCCCGCGTCAGGACGACGGTAGATCGTCACGCGCTCCGGATCGGCGAGGCTGGGGAAGGCATTCGTATCGAAGCGCACGGAGGCGTTCTCAAACGCGAGGCCGTCGGTGGTAGCGATGACCCAGCGGTAGGGCGCGACGGTCGCGTCAGGCAGCCCCTCGGTATTGTCCGGTGCGGCTGCTTCGTAGAACACGCTCAGCCCGCCCGGTGTCGCGATGTTCTCGAAGGTCACATCGAGGCCGGTCGGCGCAAAGAACGAGACGAGGTCGGTGTCGAGGCGGACGGGCTGGCCGGTCGCCGCGGCCGAGCCGTCCTCCAAGGCCACGCCTGGGCCGTCACTCACAGCGATGCGCTCTTGGACAAGCAGTTGTAGGGCGCCAAGCAGGCGCGGCGCGTCTGTGACGCCGATCCGCTCCTGCACGAGCAGTTGCAGCGCGGCGAGGAGGCGCGGCGCATCCGAGACCCCGATCCGCTCCTCCACGAACAGCGAGAGCCTGGGCAGGGTCGGAGCCTCAATGTTGTGGACGTGCGCGACGCCCGGTTGGGTGTCGGGGTCGCCGCCTCTGATCTCGCCCGTGACGAGGGAGCCGTCCGAGAGGGCCATGCTGAACCCGAAGTTGGAGAACTCGCGGCCGCCCCCTTGCAGCTTGTCGGTCTGCGACCACGCGCCGCCGGCCTCCGAGAAGACGTACGCCGAGCCCGCGTCGAACTCGCCCCCCACCACGTCTTCAGCCGCGCCGACGACAGCCGTCCTCTCCTCCAGCGCCACGCTCCGCCCAAACTCGATCTGGCGCGACGACGGTAGCTCGTCTCGGTCGAGGTCGTCGGGTGTGAACCGTTCGCGGAGCGGCCAGCCCCCGCTCGCGTTCCGCTCGAAGAGGTACGCGGCCCCCGAGGCAAAGAAGCCCAACCCCGGGACCTCGATGCCCTGGCCACGCGCGCCGATCAGCACCACGTCCCCATCCAGCGCGACGGCCTCGCCGAACTGCTTGTTGTTGTTTGCCACAGTCCCGTCTGGGGACTCAAGCTCGGCGACCTCCGTCCAGGTGGAGCCAGAGAGGTCGTAGACGTAGGCCCGCCCGTTTCGGTTGACCGGCGAAAAATTCGTGCCCCCTGCACCGATGAGCGCGCGGTCGCCGTCCAGCGCCACAGCATCGCCGAAGCCGACGCGGCCTTCGGCTTCGGGGCGCCGAAGCGTCGCCGACGCCGTCCATGTGCCGTCGGACTGGCGGTCGAAGACATAGACCGTCCCCCCTTCGTAGTCCGTCGCGGGGTCTTCGCTTCGCTCGGCGGCCACCAGCATCCGGTCGCCATCGAGGGCTACGGCCTCTCCGAAGAACCCGAAGCGGACCGGGTCCGGGTCGCGCACCTTATCAACCTCGGCCCACGATCCATCCGCTTGGCGCTCGAAAATGTACACCGCGCCGGGCGAACGTTCGGTGTCCGCGTCGTCCTGTTCGCCGGGGGCTCCCACCGCCAGCCGGTCCCCGCTGAGCGCGACGGCCGCGCCGAACCCTGGGGTCTCGTTGAACCCGCCCTGCTGGGAGTCACTGGCAAAGAGCCTCTGGCGCAGGATCCACGACCCATCGGGCTGGCGCTCGAAGATCGAGACGGCACCGCGGTTGTCGAACTGCTCGAACTGGTCGGCTCGCTCCTCGCCCGCGACGGCCGTACCTCCGGAGATCGAAACGACGCGCGCGAAGCTGCCGAACGGATCCGCGCCCGGCTGGATGAGGGTGGCATCCGGTGGGGTCTGCCCAAAGGAGAGCGGCGCGGCCACGCTGAGGAGTAGCCCAGCGGCCAGGAGGGAAATCCAGCGCATGGCCTAGTAGTCGAACGACAGCTCGAAGACGACGTCGACCGACTGGCCTTCGGCGACCGAGAGCGGGGTGTCGAGCGTTCGGAACGTGAAGCTGCCGTAGGAATCGGATCCCGACGCGAGGTTCGAGCGCGTGGCCGCCGTGCACGGCTGCGAGACGTTGTACAAGCAGCCTCCCCGGAGCGAGTTGACCCGGGTGATCTGAGCGTCGCGGTCCGCGGAGATCGTACCCGAAAACCGTGCGAGGACGATGGGGCTTCCGTCAGCCTCAGTTAGCTTCGTGATCGTCAGCTCCGAGGTCTCGGGATCGCCGAAGAGCGGGTCCTCGGGCTCGATGATCAGGCAGTTCACCTCTTCCCCTCCCTCGTTCGTGCACGGCTTCCCTGTGGTCGTGGTGGTTCCGATCTCCAGCACCAGCGTGGCTAGCCGGTTGTTCTTGGTGAACAGGTTGATGAGAAAGTTCGCGCCGTTGCGCGTCAGGTCGTTGGTGAACTGCACCGACTCGACGAGCGTACCATCGGCCTCGCGGACATCGAGCGTCCAGTTGCCGGTGATGTGGATGCCCTCGTCTTGGGCGAGGGCGGGGCCTGCGAAGAGGAGCGCGGCGAGTAGGAGGGCGAAGGCTTTCATGGTCGATGGAGGCTGGCGATAGCACGGGACAGGGAGGACTACGGGAAACGCGCTCGGCAGGGATCACCGCACGACGACGCAGCGGCTGGCTGTGATGGACGGTCCCTCGGCGCGGAGCACGTAGAGCCCGGGGGCAAGACCGCCCGTAGGCACGGCGACATCGGTGGCCTGCTGCGGGGCGACCACGCCGAGGTCCACCGCGCGGACGGCGCGCCCGAGCACGTCGTAGAGCACAACCTGGACCGGCTGCGCCTCGGCGACCACGAGCGGAGCGCGGACGAGGCCGCCGGCGGGCACCGGGTTAGGGTAGGCAGCCCCCGGGCTCTACGTGCTC
>JBCDFO010000384.1:0-4553 GCA_039177895.1 Bacteroidota bacterium
CCCGTCGATCATGCTCAGCTACGGCGTCCAGCCGAAGAGCGACGCGCTCGGCCTCTTCCCGCGCCTCCTGCGCCGCCTCACCGACCTCCGCTTCGAGGCCAAGGCCGCCATGCGCGCCACCGAGGCGGACGAGCGGGCCGAACTCGACGCACGACAAAATGCATATAAAAATGTTATTAATTCATTTTATGGGAATATGGGTTTTGGATATGCACTGTTCAATGACTTCGCCGAGGCGGACCGCGTGGCCGCGACCGGCCAGGACCTCCTCCGCCAGATCATCCGGCTCGCGCGCGACGCCGGCGCGCAGATCGTCGAGGTCGACACCGACGGCGTGCTGTTCGTCCCGCCTCGGGGCGTCGACGGCGAGGCGGCTGAGCGGGCGTTCGTGGAGGCGCTGAGCCAGCAGATGCCCGACGGCATCCGGATCGGGTTCGACGGCCGCTTTCGGCGGATGCTCTCGTACAAGAAGAAGAACTACGCGCTCCTGGGCTACGACGGGGCGCTGACGTTCAAGGGGTCGAGCCTCGTCAGCCGCTCGTCGGAGCGGTTCGGGCGGCGCTTCGTGCGCGACGCGATTCGCCGGCTCCTCGACGAGGACATCCAGGGGCTCCACGACCTCTACCTCCGCTACCGCCGACAGATCGAGGCCCACGACTGGGCCGCCGCCGACGGCAGCGGGGTGGAGAGCTTCCAGCGCGTCGAGACGCTCAAGGCGTCGCTCGATGCCTACGAGCGGGCCGTGGCGGCCGGCGAGCGGACGCGAGCGGCCGCCTACGAGGTCGCCCGCCGCGAGGCCGAGCGGACCGGCCGGGCGCCCCGCCTCGGGGACCGCGTGGCGTACTACATCGCTGAAGGAGGCGGACGTGTGTTCGAGGCCGCCCGCCTGGCCGACGCCTGGGACCCCGAGGCGCCCGATGAGAGCACGCCGTTCTACCTCGACCGCCTCGACCAGCTCGCCGCCCGGTTCGCGCCGTTCTTCGAGACCGAGGCCCAGTTCCGCCTCGTGTTCTCCGAGGAGGACCTGTTCGGGTTCGACCCGTCGGGCGTCCGCCTTGTGGTCCGCGAGCGGGACCCCGAGGAGGTCGAGGACGACGTGCCGTTCTAGAGCCAGCGGGGCCGTGACTCAGTACGTCAGTGGGTCAGACATGCCTTTTTCCTGAACGTAGCGACCGGTTCCGGCGAGATGCGTGTACCGCACCTCAGCGCAACCCATTCTCGCTCACTCCGCGTACAGGTCGTCGAGCGACCAGCACACGGCCCGGCGTCCATCCGCCTCGATTCGCTCGCGGAAGCCGTCCTCGAACCCGCTTGCTGACACGTAGAGGAGCACGCCGTCCTTGCCGAGCGCCCCGTGCGCCCACGCCCGTCCAGCGTCCGCCATCCGCCGCAGCTTGTCGAGGTGGGCCGCATGGACGCGGGTCCCGACTGGCTCTCGGTTCCATTTGACCTCGCCCGTCAGAACGCCCCTGTCCACAAGCGGGGCGACGATGTCGACCTCGACCGGCTGGCGGTCTCGGTCGGTGCCCTCCCAGCGCCCCCACTCGGCCACCGTCGGCAGGTCCATCGACGCCGCGCGCCGGTCGTAGGCCTCCGCCGCCACGCGCTCGAACTCGTGGCCCATGTACACGTCGAGGTGCGGGGCGACGGACTCGGCCCACACCTGCTCTGCCGGCAGCCGCTCCAGGCGCGACCGGTTCGGCCCAACGAACCGCTCGTAGAACCGGAACGCGGCGTCGGCGACGCCGTAGCGGGCCGGCGCGTTCGGCCTCGCGTCGACGTTCCGCCGCGCCTCGAGGTAGCCGAGGCCGACGAGCCGCCTGAGCTTGTCCCGGAGCGCGCCGTCGACGGGAAGTCCTGCCCGGTCGGCGATCTCGTTTCGCTTCGTCTGCCCGCTCGCCACCGCGTGGAGCACGGCCCGGTACTTGGCCACGTCGCGGAGCCCCTCCTCCTGCTCCAGCGCCGTCTCGACGAGGAGCCGCACCTCGCCGCCGGGGTCGAGGACGAGCCGCGTCGCACTCTCAGCCACCGACCGGTCGGGGTCGATGGCGGCGAGGTAGCGCGGTGTTCCGCCGAAGATGCCGTAGGCGAGCGCCCGCTCGCGGAGGTCCGAGACGCCGGCGAGCTCGGCCGCGTGCCAGTAGCCGAACGGCCGGAGGGTCCCTTGCCACTGGAACCGGCCGTAGAGCGGGCCGCCTCCCGCCGCGAGCGCCCCCATCGTCCCGACGGCCGAGCCCGAGAGCACCATCAGGAACGACCGCTCCGGTCGCGGCGCCTCCCAGACCGCGTTGAGCTCCGAGGCCACCTCGACCGCGCCCGACGCGCCGTCGCCGAGGTACTGGAACTCGTCGAGCACGACGACGAGCGGACGCGGTGCCTTGAGCCGCACGAGCATCTGGAAGACGGTCCGCCACGTCGGGTAGTCCTCGGGCCGTAGGTCCTCGCCCGCCCAGGTCGCGGCGGCCTCGACGAGCTGGCGGCGGTTGAGCTCAGGCGTCGTCTTCGACGCCGTGAAGAAGAACGCGTCGCGGTCGCCCCAGGCGTTCGTGAGGAGGTACGTCTTCCCCACCCGGCGCCGGCCGGTCACGAGCGCGAGCCGATGTCCGCCAGCGTCGGCGAGGGCGTGGAGCCGGGCGAGCTCCGACTCGCGGTTGACGACAGGCCCGACCATACCTGCTTGTGTAGTGGCATGCCATTATAGTGACAGGTCCACTGCAGCAACTGGGAGCCCACCCTTCCTCCTCGTGGGACCGCCCCATGCGCTGCCGGTGACTCAGCCAATCGCAGCCACTCCCGCGCCGTTCACTCTGCCTCAGGCGACGGCTCGGCAAGTGCCTTCGAGCAGGCGGTTGCCCGAGGCCCCCGCCGCCACTCCCACGTGTCGACGAGCGGGACCCCGAGGAGGTCGAGGATGACGTGCCGTTTTAGCCGCCTCGGAGCCTCCGTCCTCGAGCAGACGACAGGTTGGTACGAGGATGAGACGTTGTTCCCAAAGTCCGTTCGCGGTCGTCCCTCCACTCTTCCGTGCGCCTCCCGCTCCTCCGAGCGACCCAAAGGGCAATCTGGCTCAGATCGGGCCATCAGCTTCCGATAAGCATCACTTATCGGAGGTGATGATACAGGACTCCTGAGGGCTTGTCGTCGGTGACTCTCTCCTCCACCCCGGCGTAAGACAAACAGGGTGAACTTGCAATAATGGCTATTCCAGCCTGACCCTGGACCTCATTGGCAGCAGCTCGCTCAGAACATGCAGAGGGGCTGTCGAGCCGGCGGAGTCGTTGCCGCTGTTCCGGATCGCAAGTATGAGAGAGGACCCGAAGTCCAAGTCTCCGATTGCGGATTCAGTCAGATTGGAGCTCGCCTGTCCCAATCCATCCCTGTCCGCACACAATGCCAACTGGCCTTTGAGACGCTACAGCCGCCTTTTTTGTATCCGATGGGTTACAGAACGACGCCAAGTCAGGCATAGGCTGAAAATTTCAGGATGAGCTGCCCGAAGCTCCATTAGCGCCCAGCAGCCAATCAATAGGATGAAGATTCAAGATTTGATTTCTGTCTTCGCTGTGACGGACGATGGGCGACTTCAGATGACTCTTCAGTCAAGCCCTTTTTCGTCTATTGAATTGGATTTATTTGACTTCGACCAGGCAGAGGCCAGAGTCGAGCAGCGGCTCACTGGGCAAAAGGTGCCGGACGCACTCCTGATCGACTGGGATCCTTTACGAGTCTCAGAGATCCGCTCTATCTGCCATGCATTCCGGGCGTCAGGGATTCTCATCGCTGTGCTCGGTCTCGCGACACCTTCAGAGCGAGTCGCTGCGATCTCAGTTGGTGCGGACTGCGAGCACCCCTGCCCCCCTTCCCTCATCCTCCTCAGAGCTCAGATCGGTGCGCACCGTCGGATCATAGCGGAATCTTCCAACACCTGTAGCACAGGAAGACCACGGTGGGCGACTCGGGCCTGTTTCACGGTCGGTCCTCTCGCCATCAGTTGGAATGAGCGAGAAGCGAGGATCCGTGATTGCGTCCTCGACCTCAAACCACGCCAGTTCGAGCTTCTCGCCCTGTTTTCAGCGCGGCATCGGCACGTCCTTTCTCGGGAGCGCATCCTCCGCGACGTTTGGGACTGCGAGTTTGACACCGGGACAAACGTCGTCGACGTTTACGTTCACCACCTCCGCCGCGCCCTTGGACAGGCAGGTCTGAAGAGCCCGATCAAAACCGTTCGCGGCCGAGGGTATCGGCTCGTTATGGACGAGGCCACTTGGACACCTCTTGCAATCTAAACCTGCCAGGGCAATCATTCGCCCAGGTTCCTGCAGCCAGGAGTCCATCCTACTGCGCACACTCGTCGGCGTGGGCAGACCGGCGGCGAGTGCCGTCAGCGACGGTTGCCGAAGGCTTCGACGTCACCGAAGAGCGCCGCCAGAACCTCGACGCGGGTCGCAAGGCATCAGTCCCGGACGAGGTCTGGTATGAGCAACGCGAAGGCGCTCTCGGTCAGCGCGTCGTGGACGGTGAAGACACCAACTCATCAGTTGCCGCGTCGGGTC
>JBCDFO010000385.1:0-4531 GCA_039177895.1 Bacteroidota bacterium
CTCCCGCTCGACGGAGCGCTTCGGGCGGCGCTTCGTCCGCGAGGCCGTCCGGCTGCTACTCAACGAAGACATCCAGGGCCTCCACGACCTGTACCTCGCCCAGCGCGACCGCATCCTCGCCCACGACTGGACCGACGGCGTCGCCGACTTCCAGCGCACCGAGACGCTCAAGAACACCGTCGCGGCCTACGAGGCCGACGTGGAAGCCGGGCGACGCACCCGGACGGCGTCGTACGAACTCGCCAAGCAGCGCGCCGCGCAGACCGGCCAGCCGCCGCGCAAGGGCGACCGCCTCAGCTACTACATCGCCGGGCCCGGCCCCGCCTTCGAGGCCGCGCGCCTCGCCGATGCGTGGGACGCCGACGCGCCGGACGAGCACACGCCGTACTACCTCGACCGCCTCGACCAGGTCGCCGCGAAGTTCGCCTCGTTCTTCGAGACCGAGCACCAGTTCCGACTCGTATTCTCGCCCGAAGACCTCTTCGGCTTCGACGCGTCAGGCATCCGCCTCGCCCGCACCGAGCGTGCGCTGGAGGACGTGGAAGACGACGTGCCGTTTTGAGTTTTGGTCATTGGTCATTGGTCATTGGTCATTGGTCATTGGTCATTGGTCATTGGTCATTGGTCATTGGTCATTGGTCATTGGTCATTGGTCATTGGTCATTGAAGATGTGTTGCTGACTGCGAGCCAGAAAGCCAAATCCAAACATTTTTTCGCCCCCTTTCGATTTTCAACCTGTGAACTACGATGTAGCTACCACCTACCTCGCCGATACGGACCCGACGATGGGGCAGCTCATTGCGCACGTGGGGCCGTGCAGGCTAGAGGTACGTGGGCTCGCCGACCCGTTCGCGGCGCTGCTGCGGTCGATCGTCTTCCAGCAGATCTCGACGAAGGCTGCGGCGACGATCCACGGGCGCGTGCAGGCACTCTTTCCCGATGCCACGCCGACGGCCGAGGCGCTACTGGACCTGGACGACGAGACGCTGCGTGGGGCCGGGCTCTCGCGCCCGAAGCAGCGGGCCGCGCGCAGCCTCGCCGAGCGCGTCATCGACGGCACCGTACCGCCCGCCGAGGCCATCGAGCAACTGCCCGACGACGAGGTAGTCGCACGGCTCACGCAGGTGCGTGGCATTGGGCCGTGGACGGTGCAGATGCTCCTCATCTTCGACCTCGGCCGCCCGGACGTGCTGCCCACGACCGACCTCGGTGTCCAGCGTGGCGCGATGAACGCTTACGGCCTGGATGCCCTACCCTCGCCGAAGGACCTCGCCGCGATGGGCGCACCGTGGCAGCCCTACCGGAGCGTGGCCAGTTGGTACCTCTGGCGCGCGGCGTGACTAGGGGGCGGCCGGATCAGTCTACCCCTGGATCTCGGTGACGAGTTGGATCTCCCGCAGCACGCCCTGGACCCGGAAGCAGTCTTCGAACTCGCCCTCGTAGACCGTGTCCTTGCCGCGCGTGTGGACCGTCCAGGCGTGGCCCTCCGCCTGCGACTCCGAGCAGCCCGTCGCCTTGATGAGCTGCACGATCACCTCGTCGAAGGTGTGGATCTCGTCGTTGAACAGGATCACGCGCCACGGGCTGTCCAGCCGCTCCTCGACGACCTCCTCCTCGACCGTGAGCGTCTCCGTGTCGGGCGTGGCCGGTGCCACAGGACCGAGCCGTGGCCAGCCGAGCGAGGCTCGCGCTTCGGGCGACTGAACTCCAGGGAGCGAAAACGAACGGAGGGCGCGCATCGGGACGGGACGGAGCGCGGAGGGACAACTAGGCGAGATCGACGGCTTCGACCGTGACGGCGAAGTCCTCCATGACGGGGTTGGCAAGCAGCTTCTCGGCCGCCTCGGTGGCGAGCGCGTGCGCCGCGTCGGCATCCGCGGCGTCGATCTCCAGCACGACCGTCTTGCCCACGCGGGCGCTCTGGACGGCGTCGTAGCCGAGGTCGTGGAGCGCGTTCGCGATGGCCTTGCCCTGCGGATCGAGGATGGACGGGCGGAGCGTGACGCGGACGGTGGCGATGAACATGAAGGCGGAGAAACGGACTAGCGCGAATCGGAGGCCGCCTCGGGCTCAGCGGAACCGGATGTCGTTTCGGCGGGCGGGTCTAGCGGCATCTCCAGCGACGCCGCCACCACCCAGCGGATGCTGAGCACGAGGCCGACGACAAGATACACCGTCCCGCTGAAGAGGAGCCCGACTTCGCCGAAGAGGATCGCGAGGGTGAGGGCGAGGCCAAACGCGAGAAAGCGCCAGCGGTACCGCCGGAAGTTGGCCGGGTTGGGCGACGGCAGCGCGGGGAAACGTACCGGCGACACCATGAGCGCGCTCAGACCGACCGTCATCGTCACGAGGATCGTCGAGATGCGCTCGGGCGCGAGGCCGTCGAACCAGGCGTTGTCTTGAAAGGTGAGGATGAACGTCACGATCAGCCCCGCCTGCGCCGGGATCGGGAGGCCGGTGAAGTAGTCTTTCTTCTCCCCAACCGATGTGGCGTCGAGGACGTTGTAGCGCGCGAGGCGAACGGCCCCGCAGAGCACCGGCAGCGCCGCGAGGATGGGCCCGAGCAGCGCCAGCTCGCCGAGCCCGAACTGGAAGAGCAGGAACGACGGCGCGAGACCGAACGAGACGACGTCGGCCAGCGAGTCGAGTTCGAGACCGAAGGTGGACTGCGCGTTCGCAAGCCGCGCCATCATGCCATCGAGGAGGTCGAAGAAGCCTGCGAGGACGATCAGCCAGGCCGCCGTGCTGAGCCGCCCGTCACTGGCGAGCACCACCGAGAAGAAGCCGCTGAGCAGGTTCATCAGCGTGAAGAACGACGGTACCGCGACGGGCGGGATGCCACGCACGACCCGGCGGCGCGGGCGCGCGGCGCGGCGGCGCGTGATGCTCTGGCGGCGATCCGGCACGTCGAAGCCGGAGCGAGGCATGGGGTCGGCCATCGCCTAGACCTCCGCCATCAGTTCCGGATGGACGGCCCTCGGGCTTGCCGCGTTCTCCATCGTGTCGCCGCCCGTCTCGGGGAGGCGCCCGATCACCGTGATGCCCGCCGTCACCCGGTCGCCGATGCCCACATCGAAGGTGACGTGGGGCGGCACGAGCACGTCCATCCGCGAGCCGAACTTGACGATGCCGTAGCGGTCACCCGCGCGGTAGGCGTCACCGGGCTGTGCGTAGAACACGATGCGCCGCGCGACGGCCCCGGCGATCTGCTTGAAGAGCACCTTGGTCCCGCTCGGGTGGACAAGGCCGACTGCCGACCGCTCGTTTTTCTCGCTCGCCTTCGGGTGCCACGCCACGAGGTACTCGCCCGGGAAATACTCCGCGTACTCGATGGTCCCGTCCGCCGGGATGCGGTTGACGTGGACGTTAAGCGGCGAGAGGAAGATCGAGAGCCGCCGCACAGGTCCCTCGTGGTAAAGCGGATCGTGCTCCTCGACAAGCTCGACCACCTTGCCGTCGGCGGGTGAGAGCAGCAGCGTGGAGGTGTCCTCGGGGGCGATGCGCGCCGGGTCGCGGAAGAACCAGACGGTGAAGCCGAGCGCGAGGACGCCGAGGACGCCGAGCAGCCAGCCGAGGCCGCCGAGCCACGCGCCGAGGACGGTGAGCATCAGGGCGAGGAGGGCCGCGCCGCCGATGAGCGCGTAGCCTTCAGGAGCGAGCACGAGAGGAGAGGCACGTGGGAGGAGTGAGAGTGCCGTCAAACGTACGCCGCCCCGCCTGACGTTCCCACTTCCCCGCTGCGCTCAGGTAGGAAGGTGTGGACGTGTGCGGATGTGAACGCGTGTTTCCAGGCCGCACAGCAGCTAGGCAACGCTGCCAACCTCCACATATTCGACCTGAGCGCGGGGAGGCGGGATTGGATCTCCGTCCTCACGCATCCCTTCGAGATGGAACGCGATGGCTTCCCGAATCAGGTCCCGGGCCTCCGCCTCCGTCTCCCCTACTGCGACGCAGCCAGGCAGATCCGGGACGTACGCGCCGAAGCTCGATTCACCCTGCTCAATGACGACGGCGTACTGCATAGCTATTTCAGTCCGGCTTGCTTCACCCCAGGCACAAAGAGGAGTAGCCGATTGCTTCGCACTCCCACCTTTGTCATCCCCGCGACTGCGGGGACCCACCAGGTCGTTCTGAATGTCTGCGTTGTCATTCCACTCTACGAGCGTCTGGATATCTGGAAGTACCTCCTCGCTAATCAGGAAAACCTGAGCGTTTCGGCTAGCCTCTGGACATTCGTGTGGGTCCCCGCGTGCGCGGGGATGACTTCGAGGGAGGAGGTCACATAGGGATACGCAAGTGGCATCGGCATGGAGTTGACCAACGATTCAGGACGCCACGCAGCTCCGTGAGAACAAGGTACGTGAGCACACCAGGCCTAAGATTTCTGCGTCACAGCGCATGTGTCTGAACTCGGCCCGATCTTCGCCCGACTACCTGCCACCAACTGCGAACTCTCGTGCGCTTTCTGATCGACCAGCGGCTCGTGCTGAGCGTGATCGTGCTCAACGCGGTCGCGCTCTTCGTGGCGGC
>JBCDFO010000386.1:0-4530 GCA_039177895.1 Bacteroidota bacterium
GGTGCCTTCGTCCACGGCGGCGGTGACGGCACAGCCGGGCTCGTGGTCGTGCGTGCAGTTCGGGAAACGGCAGTCCGGGATGAGGGGCCGCATCTCCACGAAGTACCCTCCGAGTTCGGGCGGCGTCATGTCCCAGAGGCCGAACTCGCGGATGCCGGGCGTGTCCACGACGTACCCCCCAGCGGCGAGCGGGTAGAGCGTGTAGAACGTCGTCGTGTGCTTACCCTTCTTCGTCTTCTGGCTGACCTCGCCTGTTCGGAGGTCGAGCGCGGGGTCGACGGCGTTGAGCAGCGACGACTTGCCGACGCCCGATGGCCCAGTGACGACGCTGGTCTGCCCGGTGAGCGCGTCGCGAAAGTCGTCCACGCCGAGGCCAAGTTCGGCGCTCGTGAGGAGGACCGGGTAGCCGAGGCCCTCGTAAAGCCCCATCCAGAAGCCGATGGCGTCCTCGGCCTTCTTGTGCCCCACCATCAGGTCGGCTTTGTTGATGACGATGCCCGCCTCGACGCCATACGCTTCGGCCATCACGAGCACGCGGTCCACGAAGCCGCTGTTGAACTTCGGTGCGAAGACCGACTGCACGCACCACGCCGCATCGACGTTGGCGACGAGGACGTGCTCGCGGCCGTGGCGGCGGCCGGCGGCGCGGCGCGAGAGCTTCGTCGTGCGCGGCCGGATGTCGGTGATGAGCGCCGTCCCGTCGTCTTCGAGGCGGACCTCCACGTGGTCGCCGACAGCCACGGGGTTCGTCTCGTCGATTTCCTCGGCGAGCAGGCGAAACTTGCCCCGCGCCCGGGCCTGGAGCCGCTCGCCGTCGGGCAGCAGCACGTCGTACCAGCTCCCCGTCGAACGGGCGACGACGCCCTCGGCGGTGGACGGTGCCTCGGGGGCGGGGGCAGCTTTGGAGGTGGGGTCGGACATCGAGGAGACGTGTTGCCGTATTTCCGTGTTGCTGTGCTGCCGTACTGAACGCAGCGGCCACAGCAGAACGGGAAGACGGCTCCACGGCAGAACTGAAACACAGCGGGGCGGTCTTCTCGTACAGGGCGGTGTCTGGTTTCGATCCATGCCCTCCCACTTGCGTCCTGCCGACCATGAGCACCGACAAGTCTGGCCCCACCAACCCGGGTGCCAGTTCGCCCTTCGCCGACGTGCGCGCCGCCTTCGAGAAGCTCGGCACCACAGACAAGACCGCCTTCATCGTCGAGGCGACCGTAGGTACCATCGCCAATGCCATCGAGGAGACGAGCCAGCGCGTGAGCGATTGGTTCGAGGCGATGGAGCACGACCGCGCGTCGACCGACTCGAAAGACGCTGAGTGATCCCGTGATGGCCGAGCAGTCCTGGCTAGAGCGCTTCGAGCGGGCGGGGCCGGTGGGGCGTGCCAAGCTCCTCGGCGGGGGCGCGGTGCGCCTGATCGCGCTGGGCATCGACCGGGCACTCGACCGCGCTGCGGAGACCATCGCGCTGGCCGAGCACAACGTTCGCAAGGAACTCGACCCTAACATCTCGGACGCGACGATCTTGGAGGAGCACCCAGGCAGCGACCCCGATGCCGAACGCCCAGACTGAGGGCGCAAACCCACACCGGCGTCATTCCTGAGAAGACAGAAGCGGTAGGCCGACGCACTCACTCCAGGCGATGCTGTGCGTGGATCCCCGATCAGGTCGGGGATGACGCAGACGGAAGAGAGAGGCCACGCACTCTCGTACCTCGTGCGAGCAGGCAGCTAGACTGGGCGGGGGGATCGGAATAGCCCGCGCTCGGTAGACGCTCCCCATCTCGCCCTCTCCTCGTCGCCCCGGCTTCTCCCTTGACCCAGGTTGGTTTCCTCGAACTGCTGCGGACCAACCGCAACGTCCGCTGGCTGTGGGCGGGGGCCGTGGTGTCGCTCTTCGGCGACTGGTTCAACACGCTCGCGCTCTACCGCGTCGTGCAGGACCTCTCCGGCGAGGGCTCCCTGCTGGGCGACGGCTACGTGGCCCTGGCGCTCGTCTTCGTGGTGAAGCTGCTGCCGCTGGCGCTCGCGGCCCCGCTCGCGGGCGTGCTGGTGGACCGCTTCAACCGCCGCACGGTGATGATCGTCTCGGACGTGCTCCGGGCGCTCATCGTGCTCGGCTTCCTGCTCGTGCGCGAGCCCGGTGACCTGTGGCTGCTCTACGTCCTCGCGAGCGCGCAGATCATGGTGAGCGCGCTCTTTCTCCCGGCCAAGACGGCAGCGCTCCCTAACATCACGACAGACCGTGAGCTGCTCACGGCGAACGCGCTCCTCTCCGCGACGTGGAGCATCATGCTCGCGCTCGGGGCGGCCGTCGGCGGGGCGGCGGTGGAGTTTCTGAGCACCGACACCGTGTTTCTGTTCGACGCGGCGACCTACCTCATCTCGGCGGTGTTCATCGCGAAGACCGTGATCCCGCAAGATCAGGATGACGTGCCACCGGGCAACCCGGTGAAGGTCGCGGCGGTGAAGGTCGCGGACGGCTGGCGTCACCTCTACCGGAACCCACGCATCGGGCGGATCGCGCTCGCAAAGGCGACGTGGGGCGTCGGCGGCGGGGCGCTGATGCTGGCGCTCGTGCTCATCGGCGGGCAACTCGTGCCGGGCAAGCCGGATCTGGGTACGGGGCTCGCCTACGCAGCACGCGGCCTCGGCACGGGCATCGGGCCGATCCTGGCGCGGGCATTCTTCCGCGACAAGACTGCCTGGCCGACCGTACTCGGGGCCTGCGTGATCGTGTGCGGGCTCGGGTACACGGCGATCGGCCTGCTCGAATGGACGCTCGTCGTGCTGGCGTTCGTGCTCGTCGCCCACGCAGCCAGTGGGGCCAACTGGGTGCTCGCCACCACCCTCTTGCAAGAGCGTACGGCGGACCGCTACCGGGGCCGCGTCTTCTCAACGGAGTGGATCTTCCTCGCGCTCGCCGAGACGATGTCGCTGCTGGTGACGAGCGCATTCCTCGAAGCGGGCGCGTTCGACCTACGCGAGGCCGTGCTGTGGCTGGCGGGCGTGCAGGTCGCCTGCGGCGCAGCGTGGCTGCTACTCGTCGTGCCACGGGAACGCGCGGATGCTGTCGGTGAGGCCGCGAGGCCGTGAAAGGTGTTTGGTTTCCCCCCCGCGTCACGTCCAACGTCTCCCACGGAAACACAGCGACACGGCAACACGGCTGCACTCCTCCCTGGCTTGGCGTTCTTTTTGCCCGCGTGTGGAATCCGTCCTGGAGGCACGCCCCGGCCTTCGATCCGACACGATTCCACCCAGCCATGCCCCACGCTTCGCCTGGGCCCTCCGCTGCGTTCGCCGAGCAGCTTCCGGTCCCCGTCCTCCGCTTCGACGCAGACGGCGGGATCTCGTATGCCAACGCCGAAGCCGTCGCGCTGGCGGGCGGCGCAGCGCGGGCGCTCGACCCCGACGTGTGGCGCGGCGCGATGCACCCCGACGACCGCGACGGCTTCGAGCAGGCCTGGACGACAGCCCGCAGCCTGCAGACCGCCAGCGCATTCGTGCGGCTCGCGCTCGGCGGCACCGAGCGGCCCGTCGAAGTGCGGCTCGTTCCTGACGGAGACACCAGCACCATCGACGCCATCCTCGCGACGGCAACTGCGCCGCTTTGGACGGGCGAGGCGTTCCACCAGACGTTCCTCGAACAAAGCCCCATTGGCGTGCTCCACCTCGACGCGGAGGGCGTGGTGACGTTCGCCAACCACCACTTCCTCCAGCTGACCGGCGAGGACGTGGACGCGGTCTGGCTTGGCCTCAACGCCTTCGAGGTGGACGGCCTTGACGAGCGGCTGCGTGACGTGCTGGAGACGCTGCTGCGCGACGGCATCGGCTTCGAGGAGCACGAGGTCACGCTGCGGCGGCACGACGGCCAGCACCGCACGCTGCTCGTCTACGGCTCGCCCGTGCAGCACCCCGACGACGGCCTCGTAGGCGGCGTGGTGATGGCGCTCGACGTAACCGAGCAGCGGGAGCGCGAGGAGACGCTGCGTGTGCGCGCCCGCTACGACCAGGCCGAGCCCGCGCTCCGCCAGGCCGCCCTGTCGTCGCCTGAGCAGGCTGACTTCCTCGACGAAGCTGCGCGCATCTTCGGACTCGCCACCCTTGCCGACCGCGCGCAGGTGCTCCTGCCCGTCGAGGCGGATGCGTTTCTGACGAGCGCCGACTGGACCGCCGAGGCCGACAAGCCCCGCCCCGTCCGCCTCGACGCGGAGCAGTGGCCGCTGCTGGCGGAGGGCCGCCTCATCCGCGTGACGCGCGAGCACGAGGCCACGCACGCCCAGGCCCTGCTCGACGCCTTCGGGGCCGCGCAGGTCGTCCTCGTCCCCTTCCTCGACGACGCGCACCGCGTTGGGGTGGTGCTGCTCGGTTGGGCCGAACAGAGTGCGCCGTGGCGGCGGGCTGAGCGCGTCGCTGTCGGGCAGCTTGCCGGGCTCTTCGAGACGCTCTGGGCCTGGAGCCGCGCCGAGACGCGCTTCCGGCAAACCGTCGACGGCCTCGACGACGGGCTCTTCAGCTTCACCTACGCCAC
>JBCDFO010000387.1:0-4512 GCA_039177895.1 Bacteroidota bacterium
GAGGGGACCTCGGAGTCGACCTTGTCGGTGGAGATCTCCAGCAGCGTCTCGTCCTGCTCGACGGCGTCGCCGACGGCCTTCTTCCATTCGAGGACCGTGCCCTCCATCACGCTCTCGCCCATCTTGGGCATGACGACTTCGACTCGGGCCATAGTTGGGGCGGGGCGTTCTGGACAGGAGCACGCCAAGATACCTGACCGGAACGCCCGCCCGGCGACGGCGGACCCGAGACCCTGGTGAAGACAGGACGGCGCGTCGCGCCTCGTCTACGTATGCCGAACGCACCTCGCACCCGAGGTGCAGCCCTCATCGCCGCCAGCGGGTCACGCGCTCGACAGGACCGCGTCGCGGCGTGCGGGCGCTTCCCGCTGCATCACCCCGCGCCGTCACCGATACGCCCTCGCCGCCAGCAGGCAGGCGCCCGCTGGCGAAGCCCCGAGGGCGCCGGTCGAGCGTAGGCTACCGAGAGCCCTGCGGAAAGATTGATGCCGGCGGTGCCGGCTCCGCTGTGGGGCGTGGGCTCTGCGGCGGACCCATCGGCTGCACCGGCGGGGCGCTGGGAGGCTGAGGCCGGGACACGAAAGCCCCGCTGGCGGGCGCCGCGCTCATGGAGGGCTCTGGCATGGGCACCGGAGCGGGCGCCGGAGGTGCCGACGGAGGCGGCGGCGCTGGAGCCATGGACGCCATCTGGGCTGTCCGGCCGATCGGCTGCGAGATCAGGTCCTCCATCGCGTCCACGTCCGCTGGCGCCAGCAGGTCTTGCACGGCGTCGAGGATCTGGGTGACGCAGGTCGCCCGATACATCAGGTCCTCGCGGATCTCGTCCTTATAGACGACCGCGTACTGGATCTGCATGTTGAGGATGGCCCACTGGCACTTGAGGTCCATGTAGCACAGCGCCAGGATGTGCTCCAGTTCGTCCATGCTCTCGATCCCGTCGGTCACGTTCAGGATCTGGTTGCGGAGGCCCCGCACGTAGGCCGTCGTCGCCTGGATCTGCGTGTTGGCGGCCTCCTCCCACTCAGAGAGCGTATGCCCCCATCCTTCCTCTAGGGCGGGATCGAGGAGAGTGTTGCGGACGCTGTAAGGAGTGAGCACGGGATCGGTGTCGGTGGACCTCTTCCTCAGGCAAGGACAGTTCCACACCGTGTGCGCTACGAGTGAAAGAGCGGATGTCGCCCATTCCTGCCGCCAGAGGGGACTCCACGCCCGTGCCGTTCACCGGTGGTTTGGAGCACCGCGGATTTCCTTTCTGCCAGCGGCCATGTCGAAAGGGAATGAGTGATTAGGCCCCCACCAGGGCTGTTGTCAGTGGTTCTAGTCTTTACTGAAACCCGGTATATCCGCGGACAGCGGCCTTGAAGACGCTCCAGAACGACTGTGCGGGCGGATGCGGCCGCCCGGGGTCGTGTCCGGAGAGGGGTGTGTGCCGGAAGGTCGGTCTGGATTGGCCCGGTGCTTGGGTATCCCATGATCGACCGCGACCAGTTGTTGCGGCGCTTTGACCTTCGACTGACCCATAGATCCGATGTCCCTCCCCTCGCCCGATGTCGCTCTCCTGGAGCGCGAGCTCGGTACCGGCTCCGCAGCCGAGATCGTGGACCTCGTCCGGTCCATGGAGGACCAACTCACCGAGCTGTACCGAGAGCGAGAAGTGGAGGGAGACGGCAGCGACCTCCCGGCCCAGTACGACCGCGTCACGAAAGAACTGTATGCCTTCTACCTCGACCGCGAGCAGCTCAAGGAGCGCTACGGGGTCGGGTCGAGCGAGGAACTGGTGGAGTTGATCGACAGCATGGACTCTCAGCTGGCGTCGCTCTACGAGGAGAGCAGCGACACGGCCGACGCAAAGAACGCCGCTCGGAAGGCGGCCTACGAGGCCTCCGAGACGGTGAAGTCGGTCGCCCGCCTCCACAACGCCCTCGGCACCGAGTCCCCCGAGGACATCCTCGAACTCATCCAGTCGATGGAGGACCAGCTCACGGAGCTGTACAAGGATCGGGAGATGACCGATACCCTGATCGGCGCTGAGGATGGCGACCCCTTCGCGCAGCTCCAGAGCCTCTACGCGCGCATCGACTCTGTCCAGCGCGAGCTCGGTGTCAGCCAGATCGAAGATGCCGTCGAGTTGGTCCAGTCGATGGAGGACCAGCTCAAGGACCTCTACAAGGATCGCGAGGACACCAAAGATGGGGCGGATGCCTCCGCTGAGGAGTTGCGCCGCGAGCTCGGGGTCGACGACGTGACGGAGGCTGCCAGCCTCATCGAGTCCATGGAGGCCCAGCTCGCCGACTTGTACAAGGAGCGCGAAGCCCTCGGCGCTCATGGCATCGCCGACATCGACGAGGCCCTCGAAATGATCGACAACATGAAGGAGCAGCTCTCCGAGCTGTACCGAGATCGAGAGGCCACGACGCGCGTCCTGGAAATGGCTGAGTCTGGCGACCCCGTCCAGCAGCTCCAGCAGCTCTACGCCAAGCTCGAAGTGCTCCGCACGGAACTCGGCGTGACCGAGCCCGACGAGGCCGTCGAACTCGTTCGGTCGATGGAAGACCAGCTCACAGAGCTCTACGAGGACCGGGCAGCGCTCAGCGAAGCTGGCGTCGGCTCGGCCCGGGAGATGCTGGAGATGATGGAGTCCATGGACGAGCAGCTCAAGACGCTCTACAACGACTTGGAGGCCATGAGCGCGGCGGGCTTCGACGATCCGGCGTCCGCCCTCGACGTGATCTCCAGCCTGGAGGCCCAGGTCGTGGACCTTTACCAAGAGAAGGAGGCCATGCTGGCTGCCCGCGAACGCCTCGTGTCCGAGGGCGTGGTCCCCAACGAGGCCGTCCAAGGCCTCGACCTGATCGCGTCCGAGGTGGAGAAGGCCCACGCCTTCAGCGATGCACTCGCTGATATGCGGGGATCGCTCCAAACAGTGCTCGAAGAGCTCGAAGCGGCCCGCTCGATCGAGACGGAGCTGCGGACCTACGAGTCTCGACTCGCAGAGATGGAATCCGAAGCGGAGGCCCGCGCCATCGCGAAGCTCACCGCTGGCCGATCGCTCGTCTCCACCATTCAAAACTTGCAAGGCCAGCTCGACTCCCTGTACGAGGAGAAGAAGCGCATGGCCAAAGCTGGCGTCGCCGATGCCGACGAGGCCGTGTACCTGATCGGCAACCTCAAGCGCCAGCTGTCCGAGCTCTACACCGAGAAGCAGCGCCTGGTCTCTGCCGGCATCTCCGACCCAGAGGAGCTTCTCGACCTCGTCAAGTCGATGGAAGGCCAGCTCGCCGAGCTCTACGCCGAGCGTGAGCAAGACGAGTCGGCCCGGACCGTCCTGGAACGCGAGCTGGGCGTCACGGATGCCGATGCGGCTGTCGAGCTCGTGCGGACCCTCCGCGGCCAGCTCGAAGCGCTCCAGTCGACGGCGCCGGTCACGGCCGCGAAGGCCACCGAAATCCCACCGTTCGCCGACATGGGCACGCTCTCGACGCTCGATGCGATCGACGACGATCCGTCCCATGAGCGGCTGGCCACCGTGCCCTACGCTGCCATCGCCGTCGATGCCGACGGCAAGGTGGCCGCCTTCCACGAGCCGGACTCCGAGCTCGGAGGCATCAACCCTGTCGAGGCTGTCGGTCGCGCCTTCTTCCGCGACGTGGCCCCGTCTGCCAACAACCGCTTGTTCTATGGCCGCTTCAAGCGGGGGCTCACGAGCCCGTCTGTGGCCACGGCCTTCCCCTACACCTTCCTGCAGGGCGAGGAATCCGTCAACCTGGTCGTCCAGCTCCACCGAGCTGAGAACGCGAGCCATACCTGGATCCTCCTCCGGCACGCCTAGGCCACTTTCACCACGCCGCCGACGCGGCTCGATCTCACACCTACAAGAATCCCCCCACCCTCGCTGTCATGAACTTCGCCAACGGGACCCTCGATAAGCTCCCCACGATGTCGCCCGACGAGATCAACGCGCTGGACTTCGGCGTGGTCAAGGTCGACGACTCCGGGACTGTTCAGTTCTACAACACCTACGAGAGCCAGCTCGCTGGCGTCGCGCCGGAGGCCGCCCGCGGGCGGAACTTCTTCACGCAGGTGGCCCCTTGCTCCAACAGCCGTCTCTTCTACGGCCGCTTCAAGCAGGGCATCGCGCGTGGCGACCTGAACGCCCAGTTCGTCTACACCTTCACGTACAAGATGCGTCCGACGCTCGTGCGCGTGATGATGCACCGCGACGAGCAAGGTGGCAACTGGCTGCTCATCAAGAAGCGCTAGCGCCAGCTCAGGACCTCTGCTGATCGGGCCGGCTGCCGCCGGCTGCGACCACCCTCGTCGTGACCGACCGCCCCGCCGCCCCTTCGGACCGCTGGCGCTCTGCGCTACACGCGCTCGCCGATGCTCCTGAACCGCTCCTCGTCATCGAGGAGGCCGCCACGCCAGCGGCGTCCGTCTGGACCGGATCTCGGGCATACGTCCAGGCCTTCCGCGACGCCGGCCTCGTGCCGGGCGACCGGATCCTGCTGGATA
>JBCDFO010000388.1:0-4497 GCA_039177895.1 Bacteroidota bacterium
AATCGAGGCCGCGAGGACTTCCGTCTCGTAGCCGTAGGTCTCGTAGATCCCGACAACCTGACGGATGAGCTCCATACCGTTGGTCGAGATGTCGTCCAGGCGGCCGATGAAGGGGCTGATGTAGCTCGCGCCCGCCTTCGCGGCGATGAGCGCCTGCGTGGGGCTGAAGCAGAGCGTGCAGTTGGTGCGGATGCCTTCCTTCGTGAACGTCTTGATGGCCTTGATGCCGTCGAGGATGAGCGGCACCTTCACGACCACGTGCTCGTGGATCTGGGCCAGCTCGCGGCCCTCGGTCACCATGGCGTCGTACTCGGTGGCGACGAGCTCGGCGCTCACCGGGCCCTGGACGATCTCGCAGATCTTCTCGATGTGGGCGTGGAAGTCGCTCGCGCCCTCCTTGCGCATGAGCGAGGGGTTGGTCGTGACGCCGTCGAGGACGCCCATGTCGGCGGCCTCCTGGATTTCGTCGAGGGAAGCGGTGTCGATGAAGAACTGCATAGCGGAATCGGGAGTGAGGGGGAGCGGGCAGAGAGAAGGCGGAGGTGCACACGCGGACTCGGCGCGGAGGTTCATCCGCCTGCGCTGACGTAGGCCCCGTCGGCGTGCGTGCGCCCCTGGAGACGCCCCCAGAGTCGGCGGAACGTGTCGGCGCTCAGGCGGCTCAGGTCGGGTCGGAGCTGTTCGAAGGTCCATGCGCCGGTAGCGTCTTGGTACAACCGAAACGTAAAGACGAACGGCATACTCGCGTCGTCCACCGTCCCGCCGATCCGTCCGAAGCGCAGGTCGTGGACGAGGAGGCTGTCGCCGCGCTGCTCGGCGGCGTACCAGCCGCGCGAGAACCACCGGAGCATTTCGAGCGCCCGCGACCCCTCGGCTGCAGCGAGCAGATCCGCGTTCTGTGGAATGAACAGGCCCTCGGTGAGGTCGAGCATGCCGGGCTCGTCGGCGAGGGCGTAGGTCTGCGCCACGAAAACGCGCCCGTCGGCGTCCTCGGGATAGAGCGCGCTGCCAGGCGGCAGGTCCACGAGCACGTTCCACCCAAGCGTGGTGAGCGGCAGCGCAGCCAGAAGCGTGTGCCCCTCGGCATGCTGCGCGTTCGCGACAGCCTTGACCTCGCCCCGCGCCCAGGCGTGCGCGGCGATGCTCCACCCGGCATACACGGTGCTCAGCGCCAGCCCTGCCGCGATAGCGCGCCGTCGCCACGGATGATCGCGTTGGAGGAACAGCGCCACCCCGAGCCCGAGCAGCAACCAGACCGTGTAGAGCGGGTCGATGATGAAGAGCGAGCCGACCGAGATCGGCGTGTCGCTGAAGGGCTGCCCGAGCTGGGTGCCGTAGATCGTGAGCGCGTCCGCGAGGGGGTGCGTGAAAAGCGCCCAGAAGCCGACCCAGCCCCAGAGCCGCCACGAGGTCGCCGCACGCAGGGGCTCGCTCGGGTCCGGTCCTGCGCGGGTGACGCGCCAGCGGTAGAACCGCGCGATCAGCCACCCGAGCAGCGGCCCGACAACAAATCCGAAGAGCAGCCCGTGCGTGATGCCCCGGTGAAAGTAGAGCTCGCCGACGGGGTCGAGGAACGGGTAGGCGAGGATATCGAGGTCGGGGAGCGTACCGGCGACGCCGCCCCAGAGCGCCGCCCGGCGGCCGACGCGCTGCCCAGCGACCGCTTCGCCGCAGGCAGCGCCCAGCGCGAGTTGGGTGAGGGAATCCAAGAGGAGAGGTGAACGTGTGGAGGTGCAGACGTGTGAGGCCAAATCCGGGAGCAGACGTGCGACCGATCCAGAGCACCGAGGCCGGATTTGGGCTGCCAGCTATCGGCTTTCGGTTTCCTAGGTCGCAACTCATCGAACGGACTTGGTGTGAACGCACGGACAGCTTCAGCCGTTCGCAGACGCGCGTGCATCGTCTTGCTGCACGCCGTCGTCCCAAGCTTGCGCGTTCCAAGAGGCCAGTAGCCAACAGCCCTTCAAGCGAACGCCTCCGCCTCCAGCACTTCCGCCTGCGCCTCGGCGTCCTCCGCCGCCGTGAGTTGGCTGAACGCGCTCTCCAGCGAGCCCGACGCCGTCTCCGTCATCAGGTCCTGCGGGGAGGCCGTCCGCACGATCTCGCCTGCGCGGATCACGATCACCTGGTCCACCACGCGCTCCACGGCGTCGAGGAGGTGCGAGGAGTAGAACACCGTCACGCCCGCCGCGGCACGCGCCTTCAGGAGCGCGCGGAATTGCAGCACCGCGTGCGCGTCGAGGCCGGTGAGCGGCTCGTCGAGGAGCAGGACGGGTGGGTTGTGCAGCAGCGCCGACGAGATGAGCACCTTCTGCTTCATCCCTTTCGAGAAGCCGCTCATGCGCTGCTGCGCGGCGGCATCGAGCTTCCAGAAGCGGAGCAGCGCCTCGGCGCGGCGCGTGAGGACGCCGTCCTCCAGCCCATGCATCCGCCCGATGAAAGCGAGGTACTCGGCCGGCGTGAAGCTCTCGTAGAGGTGCCCGTGCTCGGGGACGTAGCCGAAGCGCCGCTTCGCCGCGAGCGGGTCCGCCGCCACATCGACGCCTCCGACGACTACGCGCCCGGCGTTCGGCTGGAGGACGCCCGTGAGCAGCCGCATCGTGGTCGTCTTGCCCGCGCCGTTGGGCCCGACATAGCCCGCGATCTGCCCCGCGCCCACGTGGAACGACACGCCCTTGAGGATCGGACGGTCGTCGAGGACCACGGAGACGTCGGTGACGGAGAGCATGGGTAAGAGTGTGGCGGTGGGGCCGTGTTGCGGTGCGGCCGTGATGGAGCCTAGTTCAACGTCTTGAGTGGAACAAGCGCGGTACTGAGGGTGGGCGAGAATAAGGAGGGGCTGGCTTTGAGGGAGGAGTGAAACTGGTCCATGATGGACTCGAAGCACGTGCGCGTCACGGTAGCGTCGGCAATGACGGCATCCAGGTAGCACCTAATTGGTGGCGTCTCAGACCATTGGACATACAGCCCTGGCTTCCGCTCTACGATATCGACGCGCTGGGTCCAGACCTGAAGGAAGTAGACCGCGTCATCGGCACGCCAGTAGGCGTCAGCCCATCGGCAATCGCCGAGATTGATGCCAAGAGACTGGAGTATGTCCGGTTCGTCGGCGAAGGGATGGATGGGGATGTAGCGCCACGGCTTGCTTCGATGGGTGTATACGGAGTCAGGGGCATGGGCGCAGCGCCGCTCGAAGTCGTCTACTGCCTCGCTTTGCTCGTTGTCAGAAGTACGCATATCACATCTCATCCGCTGGTTCGATCACGGTGCACTCACGGTAACACGGCCCCACTGCAACACAGCCGCACTCACCCGGGAGGCCAGGTGAAGGAGCGACCGCCGAGGAGGTGGACGTGGAGGTGGGGCACGGTCTGCCCGCCCTCGTCGCCGACGTTGATGACGAGCCGGTAGCCGTTGCCAAGGCCCTGCTGTTCCGCGACCTGTTTGGCGACCGCAAACAGGTGCCCGACGAGCGCGGCGTCGTCCGGGTCGAGGTCGGCGATGGAGGGGATCGGCTTGCGGGGCACCACGAGGATGTGCGTCGGCGCGGCGGGCGCGATGTCGCGGAAGGCCACGCACCGGTCGTCTTCGTGGACGAAGTCGGCGGGGATCTCGCGGGCGATGAGTTTCTCGAAGAGCGTCATGCGAAAGCCGTCGGGTGGGGGCCGTCGTGCGGCGGGGGGAACGGGGAGCGACAAGCAAGCAGCGCGCCGAACGAGCCGATGCGGCGCGACACGGGAAACTACCCCGGTTGGGGGTGGACCATCAGCCACGAATCGGAACGGGCCGCTTCAGAATGGGGTTCTCGACGCGGTTCCGCCATCATACCACGCCTGCCTATCTAAGGCTGTACTGCAACACGGCAAGACCGCCGCACCGCAACACTCTTCTCTTCTCCCACCGTGCCCACTGTCTACGTCGTCCGCCGCGCTGCCTTCAGCGCCTCGCACCGCCTCCACAACCCCGCGCGCTCCGACGCCTGGAATGCCGAGACGTTCGGCAAGTGCAACAACGCTACGGGCCACGGCCACAACTTCACGCTGGAGGTCGTCGTCGCGGGTGAGCCAGACCCCGCCACCGGCTTCGTGATCGACCTCGCGGTGCTGAAGCGAATCATGAACGAGCGTGTCGTGGACGTCCTGGACCACTCGAACCTGAACACGGACGTCCCTTTCCTGGAGGGCGTCCTGCCTTCGACGGAGAACCTCGCGGTGGCGATCTGGGACCAACTCAAAGACGCACTCCCGTCGGGCCGCCTCCACGCGATTCGGCTGCGGGAGACCGAGAACAACAGCGTCGAGTACTTCGGCGAATAACCGCCCTGAAACACCGCAGCGAGGACCGCACATGATCGTTGTCGTCACGGGCGCGAGCCAGGGCATCGGGGCTGCCATCGCGGAGGCGTTTGCGGCCGAGGCGAACGCCACGCGCGGCGGCGTGCGGCTGGCACTGCTGGCGCGGTCGCGGGCCAAGCTCGAAGCCGTCGCGGCGCGGTGC
>JBCDFO010000389.1:0-4495 GCA_039177895.1 Bacteroidota bacterium
GCGCAGGTAGCCCAGGTCACAGGCAGCCTCACCGAGCTTCGCAACCCGCGCTACCTCGCGGAGGTCACGCCGGGCAAGGCGTACGTCACCAACCAGACGTACGCGTTCTCGACGACAGACCCGGCGTTCGTGAGCATCCTCGACCTCGCCTCGAACACGATCACGGGCAGCATCACGGTGGACCGCCAGCCTGAGGGCGTCGCAGCAGCGGCCGGGCGGGCGTACGTCGCCCTCGGTGGCTTCGGCGAGCGCGACTCGCTGGCCGTGATCGACGTGGCAACCGACGCGCTCCTCAGCTACGTAGACATCGGCTGCTCGGCCCGGCTCGTCTTCGCCGACAACGAGGACGAGGTCTGGGCCGTCTGCGCCGATGAGGTCGTCGTGCTCGCCGGAGCCGATGGGAGCGAGGTGGCCCGGATCGCCGCGCCGCAGCCCATCGCCGTTGGCTTCGCGCAGGAGGCGACTTACGCGTCCTCGACCAACACACTGCTGGCCGTCATCGCGGGCGGCGTGCTGATCTTCGACACGGCCACGAACACGCTCGACGGCTCGGCGGTGATCACCGGCGACGCCGCTATCTCGGCCGTGGCCCTCGACCCCGTGGGCGAGGTAGTCTACGCAGGCCGCCCCGACGTGGCCAACCCGTTCAGCGCGGCCGGTACGGTGACCGTTCACACTATCGACGGGCAGCAGGTGGCGAGCTACCCGAGCGGCATCTACCCGACCTACGCGGCGGCCTACGTCGTCACGTCGGTCAATGCCGAGGACAACCGGCCCGACGCGGCGCTCGCACTCGCCGCCTACCCGAACCCGTTCGCCGACGCAGCTACGTTCGACCTCACCCTAGACCAAGCTGCGACGGTCCAACTGACGGTCTACGACGTGCTCGGCCGGGCCGTCGCCACCCTCGCCGATGGCCCGCAGGCCGCGGGCTCCGCCACGTTCCGCCTCGACGCGCAGGGGCTGCCCGCCGGGCGCTACATCGCGCGCCTCGTCGTCAACGGCCCGACCGGCAGCACGGCACAGACGCTCCCGCTCACCCTCGCCCGCTAGCGCCGTGTCCCTCCGCATCGACCGCTGCTACTGCTTCCAGCAGACCTTCGCGCACCTCAAGACCGTCGCGGACGCCACCGAGGCCGACTCGGTGGCGGGTCTGCAGGCGCACGTCACGTTCGGCCAGAAGTGCAAGCTGTGCCACCCCTACACGCGCCGCATGCTGCGCACCGGCGAGACGGTCTTCCACGAGATCGTCCGCGACGACGGACCGGTTGAGCAGGCAACAGAGAAGACGGTGGGCTGAGCGCGCGCAGCTTCACGTCTGGAAAAACAGACGTTGGGGAAACCCAGCGCACAGCGAAACGGAATCATCGATTCGTTCGTTGTAACGAATATTCGAGTCGGCTCTGCTCCTGTGGACTGCCGCCTTGTCGGTTCGCCGTTTCCCCTCCCTGCTGGCCCTCACTGTGACGCTCCTCTACGTCTTCCCGCACCCCGACGACGAGTCCTTCTGCCCTGGGCCTGCCATCGCCCGGCAGGCGCGGGAGGGCCACGCCGTCCACCTGCTCACGCTCACGCAGGGCGGCGCGACGACCCAGCGGCACGCGTACGGCTACACTGTGGAGGAAATGGGCGCGATCCGCGCACGGGAGACGCGGGACGCCGCTGCCACGCTCGGTTGCACGAGCGCGACGGTCCTCGACTTCCCTGACGGCGGGCTCGCCAACCTCGACCCGCGCGACCTTGAAGCGGCCGTTCGTGCCGCCCTCGACCGGGTGCAGCCGGACGTGCTCGTGACCTACGCGGCACACGGCAACAGCGGCCACCTCGACCACCTCGTCACCCATGCCGTCGTGAAGCGCGTCTTCTGCGAGCGGCGGGAGGACGGGGGCAGACCGCGTCGGCTCGCGCTCTTCACGCTCATCGACGACGAGATCATCCGGCCGCCGAGCCACCTCCGTGGCTCCCCGCGTGAGGACATCGGGGCCATCGTCACGTTCACCGATGCCGATCGGCGGCGCGGCGAGGACGCCCTGCGGTGCTACGAGACGTTTCAGGCCGTGGTGGCGCAGCACGACCCGCTGAAACAGGTCGCGAACGGCGTTCCGTTTGCGCTCTTCCAGGAGGAGCCCGATGTCGTGCTCGACGACCTGACGGTTGAACTGGCGATCAGCGCCGTCGCCGCGTGACGAGGCCGACGCCGAACGCGAAGAGCGCCGAGCCGAGCACGGCCCAGATCACCGGGAACGCCTCGCCGCCGATGCGGAGCACCCAGAACTCGGGGAAGCCGAACTCGCCCGCGATCCAGGTGCCGAGGTAGGCCCCAATTAGCCCGACGACGGCCGAGACGAAGCAGCCGCCGAGCGAGTAGCCCGCGAGCGACTGCCCGACGGCCCCGCAGATCGCGGCGATGAGGAGGTAGACGACGAAGCTGCCAAGCGACATGGCGATAACGGGCAGATGAGCAGGTGGTACGTCCTCATGCTACGACAGCCACAGGAAATGGCTGCGTGAAGGACGCACCCTCTTCGCCCCAAATCCGCACGCCTGGGGAATCACCCCGCCGCGCGCCCGGTTGTCCCATGCTCCGCGCGATCCACACGGGCAGCGTGCTCGTACGGGCTCTTTACGTACAGGCGGTTCGCAAACCGCCCCTACCGACCACGCTTTCGCTTCGGCGAATGCCGCTCCCGTTCGTGAACCGCCCATACCTACCCCGCTCTCCCTTCGGCGCACGCCGCCCCAAACTCATGCAGCAGCACACGCATCTCCGCAACATCGCCATCGTCGCGCACGTCGATCACGGCAAGACCACGCTCGTGGACGCGCTCCTGTGGCAGAGCGGCACCTTCCGCGACAACCAGGAGGTCGCCGAGCGGGTCATGGACTCGATGGACCTCGAGCGCGAGAAGGGCATCACGATCATGGCGAAGAACACCGCCGTGACCTACCGTGCTGAGGACTCCAGCGACGACATCACGATCAACATCGTCGACACGCCGGGCCACGCCGACTTTGGTGGCGAGGTCGAGCGCACGCTGCGCATGGTCGACGCCGTGATGCTGCTCGTGGACGCCGCTGAGGGGCCGCTGCCGCAGACGCGCTTCGTGCTCTCGAAGGCGCTCGCGCTCGGGCTGCCGCCCATCGTGGTCATCAACAAAATCGACCGCCAGGACGCGCGCCCGCAGGAGGTGCTCAACGAGGTGTTCGACCTCTTCATCGACCTCGACGCCGACGACGAACAGCTGGAATTCCCGGTGCTCTACGCCGTCGCCAAGGACGGCCAGTGCACCCTCGACCCAGATGGCGAACTGACCGACCTGCGCCCGATCTTCGACGCCATCGTGGAGACCGTCCCGCCGCCCGTCGGCGACCCCGACGCCACGCTCCAGGTGCTCGTCTGTGACGTCAAGCCCGACCCGTACGTGGGCGCGCTCGCCATCGGCCGCGTCGTCCAGGGCACGGCGAAGGTGCGCCAGCCGATCGCCCTCTGCCACCGCGACGGCACGCAGACGAAGGCGACCATCTCGGCGCTCTACGTCAACGACGGCCTCAGCCGCGTCGAGCGCGACGAAGTCGGGCCCGGCGACATTGTCTACGTCGCAGGCGCGGGCGGTATCGGCCTCGGCGAGTCGCTCTCGGATGCCGACAACCCCGTCCCGCTCAAGCCGCTCCACGTCGACGAGCCCACGCTCTCGATGGAGTTCCGCATCAACGACAGCCCGTTCTCGGGCCGCGACGGGAAGTACGTCACCTCGCGCCAGCTCCGCGACCGGCTCCTCACCGAGGGGCAGAACAACCTCGCCATGCGGATCGAGGAGACCGAGACGCCCGACCGCTTCCTCGTCTTCGGGCGCGGTGAGCTCCAGATGGCGATCCTCATCGAGCAGATGCGCCGCGAGGGCTACGAGTTCGCCGTCGGCATGCCGCAGGTCATCACGAAGGAGGTGAACGGCACTACGCACGAGCCCTACGAGGAGGCGACCATCGACGTGCCCGAGGAGCACATGGGCGTCGTGATCGAGAAGCTCGGGCGGCGCAAGGGGCAGATGACGAAGATGATCAACCACGGCACGGGCCGCGTCCGCCTCACGTTCGAGATCCCCGCGCGCGGCCTCATCGGCTACCGCACGGAGTTTCTCACCGACACGAAGGGCACGGGTCTCCTGACGCACCTCTTCGGAGGCTACCGCCCGTGGGCCGGCCCGATCAGCCACCGCGCGTCAGGCGCGCTCGTAGCCGACCGCAACGGCAAGGCGACGGGCTACTCGATCATCAACCTGCAGGAGCGCGGCCAGCTCTTCGTCGGGCCCGGCGACGAGGTCTACAACGGCATGATCATCGGCGAGAACAGCCGCGACCAGGACCTCGAAGCCAACATCACGAAGGAGAAGAAGCTGACCAACATGCGCGCGGCGTCGGCGGACAACTTCGAGAAGATCAACCCGCCGCGCCGGATGAGCCTGGAGGAAGCCATCGAGTTCATCCGCGACGACGA
>JBCDFO010000390.1:0-4489 GCA_039177895.1 Bacteroidota bacterium
CGCGAGCGGCCAGGCCAGGGCCGCGGCGTCTTCGGCTTCGACTACGACGACGAGGAGGCCGTCGCGGCGCAGCTCGGACGCATCCGCGCCGAGGTGATGAAATACAAAGACCACCCTGCGCTACTCATGTGGGGCATCGGCAACGAACTCAACCTCGATGCCGAGAACCCGAAGGTCTGGGACGCCGTCGGTGCCATCGCTGAGATGATCAAGGAGGTCGATCCCAACCACCCCACGACGACGATGCTCGCGGGCGTCAGCAAGGACCTCGTGGACGCGATCAACGAACGCGCTCCCGCCCTCGACGTGATCTCGATGCAGTTCTACGGCGCGATCAACGAGCTCCCGCGCTACCTGGAGGAGTCCGGCCTGACCGGCCCCTACATCGTGACTGAGTGGGGCGCGACAGGCCACTGGGAAGTCGCAAAGACTGAGTGGGGCGCGCCCATCGAGAACACGAGCTCAGTCAAAGCCGACCTCTATCGCAGCCGCTACGAGACCGCCATCGCCTCGGACACGACGCAGTTGCTCGGCTCCTACGTCTTCCTCTGGGGCCAGAAGCAGGAACGCACCCCCACGTGGTACGGCATGTTTTTGCCGACCGGCGAGGAGACGGAATCGGTCGACGTGATGGAGTACCTCTGGACTGGCGCGTGGCCCGAGAACCGCACGCCGCGCCTCGAATCCATGACGCTTGATGGCCAGACCGCCTTCGACGACGTGCGCCTGGACGCTGGACAGACCGTCACCGCCGTTGTGGAGGCGATGGATTTCAACGGCGACCCCCTCAGCTACGCCTGGCGGGTGCGTGAAGAGAGCCAGACCGAAGCCTCGGGCGGCGATGACGAGGAGGTCCCCGAAGAGATCGAGGGCCTCGTGTCGCCTGCCGACGCCGCAGAAGTAACGGTGACGGCACCGAGCGAGCCGGGAGCTTATCGGGTGTTCGTGTACGTATACGATGGGAACGGACATGCCGCCCACGCCAACATCCCCTTCTATGTCAACGAGTGAGCCTTCCGCGTCCCAGGCTGCCCCTTCACCTCGCACCAACGGTCACCCTGACTCGCCTCCGCGTCCGATCCGCGTCGGGCCCGCCACGCTGACCCCAGCGCGCGACGCCGTCACCGGTGGCTTCGTGGAGCGTGGCGGGACCACGTGGTACCGGATCACGAACGTGGACCGGATGCGCCCCTTCTTTATGTCGGTGGTAAGCGCGTCCGACCACTGGATGTTCATCTCCAGCAAAGGGCCGCTCTCGGCCGGACGGCGGAGCCCTGAGGACGCGCTCTTCCCGTACTACACCGTGGACAAGATCCACGACTCGGCGGGAATATCAGGGCCTGCGACGCTGCTGCTGGTCACCCCAGACCGGAGCGACGAGACCTGGTTGTGGGAGCCGTTCTCGGACCGCTACCCGGGTCTCTACCGGCGCACGCGATCGCTCTACAAGAGCCTGCAGGGCGACCGGCTCTGCTTCGAGGAGGTCAACCACGACCTCGGCATGACGTTCGCCGCGACGTGGATGACGAGCGAGCGCTACGGCCTCGTCCGCCGCGCAGAGCTGACGCTTCACGCCGACCAGGGGGGGACGGCGGCCACGGTGCGCGTCCTCGACGGCCTCCAGAACGTGCTGCCCTTCGGCATCAGCAAGACGATGCAGTCGGAGCGCAGCGTACTGATGGACGCCTACAAGCGCAACGAACTCAACCCGGCGACGGGCCTCGGCCTGCTGACGCTGAGCGCGCAGCCCGTCGACCGCGCGGAGCCAAGCGAGGCGCTGAAGGCCACGACGGTCTGGCAGGCGGGCCTCGACGCCGACGCGCACCTCGTCTCGTCGCGCCAACTCGAGGCCTTCCGGCGCGGCGGTGCCCTCGTGACCGAGCACGACGTCCGAGCCGAGCGCGGGGCCTACTTCGCCCACGCGACACTCGCGATGCAGCCCGACGGCGCCCAGCGCTGGCTGATCGTCGCGGAGCTCGACCAGGACGCCGCCGACGTGGCGGACCTCGACGCACAGCTCGCGGATCCGGCCGCCCTGATCGCGGCCGTCGAGGCCGACGCCGACGCGGGCACCGAGCGGCTGCACCGTCTCGTGGCGAGCGCCGACGGCCTCCAGGCGACCGCCGACCGCCGCACGACCGCTCGGCACCGGACCAACGTGCTCTTCAACATGATGCGGGGCGGCGTCTTCGAGGACGGCTACGCCATCGACACGGCCGACGTGATCGCGTTTGTGCAGCAGCGTAACGTGACTGTCGATACGGCCCCGCTCGCAGCGCTGCCTGCGCAGACAGACCTCCGTACGCTGCTGGATACGCTCCAGACGCAAACCGAGCAGGGCGGCGATCCCCAGTTGGAACGCCTGGGCCTGGAGTACCTCCCGCTGAGCTTCAGCCGCCGCCACGGCGACCCGAGCCGCCCCTGGAACACGTTTACGATCTCGCTGCGCAACGAGGACGGCTCCGTCAAGCGCGACTACCAGGGCAACTGGCGCGACATCTTCCAGAACTGGGAGGCGCTCGGGCTCGCGTTCCCCGGCTTCGCCGAGAGCATGGTCGCGGTGTTCGTCAACGCCTCGACGGCGGACGGCTACAACCCCTACCGCATCGCGCGCGGCGGCATCGACTGGGAGATCGTCGAGCCAGACGACCCGTGGTCCTACATCGGCTACTGGGGCGACCACCAGCTGATCTACCTCCTCAAGCTGCTCGACCTCTCGCGCGCGCACCACCCGGGACGCCTCGGCGCGATGCTCGACCGGCGGCTCTTCGCCTACGCCAACGTCCCCTACCGCATCCGCTCCTACGCCGATCTCCTTGCCGATCCGCGCACGACCATCGATTTCGACAACGACCTCCAGGAGGAGATTGAGGATCGTGTCTCGGCCGTAGGAGCCGACGGCAAGCTCCTCTGGGACAGCGACGGACGCGTGCATCTCGTTACGCTGGCCGAGAAGCTGCTCGTGCCGCTCCTTGCCAAGCTGTCCAACTTCGTTCCGGGCGGTGGCATCTGGATGAACACGCAGCGCCCGGAGTGGAACGACGCCAACAACGCGCTCGTCGGCTACGGCGTCTCGATGGTGACGCTGTTCGAGTTGCGGCAGTACCTCGACACGGTGCAGGCGCTTTTCGAGGAAGACGCTGCCGGTGACGCACTCGTGGTCTCGGAGGAAGTCGCGACGCTGCTCGACGCCATCGCGGGCACGTTCAGCGCCCACGCCAAGGATGACGACGCACCGTTCTCTGACGAAGCCCGCAAGACGATGGTCGATGCGCTGGGCGAGGCGGGGGGCGCATACCGACAGGCGCTCTACGCGCACGGCTTCTCCGGGCACACGCGCGGCGTGGACAGAGCTGCTCTCATCGCGGCCTTTGAGGACATCCGCACGGTCGTGGACCGTACGCTCCGCCGCAACCGCCGCGACGACGGCATGGTGCACGCCTACAACTTGCTGCGCATCGAGTCGGGCCGCATCGGGGTCCGCACCCTCTACCCGATGCTCGAAGGCCAGGTCGCGGCGCTCGGCGCGGGGGCGCTCAGCCCCGAGGCCACGCTGGAGGTGGTGCAGGCGCTGCGCCAGAGCGACCTCTACCGGCCCGACCAGCACACGTACATGCTCTACCCGAACCGCGACCTACCGCGCTTTCGGGAGAAGAACGTCATACCAGCCGACGCCGTCGCGGCGTCGCCGCTGCTCCAGCGCCTCCTCGCGGAGGGCAACCAGCGCCTCATCGTGCAGGACCGCAACGGTGCGGTCCACTTCAATGGCAGCTTCCGCAATCGAGGCGACGTCGAAACCGCACTCTACGACCTGTGGGCGGGCGGCTATGCCGAGGCGGAGGCCGAGCGCGATGCCCTCGGTACGCTGTTCGATGACCTCTTCGACCACCACGCCTACACGGGCCGCTCCGGGACGTTCTTTGGCTACGAAGGGCTCGGCAGCGTCTACTGGCACATGGTCTCAAAGCTCATCCTCTCGGTCCAGAAAAGCTACCAGCGTGCCCACAAGACGGGGGCGGACCCAGCTGTGGTGCGGCAACTCGCCGAGGCGTACTACGACGTGCGCGATGGGGTAGGGCTTAACAAGACGCCCACCGAGTACGGCGCCTTCCCCATCGATCCGTATTCCCACACCCCGGGCCACGCTGGCGCCAAGCAGCCAGGCATGACCGGGCTCGTGAAGGAAGACATCCTCTGGCGCTGGGGTGAACTCGGCGTCCAGGTCGTGAACGGTCAGCTTCGCTTCGAGCCGCGCCTCCTGCGCGCCTCCGAGTTCCTCGACGCGTCCGCCGAGTTTCGCTACGTGGGCCTTGATGGTCGAGAGTACACCCTACCGCTGAAGACGGGCTCGCTGGCGTTCACCTACGTGCAGGTGCCGGTCGTCTACCACCGCGCCTCGACGCCGCGCATTCGCGTGGTGCGCTCCGAGACGCGCGAAGAGGCCGTCGAAGGCACCGTGCTGCCAGCCGACCTTAGCGCCGAGGTGTTC
>JBCDFO010000391.1:0-4481 GCA_039177895.1 Bacteroidota bacterium
CGCGGTCGTCGGCGCGGGGGCGGCCCATCTTTTTAGGAGGCGGCAAGTGGGGCCGAATAGCCTCCCACTGCGCCTCGGAGAGTCGGACGGTGTTCATGCCCCGAAGCTATCACGTCCGCCCACTTTTGCAATAGCCTCTAGCGCACCTCGACGGCTCCCGCTTGTTTGGGGCTGCCGAGGCAGGCTGGAATCGGCGGCGGGCACGGACCTTTTGCGAGCGCCTAGCCATTCGATGAAGTCCATTCAACGGCACCATTCACATCGATCAGGCTTCTATGAGAACAACCCTTTCGCCGGAGCAGCGCGACGCTTTCATTCAGCAACTCCACGACCGCACGACCGCCCCCGGCTTCCACTTTCTCTCGGCCGAGCACCTCCAGGAACTCAACGGCCTTGCGTCGGATGGCGCGCCGGTGCTCAGCCTCTACATGACGCTCAACCCCGAGGCGCGCACGGGTGACGCCTGGCGCATCACGCTCAAAGACCTCAGCCGCCAAGCCCTCGACCAGGCGGGCGAGCACCGCGCCGCCATCCAGGCCGGACTCGACCGCATCGAGGCCGCGCTCGAAAAGGGCTTGCCGCGCACGGGCCGCGGGCTCGTCTTCTTCGCCTGCGACGGGATCGGCCTCTTCCGCCAGGTCGGGACCGCGCTCGACCTCCCGACGGCGGTGCACGTGAGCAACCGGCCCTACGTCCGTCCGCTGGCCCGTCTCCGCGACGAGCACGACCGCTTCGCCATCGTCCTCGTGTCGTTCGCGAAGACGCGCTACTTCTTCGCCCAGATCGGGCTCGTGGAGGAAGTCCTCACCCTCGACGGGCGCGAGGTGGAGACGTGGGACTATGCCTCGAAGGACCAGCGGCAGGACCAGCGCGAGGAACTGAAGCGGGAGCAGGCGAAGCGCTCCGCGCACGCGCTGGAGCTGATGGTGAAAGAGCTCAGCGTTCGCCACGTGATCTACAGCGCGCCTGCCGACATGGAAGCGCCGTTCCTCGACGCGCTCGACCAGGCGACGCGGCAGGCCGTCGCGGCGTCGTTCAACTGCGACACCAACGCGACCACAGCGGAGGTCGCCGACAAGGCCGAGCCCGTGCAGCGGGCCGTCGAGGCGCGCGAGGAGACCGAGACCATCGAGCGGGTGCGGGAGCAACTCACCAACCGCGCCGTCACGGGCCTCGACGAGACGCTGCAGATGCTCAACCAGCAGCGCGTAATGACGCTCGTCGTGGACGACGCCTTCCGGCAGCCGGGCGGACGCGGAGCCGAGACGGGCATGCTCACGACCGTCACCGAGGGCGACCACCCGATGACTGGCGAGACCGTCGAGCGCGAAGCGGACCTCGTGGAGGTGATGCTGGAGCGCGCGCTGGAGCAGGGGGCCTCGCTCGAACTCGTCCGCTCGGACGACGCCCGCGCTGCGCTAGAGCCGCACGGCCCCGTCGCTGCGCTGCTGCGGTTCTAGCCGACGTGCACAGAAGACCCGCAACGAAAAAGCGGGGCTGGTTCATCAGCGAACCGGCCCCGCCTGTGCGTGGCAGATGCAGGCGCGCTCAGAACAGGAACCCGGCGCGGATGCTGAACAGGTTCACCTGGTACGACGCGATGTTCACCGTCGGGAACGGACCAACGTCGCCGTCGGGATCCACCTGCGTGCCGTCGGTGAAGCCTGACACATCGGCGCTGTAGCGTATCTCTGCGAAGAGCCCGAGGCCGCTCGGCAGGTCGAAGAGCACGCCGCCCGTCACGTTGAACGCGACCGTCGTGCTCAGCGCTGCATCCTCGACGTCCGGCCCTTGGTCGCCGAGCGGGAGCCGGAGTTCGGGGCCGACGGAGACGTATGGGATCGCGCCCGGTCGCTCCACGCGATAGTGCAGCTCGATGGGGATGGCGAGGTACGTCAGGTCGTAGCCGCTGGCGAGTGTGTCGCCGAGGACGACGGACACGTCGGGCTGGCGCGGGTCGGGGACGAGGGGTGCCGAGATCGGCGTGGGGATGATCTCCCCCGCCGAGACGTAGGTCAGCCCGAGGCGGAGCGCGATGGGCGCGCTGCCCACGTCCACGATCACACCCGCGTGAAAGCCCGCGGCCGCGTCGAGCTCCGCCCCGGCGGCCCCGTCGAAGTCGCTCGCGTTCACCCCGCCCACGGCCCCGATGCGGAACTGCCCGAAGGCCGCCGGGGCGAGGAGCCCGAGCAGGAGGGGGAGGAGACAGAGGAGTCGACGCATGGGGGTGGAGAGGTCAGAAGCTCAGATGCCGAGGCCGACGCGCAGCATCACCACGTTGACCTTCACCGTCTCGTCACCCTCGGAGACGCCGGAGAGGTCAAAGGAGTAGCGCAGCTCGCCGAACACCTTCGGACCAATGATTGCGCCAAACTGGGCACCGATCCCGATGTTGAGCGCCGTCGTAAATGAACGCGAGTCTTCGTTGCCGAAGGCTGCGTCTGCGAGGTCTCCCGCCGCGATGCGGAATTCCGGGCCCGCGAGGAGATAGGGCTTGATGAGCGGCGTGGGCAGCGGCTTGTAGAGGAGGTCGATGGGGATGATGACGTAGCTCACCGCGATCTCATCGAGGGCGCCGAGGCCTTGTACGGTGGGGAATTCGATGTCGCCCACACGCTGGTAGAAGAGGCCAGGGCGCACGGCGAAGCTGGCAACGCCAACCTGGGCGTAGAGCCCGATGTGGTACCCGGTCGAGGAGCCGATGTCGAGCGAGCCCGCGTCGGAGAGCGAGCCGAAGTTGAGACCGCCCGCGATGCCGAAGCTGGGAATGATCTGGGCCGAGGCCGTGGCGGTGGTCGCGAGGAGCGCGACCGTGAGGAGGAGCGTGCGAAGCATGGTCGTAGAGGGAGATAGGGTCGGAGTGGAACGCGCGATGCGGAGATAGGCCGCGCAGGCGTCCCTAAAGGTAGCACCGTCCAGACGCCGCGTACGGACGCGCATCGGACACGCGCTGCGCGCAGGGGCCAGCCCAGGCGTCGGCGTCGCGCAACCTCCCCCGGGGCGCGACGTTGGGAGGGGCAGCTTTTCCCCCGCCCAGCCCGCCGCCGCCATGCCCGCGTCCGACGTGTCCCCGTCTGCGCCTCTCAAGATTGGGATCACCTGCTATCCCACCTACGGCGGCTCCGGCGTCGTGGCGACCGAGCTCGGCAAGGCGCTCGCCGCGCGCGGCCACCAGGTCCACTTCATCGCCTACGACCTCCCGCTGCGCCTCGCGCACGTGACGGAGAACCTGTTCTACCACGAGGTCCGCGTCAACTCGTACCCGCTCTTCGAGTACCCGCCCTACGCGCTCTCGCTCACGAGCAAGATGGTCGATGTCGTCCGCCACGAGGGGCTCGACCTGCTGCACGTCCACTACGCGATCCCGCACGCGACGAGCGCGGTGCTCGCGCGCTACATCCTCCAGCGCGAGGGCCTCCGCACGCCCATCGTGACGACGCTCCACGGCACCGACATCACGCTCGTCGGGCAGGACGCGTCGTACCTCCCGGTCGTGGACTACTCGCTCTCAGAGTCGGACGGCATTACGGCCGTCTCGGACTACCTCCGCCGCGAGACGCACGCCCACTTCTGCACGGCTCCCGAGGGCGAAGCGTGCCCCATCGAGGTGATCCCCAACTTCGTGGACACCGAGCGCTTCCAGCGGCTCCCGCGCGAGCACTTCAAGCAGGCCATCTGCCCGGGCGGCGAACGCCTGCTCGTCCACGTCTCGAACTTCCGCCCGGTGAAGCGCGCCACCGACGTGGTGAAGGTTTTCCACAAGCTCTACACCGAGGGCATCAACGGCGAGCAGCCTGGTGCCGTCAAGCTGCTTTTGGTCGGCGACGGCCCCGATCGCCCTGCGTGCGAACAGCTCGCGCGCGACCTCGGCGTCTATTCGGAGATCCGCTTCCTCGGGAAGCAGGAGCCGGTCGAGGAAATCCTCTCCATCGCCGATGTCTTCCTGATCCCCTCGGGCAGCGAGACGTTCGGCCTCGCCGCGCTCGAAGCGATGGCCTGCGGCGTGCCCGTCGTGTCGTCCAACATCGGGGGGCTGCCGGAGCTGAACGTTCACGGCGAGACGGGCTTCCTCTGCGACCTCGGCGACGTGAAGGCGATGGCCGCCGCCACGCGCGAGATCCTCGCCAATGACGCGCTCTACGACGCGATGCGCACCAACGCCCGCCGCCGCGCCGTGGAGGAGTTCGAGGTCAGCCACATCGTCCCGCGCTACGAAGCCTACTACGCCGCCGTCCGCGACCGCGTGATGGCGCGGTGGGAAGAAAAGCGGTATGGACGTGTAGACGTGTGAGAGTGTGGACGCAGTGCACGACACCCCCTGTTTTGGTTGACAGTCGCTCCGCTCCCGCATCAACCAAAACTGTCCCCCTCGATTTCGAGGGGGACAGTCCGAGGAGCGGAGATCCGCATGCGGATCGGAGACGACGCAGGACGGGGGGTGCTCAAGCCGCCACCGGCACGCCGTCCTTCGTTTCGGGGTA
>JBCDFO010000392.1:0-4470 GCA_039177895.1 Bacteroidota bacterium
ACGCCGATCCCTGCCGGGCTGCCGTCCGACCTCCTGCAGGCCCGCCCCGACTTGGCGGCGGCCACGCATCGCCTCGAAGCGGCGCGGCAGAACATCGGCGTGGCCAAGGCGAGCCTCTTCCCGTCGATCTCGATCACGACGACGGGCGGGCTGCAGAGCGGCGAGCTGAGCGACCTCCTGGACACGAGCCAGTACTTCACCAACCTGACGACCGAGCTCTTCGCGCCCATCTTCCAGGGCGGCGCGCTGCGCGCCAACGTCGAGGTATCGAAGGCGCAGTACGAGCAACTGGCGGCGAGCTACGAGAAGACGCTCCGCACGGCCTTCAGCGAGGTCGGCGTGACGCTCGTGGGCTACGAGAAGCAGCAGGCGCGCTACGCGATGCTACAGGAGGAGCGCGCCGCCGCCGAGGCTTCGCTGCAAGCGCAGGAGGCCCGCTACCGCAGCGGCGTGGGCGACTACCTCGCCTACCTCGACGCCCGCCGCAACCTGCTCCGCGTGCAGACCTCGCTCGCCGGAGCCGAGCGCGCCGTCGCCGATGCCCGCCTCGCCGTCCACCGCGCCCTCGGCGGCGCCTGGATCGAGGACCCCGACCCTGACCAACCTGACGCCTGATACCAGGCCATTTCCCCCTTCCCTCAGGTGTCATCCTGAACTCGATTCAGGATCTCTGACGACTGCGGTATTTCGGGACACCGCTGAGATGCTGAATCAAGTTCAGCATGACAAGAAGGGAAGAACGGTGCTGGCTTGGGACTGCACTTCCCAGTGCTCCGCCTCGCCAACCGATCTCACCCAGCTACTACGCCACACATACCGGCCCCAACGCCTCCTGCCATGCGTGCTCATCTGAAATCCATCCTGTCCGTCCTCGGCATTCTGGTCGCGGGCGTCGTCGCCACCGTCATGCTCGTGGCACTGCGCCCCGAGCCCCCGCGCGAGGCGCGGCCCGTGCAGGCTCCGCTCGTCCAGATGCGCGTGCTCGAAGGGCAGTCGGGCACCCTGCCGGTCTACGGCACCGGGACCGTGCAGCCGACGCGCGAGATCAACCTCGCCGCCGAAGTGTCGGGCCGCATCGTGGCCGTGTCGCCCTCGCTTGTGACAGGCGGCTCCTTCCGGACAGGCGACGTGCTCGCCACCATCGACCCGGCCGACTACGAGAACGCCGTCGAGATCGCCGAGGCGCAGGTGACGCAGCGGCAGGTCGAGGTGCTGCAGGCGCAGCAGGAGGTCGCCCTGGCGCGCGACGAGTGGGACAGGCTCCGCGCGCACGCGGGCGAGGCCGCAGCGCCCGACTCGACCGAGCTAGGCCGCCTGGTCTACCGCGAGCCCCAGCTGCGCACCGCCGAGGCTGCGCTCCGCAGCGCCGAGGCGCAGTTGGAGGACGCGCGCACCCGTCTCGCACGCACGCGCATCACGGCTCCGTTCAGCGGCCGCGTCCGCACCAAAGCCGTCGACCTCGGCCAGTACGTCGCGCCGGGGCAGGCCATCGCCTCGGTGTATGCGACCGCCGAGGTCGAGATCGCCGTGCCGCTGAGCAGCCGCGAGGCCGACCTGATCGACGGGCTGTGGACGCGGGGCCGATCGCGCATGCCCGCCACGGTCACACGCGACACCGACGGAGCCGTCTGGGAGGGCTACGTCCACCGCGTCGACGGCGCGATGGACGCGACCACGCGGCAGATCCAGGTGATCGTCCGGGTGCCACGGCCGTACGCCGCCACCGAAGGGCGCGCGCCGCTGCTCGTCGGCACCTTCGCGCAGGTCGCCCTGCCTGGCCGCGCGCTCGACCGCTACTTCGAGGTGCCCCGCGCGGCTGTCCGCGACAGCGACACCGGAGCACAGGTCTGGATCGTCGAGGACGGACTGCTGGCGATGCACTCCGTGACGGTGGTGCAGGATGTGGAGGACCGCGTCATCGTGACCGCGCCCACGCTGCCCGACCGCGCCGCGCTCATCGTGAGCGACCTCGCCGTCGTCACCGAAGGCCTCGCCGTGCGCACAGCCACGCCCTAGCTCTCACACTCCCACTGCAACACTGCGTCACCGCCGCACCGCATCACTCCTCCGCTATGACCCGCGCCATTGCCTGGATGGCCCGCCACCGCGTGGCCGCCAACCTCCTGATGCTCACCATCCTCGCCGTCGGCCTCGTCAGCGTCGGGAGCATCAAGCAGGAAACGTTCCCCGAGATCACCCTCGACGCCGTGCAGGTGCGCGTGCACTACACCGGGGCCACGCCCGCCGAGATCGAAGAAGCCATCGTCCGCCGCGTCGAGGAGCAGGTCGAGGGCATCGAGGGGATCCGGCGCATCACATCGGTGGCGGCCGAGGGCGTCGGCACGGTGACGATCGAGCTGGCGCGCGGGGCCGACGTGGCGCGGGCACTCGACGAGATCAAGACCGAGGTGGACGGCCTCACCACGCTGCCAGCCGACGCCGAGAAGCCCTTCGTATTTGAACCCGCTTCGCCGGGCAACGTGATGCAGATCGCGCTCTACGGCGACGTGCCCGAGCGGACGCTCAAGGAGCTCGCCGAGGCCGTCAAGGACGACCTCACGGCGACGGAGGAGATCTCGTCGGTGAGCGTCATCGCCACGCGGCCCTACGAGGTGTCCATCGAGGTGAGCGAGGCGACGCTGCGCGCCTACGGCCTGACGCTGCTCGACGTCGCCTCGACGGTGCGGCGGGCCAGCCTCGACCTCCCCGGCGGCAGCGTGGAGACGGCCGACGAGGAGATCCTCATCCGCATCAAAGGGCAGAACTACACGCAGGCCGACTTCGAGGACATCGTGCTCCTCAGCCAGTCCGACGGCACGCAGATCCGGCTCGGCGACGTCGCCGCGGTGCGGGACGGCTTCCAGGGGGCGAGCCTCGTGACGCGCTTCAACGACGAGCCCGCCGTGTTCGTCCAGGTCCAGCACACAGGCGACGAGCGCGCGCTCGACATCGCGGAGCGGGTGAAGGCCTACCTCGCCGAGGACATTCAGGCGGTCCTCCCGCCCGGCGTCTCGGCGGGCGTCTGGCAGGACGAGTCCGAGGTGCTGCGGAGCCGCCTCGACCTGCTGCTCAAGAACGGGCTTCAGGGCCTCCTGCTGGTCGTGCTCGCGCTGATGCTCTTCCTCAACACGCGCCTCGCGTTCTGGACCTCGGTCGGCATCTTCCTCTCGTTCATGGGCACCATCGCCGTCATGATCTGGCTCGACGTGTCGGTGAGCATGATCTCGCTGTTCGGCTTCATCCTCGCCGTCGGTATCGTGGTGGACGACGCGATCGTGGTAGGCGAGAACATCGTCTCGGAGCAGGAGCGCGGGGCGTCGCAGCTGACGGCGGCCATCCAGGGCGCATCGCGCGTCGCCGGGCCGGTCACCTTCGCCGTGCTCACGACGATGACGGCGTTCATGCCGCTGCTCTTCGTGCCGGGAACGCTCGGCAAGCTGCTCGTCGTCCTGCCGATGATCGTGATGGCGGTGCTGACGCTGTCGCTCGTGGAGGTGCTGTTCATCCTGCCCAACCACCTCGCCCACGAGGAGCGCCCGGCGAACAACCCGCTCACGCGCGGCATCGACGCAGCGCGCGGCGCGTTCACGCGCAGACTGAGTTGGTTCGTCGAGGGACCGCTCGACCGCAGCGTGCGCTTCAGCGTGCGGCGGTATGGGCTGGTCATCGCCACGGCCGTCGCGCTGCTGACGATCAGCTTCGGGTTTATCGTCGGCGGCTACATCCCGTTCACCTTCTTTCCCTCCATCGAAGGCGACAACGTTCGCGCACAGGTTGAGCTTCGTCCGGGGACGCCCGTCGAGCAGACGGCCGCTATAGCGCTCCGCCTCGAAGAAGCGGGCCGCGCTGCCGCCGAGGGGTTGCAGCGGGACCTCGCCCCCGACCATCCGCCGCTGATCCAGAACGTCCACGTGGCGGTGGGCCTCCAGCCCTCGCTGCAGACCGACCCCAGCACGGCGGGCCTCGTCCAGTCGCATGTCGCCGAGATCAACATCGAGTTAGCCGACGCCGAAGCGCGCGACCTCTCCGCCGCCGTGTTCGAGCAGGCGTGGCGTGCCGAAGCGGGCGAGATCGCCGAGGCCACGGCGCTGACCTTCGCCTCCGACGCCGTCGCGTTCGGCGGACCCGTGGAGTTCGAACTCGCTGCCGACGACCCCGCTGTGGTCCGCGCCGCCACCGACGCGCTCAAAGCCGACCTGCGCACCTATGCGGGCGTGTTCGACGTGGCCGACGACGAGGAGGCGGGCAAGCAGGAGCTGCAACTCGACCTGCTCCCGCAAGCCAGCACACTCGGGCTGACGCTGGACGACCTCGCGCGGCAGGTGCGGGCGGCGTACTTCGGCGAGGAAGCCGTCCGCATCCAGCGCGGCCGCGACGACGTGCGCGTCTACGTGCGCCTCCCCGAGGACGAACGCGACGCCCTCGGCGACCTCAACACCTACCGCATCCGCACGCCGCAGGGCGCGGCTG
>JBCDFO010000393.1:0-4446 GCA_039177895.1 Bacteroidota bacterium
ATCGCGGCATCGCATCGCGGCATCGCATCGCGGCATCGCATCGCGGCATCGCATCGCGGCATCGCATCGCGGCATCGCATCGCGGCATCGCATCGGCGGTTGCGTTACATCGTGGTCGGTAGGGGCGGTTTGCAAACCGCCCCTACGGGCACCGCACCGCGGACGACCGCCGTGCCCGCCTCGGACACCGTGTCGCGTCCAGGCACCACCGGGGTTACGTCGGGACACACGGCGCGTCTGTACGAACCCTATTCCTTGCCCCTGCCTCCCATATTCCTCCGCCGCCATGCACCTCCACCCGGGTCGTCGCTCCATCCGCCTTCCGGGCTACGACTACCGTCGCGCAGGGTGGTACTTCGTCACCGTCTGCGCGCTGCGCCGCGACGGGCTCGATCCGCATCCGTTTGGGGAGGTCGTTGGGGGCCGTGTCCGGCTTACCGAGCGCGGCCGGATCATCGAGGCCTCCTGGCAGGCGCTTGCCACCCGCTACACGTTCGCCGCGCTTGATGCGTTCGTCGTGATGCCGGACCACATGCACGGGCTCCTCGGCATTCAGGACACCGTGCCCCTTGAGGCACGCAGACCGCTCGGGCGCCTCGTCGGCGCGTTTAAGACCGTGGCCGTCAACCGCATCGCCGGTGCAGAGGACGTCGTGGCTCCCCCCGTCTGGCAGCGTGGCTATCACGAGCGCATCGTCCGCTCCGACGTAGCCTTCGCAAACGTCCGCCGGTATATCGTCAAGAACCCGGCTCGGTGGTCGCGCGCTCCGACGGGGAACCGGGCAGGCCGAATGCGCGCCGCTCAATTCCCAAAGTTGTAGGCGATGCCGAAGTAGGGGCCTCGGCCAAGCGCCCCGTCGCTGACCGCCGCGCCGAGCAGAAACGCCACGTCCACGCTGAACCGCTCGCTGCCGAGGCGTATGCCCGTGAGGGAGACGACCTCGCCACCCTCGGTGCCGAGCGGGAGGTAGTTCTCGCTCAGGAGCTTGGCCGAGTCCGACAGCTGCCACTCCAGCCCCACGAGCGCCAGCGCGCCCTCGGCGATGAACAGGTCGTCGTCGAAGCCCGATCCGTAGGCTCCGTAGAGCCCGAGCGTGACGGCCCGCGTCTCCGTCCCAAGCGTGGCTAGCCCGTAGAAGGTGCCCACGATCCCGCCGAAACCGATGTCGGCGCCTTCGAACAGATCGCCAAGCGAGAACAGCGCGTTGGCTCCGATGGCGACCTGCACCCGCTCGCGCCGGAGCACCTGCAGCTTGAGGTTGGCCGCGTTCAGCACGATCGGGACCAGCGACCCATAGGAGACGTCCACACGATCGGTGACCCCGTAGGCGACGGAGGGGAAGATGTAGTAGAGCGAGAAGCGCCCGGTACCGCGCGGCAGGGTGCGCGCCGTTGGCGAGAAGAACAACCGCGTACGCGTCGGGTCGAAGCGACGCAGGCGGCCTTCGAGCAGCGGCCCGACCTCCCGGATGCGTTCGCGGGGGATGACGCGCACGATGCCGTCGTCGCTCAAGAGGGACAGCGTCGTCTCGGCTTCCTCGACGATGACGCCGACCAACACGGTCCCATCGTCCAGGACAACCCGCTGCTCGGGCAAAGAGGCCTCGGTTGTCGTGCTGTCTGTTGGCGTCTCCTCTAGACCGGCGTCCGCTGGTTGCTGCGCGGCGGCCGCCCCAGCGAGCACCGCGACCGAGATGACAAGCGTGAGGACACGGAGCAGAGCACGGGGGGCAGCCATGACGGAGCGGAGACTGGGCGGGCGGATGAGACAAGGCCGCTGAGGATAGCCCACACGTCACACCGTGGCGATTAATTCTCTGCAGACAGGTGGTCGCGTCCGCGTTTCCTGGGCACCAAGCTGTGCCGTACTGCTAGTTTTGCGGCCCCACCCACCATCGTGCGCCCCACCAAGCTCGCGCTCCCCATGATGCAGACTGCCCCCACGCCCCCGGCTGACGCGCCCACCGACGCCGCGAGCCCCGACCTCGAAGCCTTCCTGGATCCGTCGTTCATGAGCGAATTCCTGCTCAACAGCGTCGTACCCGTCGTAGGCAAGCTCGCCGGAGCCATCGCGATCCTCGTCGTCGGGTTCTGGCTCATCAAGCGGCTCAAGCGCGTCGTCGGCCTCGCGCTCGACCGGGCAGGGTTTGAGAAGGCCATCGTCTCGTTCCTGTCGTCGTTCCTCGACATCGCGCTCAAGGTGTTCCTGCTCATCATCGTGGCCGGGGTCATCGGAATCGAGACGGCGGCGCTCGTGGGCGTCCTGGCAGCGGCAGGCTTCGCGGTCGGTCTGGCGCTCCAGGGTAGCCTCGCCAACTTCGCGGCGGGCATCCTCGTCCTCGTGTTCAAACCCTACCAGGTGGACGACTGGATCTCGGTCGAGGACCAATTCGGGCGCGTCGAGTCGATTCAGATTTTTTCCACGATCATCGTGACGCCGGGCCTCAAGACGCTCGTCGTGCCCAACGCGATGGTCATCGACGGCATCCTGACCAACTTCTCGAAGAAGGGCCAGGTGCGTCTGGAGTTGAACGTGACGATGCCGTACGCGGAGAGCTACCCGAAGGTGGAAGCGCTCATTCAGGAAGTGCTCGCCACGACGCCCGGCGTGCTCGCAGACCCCGCACCCGAGATCGGCATTGAGGCGTTCGATAGCCACAGTATCGTGCTAGCCGTGCGGCCCTACGCCAACCCGGACGACTACTGGCCCGTGACGTTCGAGGTGCACCGCCGCGTCAAGCACGCCTTCAGCGAGGCCGGCATCGAAGTGGCCTACTCCGAGGGCGTCGAGCTTGGATCGATTGGCGATTGACGATTTTTGATTAGCAACCCGGAATTATAGCCTCCAAGTCACTACAGCGAAACGCAGAGGCTTTGATAGCTCCTCTCCCCCGCGTTCGCGAGGGAGGGGCTGGGGGTGGTCGATCATCGAGCTTCGGTCGGCAACCCCCTCTGACTCCCCCTGGCCAGGGGGAGAACTTCTTAGGTGGCCTCTCAACGCCACTGAATACAGCTATACCAATCGCAAATCATCAATCCAACATCCCCTGAACCTGCCTCAGCAGTCGGGGTACCACGGTCCTCTCCCCTGCCCCGCACTCCCTGGCTACCCTCTGATGTACCGCGACTTCCTCATCGACGGCCGCGACGACCTTGACCACCTCGAACCGCACGAGCAGGAGGCGGTGGAGGTCTTCCGCAGCGTCTACGACCCCGAGATCCCCGTGCCGATCTGGGACCTCGGCCTCATCTACGGCCTCGACACCAACGTGGAGGGCCAGACGGCGCACGTCAAGATGACGCTCACGGCGCCCAACTGCCCCGCCGCCGAGTTGCTCCCGCAGCAGGTGCGCTACGGCCTCGAAGCGCTCGACTGGTGCGAGGACGCGACCGTCGAGATCGTCTTCACGCCGCCGTTCAACCAGGAGATGATCTCCGACGAGGCCAAGCTCACGATGGGCTTGATCTAGGTGTGAAGGCGCGAATGTATGGACGTACGTATAGCCGTAGCCAGAAGCGTTGCTCTTAGCTCCCCTCCTGGACAGAGCCTGCCCTCGCGAACGCGGGGGAGGGGCTGGGGGTGGTCGATCATCTTGCTTCGATGCAGTTTTGCGCCAGCCTTGATCTACCCCCTCCACCTCCCCCTGTCCAGGGGGAGAGCTTTTCTCACGTTGCCCATCAGCCCCACCTAGTGTCGCCGTACCGCCGCTGCTGAACGCCTCCCTGTTGCCTTCCCCGCCATGCCTGCCCTCCCGCTTCCGCCGTCTGAAGTCCCGCTGCTCGATGTGCCTGAGGACGAGCGGCCGTGCTACCTCGACTCGGCGGCGACCTCGCTGAAGCCGAAGGCCGTCGTGGACCGGCTCGCGCGGTTCTACGCGTACGAGAATGCGCCCGTCCACCGGGGCGTCTACGAGCTGAGCCAGAAGGCGACCGACGCCTACGAGCAGGCGCGGCGCACCGTGGCCGCCTTCGTCGGGGCGACGCCGGAGCAGGTCGTCTTCACGCGCGGCACGACGGAGGGGCTGAACCTGATCGCGCACGCCTGGGCGCTCTCGCACCTAAAGCCGGGCGACGAACTGCTGGTGAGCCCGCAGGAGCACCACTCGAACTTCCTCCCGTGGCAGGACGTGGCCGAGCGCACCGGCGCGACGCTGCACTACCTCCCGCTCGACGCCGCTGGGCTGGTCGACCTCGACGGAGCCGTCGCGCTCCTCGGGCCGCGCACGAAGCTCGTCGCGATGGCGCACGTCTCCAATGTGTTGGGTGTGGAGAACCCCGTCCGCGAGGTGTTCGAGGCGGCGCAGAAGGTGGGCGCGATCACGGTCCTGGACGGCGCGCAGTCGGTCCCGACGCGGCCGGTGGACCTCGCCGACCTCCACTGCGACGCGCTCGCGTTCAGCGGCCACAAGATGCTCGGGCCGACCGGCATCGGCGCGCTGGTGGTGGA
>JBCDFO010000394.1:0-4431 GCA_039177895.1 Bacteroidota bacterium
CGAGCACGAGTTCAGGGCACCAAAGGCCCCAGAGAAACCGCTGATGGTTTCGTCCGGCCACCGGCGTAGTACATAGGACCGGGCCGTAAACCACAGCCCCTCCTCCGCATCGGCGAACGCGGGAACGTAGTCTTCGGCGAAGTCGAGTGCGCACCGGTCGTCGAGCGCGTGGAGAGGCTGCGATGGGCCGTCCAGGCGCAGGAGGTAGTTGGGAGCCACCGCCCAGAGCTCCCCGTCGATTCGGTCGCCCACGCCCATGATCTGCGGTCCGCTGGCAGCAGCCCCCTCCTCGCCCAGGCCAAAGCGGCTTAGCGGAACGGACTCCCATTCATCGCGCGCAACCTCGCGGTAGATCTCGTCGGGGAGCGCCGCCCACGCGAACCCGTTTGGCTCGAAGGCGAGGTTGCGGAATTGCTGCCCGCGCTGCAAGGCCTCGAACTCCACGGGCTGCTCGGTGGCCTGCCGATCCCAGCGCTGCAAGAACGAGAACCATCCGAACCAGATGGCCTGATCCGGCGCTACGGCGCTGAGCGGGAAGATCCCGTTGCTCGGCGAGTCGCCGACGCGGTCGTCCCGGACGAAGGTGCCGTTGTCGTAGTAGAACAGCTGGCTCGTCGTCGGGTGCGTCACTCTCGGCCGCGTCACCCACACGGTGTCGGTTGCCACCAGTCCAGTGGCCAGAAACGGCTCGGTGCTTTGTAGGGAGAAGCTCCCGGCCTTGTAGCGTGTGAGCCCGGCCTGCTCGAAGTACCACACCGCGCCATCTGCCGAGCGTGCCAGCCCGCTGAACTGCTGGGTACCCACGGAGCGCTCCGCGAGCAGCGAGGCTGGCTGCCGCCGGAGCGTTCGCGTCGCCGTCGTTGTGTTTCCCGCCTCGTCCTCGGCCGTGAACGTGAGGGTCGCCGTGTCGGCCTGCCCGAACACCGCATCGAGATCAAGCAGAGCGACGTGGAGGGAGTCCTCGACCAGCCGGAGGGGCGTCGAGGGGAGCCCGCCTCCCTCGACGAGCACGCGCACGGCATCGGTATCCGAGGCATACGTGTTGACAACGAGCACATCGCCGATGACCTCCCCCGTGCCGCCCGGCGACACCACCGAGAGCGAGGGCGATGCTCCGCGTGTCTGTGGCCCGACGATCTCTTCGGCACAACCGGCACTTAGCGAGGCAACGAGAACGAGTGCGACCCAGAGGGTCGAAAGGCGGCTTCTCATGAGCACAGGCAGACGGCAGTGGACAGGACGGGTTACCGGCGACCGTGCGCCGTGACGAGCGACCTACGGTGACATCGAGTACCCAACGTATCCGAGCCAGTGCAGATAACCTAATTAGGGCCTTGAAAATGCCCTGCCCGCGGTGGACTCGCTCGTGAACCAGCGCGCCAGCACGCGCTCGGCGGAGTGGCCGCGCGGGTTGAAGCCGATGCCGGGGCCGTCGAACTCGGTCTCGCGGTGCCAATCGGGACGCGTGGCGAGGGGCGGCTGCCACTTCCAGAACACCGCGCCAGCCACGACAGGGTCGGCCCACCACGTCTCGAAGAACGCCTCGTAGAGCTGCCGCTGGAGCGTCGTGTCGGGTGGCACCACGCCCAGCTCACCGCGCTCAGGCCAACGCCACGGCTCGGCGGCAGCGTAGGGCACGCTCCGGTAGCCGACCTCCGTGAACAGGATCGGGCGCGCCCACTTCGTCGCCAGCGCGCGGATCGTCTCGGCGTGTGGCTGCCAGGCATCGCGCAGGGAGGCAACGGTGTGCGTCGTGTCGGCGTCGCCCGCGAGCGGGTAGTACGACTGGAGGCCGATCACGTCGAGGGCGTCCCAGAAGGTGACGTGCTCGGCGTCGTCGTGCCAGTTGGCAGCGTAGGTGAGCGGGCCGTCGTACACCGTGCGCAGTGTGTCAGCGAGGCGGCGCCAGAAGGCGGGGCGCTCCTGAATGGCACGGCTCATCTCTGTCCCGATCACGAGTAGCGCTGCGTCTAGCTCCTGCGCCAGGCGCGCGTGGTGGAGCAGATAGTCACGGTAGCGCACTTCCCACGCTTGCCAGTTCTCCTCCGTGTCGAAGCCGATGGTGGCCGACCAATGGCCCTCGTCGCGCCCGAGCCACAGCTGCGGCTTGACGATGAGTTGCATCCCCAGCGTGTCTGCCTGGGCTGCGAGTGCGCGCGCCCCGGTGGCGCTTTCGGAATACCATCCCGGCTCGGGGTTGAAGCGCAGGTTGGGGTCGTCGTGGGTCCGCTGGAACGCGTAGGGAATCAGCGCGAGGTGCGTCACGCCGAGCGCCGCGAGCTCGGGCAGCGCGTCGTCGGCGGGCCGCCCCACGGCGTCGAGCGTCATCCCGCGCACCATCGCCGGGAAGGGCGAGGTGGGCCCGTCTGCCTCCGTGGCCGCCGCGTCGCCTGTCGCGGCCTCCTTGTCAGCCGCGTCGTTTCGCTCTGCGCTCAGAAACAGCACCGGAGCCGCCAGCAGCGACGCTGCGGCGAGGGTGAGCAGGATCACGGGAAGAACGCGGCGCACAGGGTTCGGTGTGTCGGGGAGCAGTGTGTCGGAGGACTGTGGGCTCATTCGAACGATACCGCCGGAGTGCGGCTCCTCCAATTCTGCGTTTCCACGCTTGACCCGTTCCCACACCCAAAGCACTTTTCTCACTGACAAACTGGCTTACCGACCCACTGACACACCGACCATGCCTCGCATTCTCCTCTTCACCGGCAAAGGCGGCGTCGGCAAGACGACCACGGCGGCCGCCACGGCGCTCGCGGCGGCGCGGCGGGGGCTCAAGACGCTCGTGCTCTCCACGGACCCCGCGCACTCGCTCGCGGACGCCCTCGACCGCCCGCTCGGCCCGGAGCCTACGCCCATCGCGGAGAACCTCTGGGCGCAGGAGATCGACCTCTACTACTCGATGCGGAAGCACTGGGCGAGCCTCCGCGACCTGCTGCTCGTCGTGTTCAAGTGGCAGGGCGTCGACAAGGTGGCGGCGGAGGAGATGGCCGCGCTGCCAGGCATGGGTGAGGCGTCGGCGCTGCTGTGGGTGGAGCAGTTCTACCGCGCGGGCGAGTACGACCTGCTCATCCTCGACGCCGCGCCGACGGGCGAGACGCTGACGCTGCTCACGCTCCCACAGGTGACGCAGTGGTGGGTCGGCAAGGCGTTCCCGTTCCAGAAAGCCGCGATCAAGTCGGTCGGGTTCGCGGTGCGGACGACGACGGGCATCCCGCTCGACCGAGGCTATGCGGAGTTGGAGCGGCTGTTCGACAAGCTGGAGGCGATCCAGCAGGTCATGCAGGACCCGGCGGTGACGTCCGTGCGGCTCGTCTGCAACCCAGAGCGGATGGTGATCGCCGAGGCACGGCGGGCGCACACCTACCTCCAGCTCTACGGCTACAACGTGGACGCCGTCGTGGTAAACCGCGTGCTGCCCGACGATGGGGCTGTAGCCGACGGCTTCCTGGCGAAGTACATCGCCGCCCAGCGGGGCTACCTCGACGAGATCGAGGCGAGCTTCGCGCCGCTGCCGATCCTGCACGTCCCGCACCAGGGCGAGGAGGTCTTCGGCCTCGACCTTCTCGATGGCATCGGCGACACGCTCTACGCTGCGGACACCCCGACGGCCGACCCGGCGGGCATCTTCCACAGCGAGCCCGCGACGCGCCTGACCGAGGTCGGTGACGGCTACGACCTCGCGCTACGCGTGCCCTTCGCCGAGGCCGACGAGATCGAGGCCGAGCAGTTCGCCGACGAGGTCGTGGTGCAGGTGCGCAACCAACGGCGGCACGTGGCGCTGCCCAACTTCCTGGCGTACTACACGCTCGCGAGCGCCGAGCACGACCAGACGTGGCTCCATCTCCGTTTCGAACCAACGCAGCCGTAGCCAATCGCGGAGGCTGCTTCCACGCTGTGTACACAGCGCCGGGCATGTCGCGCTGCCGCATGGGCCTGCTGTGACGTGGGTGGGTGATCCGAACAGGTCAGCGTTCGAAACCCCATGGTTGGCCGTGGCAACAATTGGTGTCCCTATTGACCATAGTGAGACCTCGCCCATTTATTTTGCACATACCATTCAAAACATCCATGGATTCCATTCAAAACGTTCGCACCAAGTGCTACAATTCTATGATCTCTCCGATTTCAACACAGCAGAGCACTACTTCATATCTCGTTATTTATTTGAGTTAGACAGGCACAGTGATTGAGTTGCGGATGGAGACGACGCACCACGTCTTCGGTCATTTATCCAAGCGTATGCGACCACGCCCCGGCCGCCTTGTCCGGTAGGGTCAGACGCTTCCACCCATGTACAGCTTCATGCAACTCGACACCCTCCCCCTCCAGACCGCCCTCGCCGAAACCATGCAGATCAACGGGGCCGTCGGCGCGGCCATCGTGGACTACGAAACCGGCATGTGCCTCGGCACCATCGGCGGCGGCACCCTCGAC
>JBCDFO010000395.1:0-4408 GCA_039177895.1 Bacteroidota bacterium
CGAGGCGATCCGCCTGCTCACCGACGTGCTCATCCGCACGCCGGACGACGCCGCGGCCCGCCTCCTCCGGGCGCAGGCCTACGAGGCCCGCCGCCAGAACGCCGAGGCCGCCGCCGACTACGAGCGCGTGCTCGCGATGCGCCCAGGCGACGCCGAGGCTGAGGTCGGGCTCCAGCGCGTCCGCGTAGGCTCAGGACAGGGCCTCGCAGGCTCCTCGCAGCTCGATGTGCTGCGGCGGCAGGTGGAGACGGACCCCGGCAATCTGCTCTACCGGCTCCAGTACGCCGAGGCGCTCACCGACGCAGAGCGCTACGCGGAGGCGTCGAGCCAGTACGAATACTACCTCGCGCGCGCGCAGGGCACACCGGACGTGGTCACGCGCTACCTCGTCACGCTCGCCGCGCTCGGCCAGGCGAACAAGGGGGCCGCTGAGGCCGAGAAGTACCTCCGCCTCTACCCTGGCAACGACGACCTGCTGATGCGGCTCGGCTACTTCCGCCTGTGGCAGAGCGACCGCGCGCGTGCCCGCCAGGCGTTCGAGCAGGCGCTCGCGCTCAACCCGAACAACCAGGAGGCCCGCAGCGGCCTCGTCGAGCTTGACCAGGCGGGGAACGCCATCGCGGCGCTGGAGCGCGACCTCGCGGCAAACCCCAACCAGACGGCGAAGCGCTACGACCTCGCCGAGCTCTACCTCGCCGAGGGACGCAACGCCGAGGCGCAGCGCGTGCTAGAGCCGATCCGCGCCAGCCAGGCCGGGACGCCCGCCTTCGACCGCCTCTACGCCCGCGCCGCCGGGACCACCGAGCGCTACCGCGTGGACGACCTCACCCGCGCGCTCGACCGCAACCCCAACGACGACGATGCGCGCTTTGCCCTCGTGGACGAACTGATCCGCCTGGAACGCTTCGCGGAGGCGTTCGACCAACTGCGCACGCTCGAAGAGCGCCAGGGCGACACCGAGGCATGGATCGTCCGGTTCGAGGACGTGGACATCGGGCTCGGCACGTCGGACGCCGTCTACGCCATCGACCGCTACACCTTCCGGCTGAACGTGGACCCGGCGGACCTCGCCACGCGGTACGCGCTCGCCGAAGAACTCGTCGCGGCGGGGCGCTATCAGGAAGCCGACCTCGTTCTCGCGGCGGGCGAGCCGTACGTCGTGGACCAGGAGGCGCACCAGGCGCAGGTCTTCCGGCTCCAGGCCGACCAGATCGACATGGCGCAGCGGCAGATCGACGCCCTCGAAGTCGAACGCGCGGCCAATCCTGGCGACGAGCAGATCCTGCGGGCACTCCTCGATCCATACTTCGTGCTCCTCCGCACGGGCGCGCTCACCGACCCGGCTCCGGCGCTCGGGCTCTACCAGCAGCTCCTCGACCAGAACCCCGACGACATCGCTCTGCGCACCGACTACGTGCGCTTCCTGACCGTCGCGCGGCAGTACCCGATGGCGCTGGAGCAGGCGCGGACGCTCTACCGCCTCGCGCCCGACGACCCGCAGGTGGTGTCGATGTACGCCTACTCGGCCGCCCGCGCCGAGCGGCCCGAGCCTGCGGCAACCGACGCGCTCCAGACGGCCCTCGTCGCCAACCCAAACGACGCCGGGCTACTCCTCGCCGCCTCGTCCTACTTCATCGCGCAGAACGACTTCACGCGCGCCGAGCAGTACCTCCGCCAGGCTGAGGCGACGGGCATCGACCCGGCCGAGATCGAGCTGCGGCGCAACGCCCTCCAGGAGCGCGAGCGCTACCTCGCCCTCGAAGGCGCACGCGGGCTCTACCGCGCGGGGCAGTACGAGGCCGCCGCGAATGCCTACGGCGAGTATTTCGCCACGACGGGTGAGCGTCCGCGCGCCGCGGTCCGCGAGCAGGCCGCCGCTTTCGTCAACGCAGGCGACTACGCGAGCGCCATCGCCGTGCTGGAAGCGCTGCAGCGCGAGGAGTACGGTGACGACGAGCAGGTCCTGATCGCGCGCTACCGCTACGACTCCGGCGACTACACGGGTGCCGCCGAAGCTGCCCGCATCGCCTCGACGCGCCGCCCGGATCGCGTGGACGCGCGGTTGCTGATGGGCGACGCCTACCGCGAGGCGGGGGAGTACGAGGAGGCGCAGGTCGCCTACGCGAGCGCCGTGCAACTCGACGCATCGGCGGGTCCCGTCGTGGAAGAGCGCCTCGCGCTGCTCGACCGCGTGCAGGGCGTCGGCGGGTTTGCGAACCCCGGCCAGTTCTCGCTGCTCGTCGTCCCCACGGCCGAGATCATCACGGCGGGCGGCGACGGCGCGGAGTACCGCCGCTCGGCGCAGGGCGTCTCGGCGCAGTTCACGCTGCCCGGCGTGCGGCTCCCGCTCGTGCTGATGGCGAACCTCAAGACGCACCAGCTGCGCGGCACGCGCTTCGTGGCGAGCGGCCCGATCTTCACCTACCGCGTCAACGAACTCGGCGGCGGGGCGATCCTCGACCTCGGCCCGCGTCCTGCGCAGGCGCGCTTCGGCGAGGGCTACACGCGGCGGCTCACGGTCTCGGGCGGCGCGCTGACCTACACCGGCTTCGAGCGCACCGGCACGTTCATCGACGCGCGGGCGCTCTTCCAGGCCCCCGGACGGCTGCAACTCTCGGCGGGCTACCGCTCGCAGGAGGGGGCCATCGACCTCTGGGCCGCGGGCGCTCCGGCCTTCGAGAGCCGCTTCTCGCGTATCGACGTGACGGGCGCGACGGCGCTCGCCGACTCGCTCATCCGGGCAAGTGGACGGGCGGCGCTGCTCCGCATCTCCGACATCGACCCGCTGCTGGCCACGGGCGACCGCCGCATCACGGGCGGCTCGTCGCTCGAAGGGCAGGCCGGGCTGCGCCTCTTCCGCACCCGCGCGGGCGGCGTGTGGATCGGCCCGCGCTACTTCCGCCTGCAGTACGACGAGGAGCGCGACTACTTCTTCTCGCCCGCCGACGAGGCCTTCCAAAACCTCGAAGGGTTCGTCGAGTGGGAGCGCAACCCGCGCGGCGGGACCTACGTGCGCGCGCTCGGGGCCGTCGGCGTGGTCGCGCCCGCGCAGGGCTTCCTCACGACGCGCCTCGAAGCAGATGTGGTCTACCAACTCGGCCGCACCATCGGGCTCGGGCTCAACGCGCGCTTCTCCAACTCGGCCCGCGTGCTCGACGACGGCGAGGGGCGCTTCACGAGCGTCCTCTTCGGCGGCGCGCTGTATGTGGCGCTGTAGGGGCTGTTGGCTGACGGCTATCGGCTGTCAGCTCTACTCATCGCCGATAGCTGACAGCCGATAGCCTGGATGGCCACCGAAACGTCCCAGAACGACCGCTCCTCGTCTCTCCCTACGCGAAAGGAAGACGTGGTAGCCCCTGTGGTGCGGCGGCCGTTTGTGCCGCCGGTGCCGATGACGCCGCACACGGCGCCGGTGCGCGAGGGCGGGCGCTACCTCCGGCGCATCGCATGGCTGAGCGCGCTGAGTGGGCTCCTCGCGGGCGCGATCTGGGTGAGCATGACCGACCCCTTCGGCTGGGGCATCGCGATGCCGTTCGGGTGGCGGGGGCTCTTCGTGTACGCCTCTGTGGTGGCGCTGCTGCTGTTTCTGACGGTGCTGCTCGTGCGCTACTTCGGCGTGCTCGCGCTGTCGTATGTCTACAACGCGAAGTACACCGCCCAGGAAGCCGCCTACGCCCGCGCGGAAGCCGATGGCACCAGCCTCGTCCAGGCCTTCACGCCGCCCATCTCGATCATCGTCCCGGCCTACAATGAGGACGTGCTCATTGAGCGGACCATCCTCAGCCTCATCGAGCAAGACTACCCACACTTCGAGGTGCTCGTTGTGGACGACGGCTCGAAGGACGGCACGAACGAGATCGCCGAGCGGCTGGTAGGCGTCTACCAGAACACGCATGGCGGGCGCGCCGAGGTGCGCCTCGTCACGAAGCCCAACGGCGGCAAGGCGACGGCACTCAACGCGGGCATCGCGGCCAGCCAGCACGACTTCGTGCTCTGCGTCGACGGCGACTCGCAGCTCTCGCCGGAGACGCTCCGCCGCGCCATCCGCCACCTCCGCGACCCGGAGATCGGGGCCGTGGCGGGCAACGTGAAGGTCCAGAACCGCGACTCGCTCTGGACGAAGCTCCAGGCGCTCGAATACATCGAGGGCCTCAACATGGTGCGCGCGGCGCAGAGCGCGGTCCGCCTCGTGAACATCATCCCCGGACCCGTCGGGCTCTTCCGCAAGAGCGCCATCGTGCAGGCGGGGTGGTACGCCTCTGACACCTTCGCCGAGGACTGCGACATCACGCTCAAGATCCTCCGCAACGGCTGGCGCGTGGTCTACGAGCCCGGTGCCGTCTCTTGGACGGAGGCTCCGAACCAGCTCACGCAGCTCCTCAAGCAGCGCTACCGCTGGACGCGCGGC
>JBCDFO010000396.1:0-4402 GCA_039177895.1 Bacteroidota bacterium
GACCGGTGTGATCGAGCGCGAGCCGCTGCAGCTACTTCGCCTGAACGCGAGCACGTCCTACGACTTCGAGCGCGACAGTCTGCGCTTCTCCACGCTGCGACTCAATGCATCCACGAGCATTGGGCGGGCCCTCACGCTCAGTGGCAGCGCAACCTACTCGTTCTACGCCACCAACGAACTCGGGCGGGAAATCGCGCAAAGCTACTTCGCCGCCACGGGACGGCTACTACGCCCGACCAATTTCTCGCTCAGCGTACGGACCTCCATCGGCCCCGGAGGGCGCCTCGAACCAGGCCCATCGGACCCAGGTCCGAGAATCCAAGATCTGTTTCCAGACGATCCCTACGCCGAGCTCGCACACCTCGACGCGCCACAGTACGTCAGCTACAATGTGCCGTGGCGCACATCGCTCAGCTTCGTCTACAACTACACGCCCCCAGTCGGGACCCGCGATAAGCAGGAGCGGGCCATTCTCAACATATCAGGGCTCACGCTCCAACTCACCCCCTCCTGGCGCGTCACCGGCTCAACGGGGTACGACTTCGTGGAAAAAGAGATCTCAACGAGCCAGCTCACGCTCGTGCGCGACCTGCATTGCTGGGAGATGCAATTCAATTGGGTCCCTTTCGGCACGTTCAAGCGCTTCGGGTTCTCGATCTACGTCAAGAGCGGACAGCTGCGGGATTTCCTCAAGCTCGATGTCCCACGCTCAGACCAAAGCGGTCAACTCAACGGCGTCTTCTAGGCTGGTACGTTCTTTGTTCGAGCGGAAATCGGATCAGCCTTTCCGCCCGTGCCTTCGCCTGCTCCCAACTCGTCCTCCGCGTGGTCGCCGCTGGCGCCACTCCGTGCGCTCCTCGATGGCTTGCGGGCGCGCCGCACGCGCACGATGGAAGACCGCGCCCTCGCCGAGCGGCTGTTTGCCTCGTTCGAGCGTGGGAATACGAAACGCTACAAAGGCTTGCATTTTCACGTGATCGACGGTGTTGTTACGGTCTATGGAAGCGTGGACTCGGAGGCAGATCGGGAGACCGTATTCGGCCGCATCGCCGCCCTGAGTGGCGTGCGGGCGGTGACGGACCACCTGCACGTGGAGCGCCCGCGGCCGAAGCTGTCGATGCGGCTCAACTGAGCCCGGCTCCGCCGAGCCCAGCCCTGGCGCGGCTCGAGCTGACCTACGAGGTGTAGGTTAGAGCGTAGTGCGTTCGTTTTGCTCCGCCGCTCTTAAAGGATATCACGCGACACCATTTGACGGCGTCCTGACCGAGCAGCCATCTGGCTCACAAGCGATTGATGTGGATGCTGCTGCCCGCGCTTGCCCTACAGATTCTCGGTAATGACCTCGCAGGGTAGCGCTTGAGCGCAACACACCGCAAAAAACGCGGGCTCCCATCGCGTGGATGAGAGCCCGCATCAGGGGATCTGCGTCGTGTAACGCGCAGGGCGTCCGAGCTACTCGGCTTCGTAGGTGTTGCGCTCCTGCTCGGTGCCGTCGGCCTTGTAGATGACGAGCATGCTTGGGGCATGCGCCTTGGCAGTCTCGCGAGCGTCCTTGACCGCCGCCGCCTTCGTGCCGTGGACGCTGGTGGCGCGCTCGTTGCCTTCCTTCATCACCGCCCAGCCATCGGCGTGCTTCTCGACCGCGTAGACCGAGGGGGCAGGTTTCTTGGGGGCCGCCTTCTTCTTGGCAGCGGGCTTCTTCTTGACGGACTCCTTGGCACCGGCGACGGCATCCGAGACTGCCTCGGCGGCCTTCTTCGCCTTCGTCGACGTCTTGGTGCGGTCGTCCTTCGCGATGCGTTCGAGCTTCTCGGTGAGCATCTCGATCTGCGCCGTGAGCGCCGCGAGGTCCTGCTTGCCGGGCACGCCCATGCGCTCGAGCACCGGCTCGACGGCCTTCTCGATGCGGTCTTCGAGGTCGTCGATCAGCTTCGCCGTAGCGGCGGTCATCTCCTTGAAGGTTTCCGTCGCCGCCTCGGTGGCCTCGTCGGCCTGCTTCTTGGCAGTGTCCGTCGCGGCCTTCAGCTGCTTCTTGCCGGTGCGCTCCCACTCCTCGCCGCGCTGCACGAGCGTGTTGAAGAGCTTCGCGCCCTCCTCCTCGACTGCGGACAGCGCGCCGAGGCCCGCCATCCAGATGTCGCGCGCCTGGTCAGCCAGGTTGTTCGGGATCGTGAAGAGCGCGCTCGACGAGGACTTGGAGGTCGTTGCCTTTGGCGCGTCGGAGGACTTCTTCTTTTTCTTGGTCGAGACGACGACCTTTTTCTTCTTCTTGGCCATGGTCAGATACGGGTAGCGTTGAGGGAGAGGTGAGCCGCGCTGGAACGCGAGGTTGAAAGTCAATGTGCTAGCTCCCCAATTGTTCGGAGGCTAACAGCGTTAATGCCGCACTGCGTCAATCTCCTTCGAGCCTTCGCTGGGCGTACACCGGAGCTTCTCGCTCGGCGGCATGTGCTGGGAATTAGTACGTCTTGGTGACCTTCGAGGCCACGTCGCCCATGCCGTTGAGGACGCCCATGTTGGCCATGATCTTCAGCTTCGGCCCCTCGACGTTGTAGTCAGGTGACGTGAGCGCCTGGAGTGCGTTCATCTCGCCCTTGTCGAGCTTGACCCAGACGGGGTACGGGGCGGTGGCCCGCGCCATCGCGGTCTTCTTGTCGAACGGCTCGCCGCGGAGGTCGTCGGACGGCGCGTCTTCCTCCCAGATCTCGACGCTCACGATCTCGCCCTCGTCGAACTCGTAGGCCGCCTCGATGTCCTTGCCGTCGGGCGTGTCGAGGCAGCGGAAGACGATGGTGTCGGAGAACTTGCGGGCGGTCTGCTGGAAGTCGTCGTCGTCGTTGATCGCCTCGACGAAGGCCTCGATGAACTCGGTCGTCCAGTAGCGGGGAACGTCAGCCATAGGTGGGGGACCTGTTGGGATTGTAGGATCGTTGGACTGTAGAATAGGACGAGGCGCTGAACACTCGCAATCGGCATCGTCACGCTGCGCCCGGCCTCACCTCTAGCCCGCTCCCCGCCGCCCCATGTCTACCAAGCCCGTCCGCACCGCCGCCGTCAACTCCGTGATCGGCTTTCTCGGCGCAGCGATCCTGATCCCGCTCGTTATCAAGGTCGGCGGAGCGCTCATCAAGGGCGTGGGGAAAGGGCTCGGCAAAGCCTTCGTGGGCCTCTTCAAGTTCAGCACCGGCCGCAAGCTCGTCGGCGAACTAGTGCTGGCTGGCTTGACCGCGCTGCTGACCAACGAGAAGGTGCTCGACAAGCTGTTCGGGAAGCGAAAAGGTTAGCTGGTGATTGGTTGTTGGTTGATAGTTCTTGGTTTTGACGGCGGCATGGTGCCTGTTTTCCACCAATCACCATCCACGGTGAACCAACAACCCCTCCCTGCCACTCTGGCACACTCGACGGCTTGGCCTAGTTCTTGACCCCTGGCTCAGGAAACATCCATGCGGACCGCACCGGCCTGCGCCACCACAGCCCCCATTTCTGTGCCCTTCGACGTTCACGCTCCCCTCTCCTACCGCCTCGCGTCTGACTCGGACGCGGAGCAGTCGATTCCGCTCCTCACGCCCGATGAGGAGAAAGAGATGGCCGAGTCGGCCCTGCCCGACGACCTCGCCATCCTCGCTCTCCGCAACACGGTCCTCTTTCCCGGCGTCGTCCTCCCGATCACGGTCGGGCGCGACGCGTCGCTCAAGCTCGTCAAAGATGCCTACGCGAGCGACAAGCTCATCGGCGTCGTGGCGCAGAAGAGCGCCGACGTGGAGGACCCCGGCACCGACGACCTCTACCCCGTTGGCACGGCCGCCAACATCCTGAAGCTGATCAAGATGCCGGACGGCTCCGTCTCCATCGTGATCCAGGGCAAGCGTCGCTTCGCCGTCGGCGAATACACGCAGGAAGAGCCCTACTTCCGCGCCTCCGTCGAGCCGATCCCGGAAGCGGAAGAAGCCGCCGATGACGCCGAACTCGCCGCGCGCGTTCGCTCCATCAAGGAACTCGCCGTCCAGATCGTGAACATGTCGCCGAACCTCCCCTCGGAGGCGGCCTACGCGATCCAGAACATCGAGTCGGCGAGCTTCCTCATCCACTTCATCGCGTCAAACCTCCAGATCGACGTCGAGAAGAAGCAGGAATTGCTGGAGACGCGCCCGATCCTGGAGCGCGCCGCGCTCGTGCTCGACCACCTCGAACAGGAGATCCGCGTGCTGGAAATCAGCGAGGAGATCCGCACGAAGGTGAAGTCCGACGTGGACCAGCAGCAGCGCGAGTTCCTCCTGCGCCAGCAGATGAAGGCGATCCAGGACGAGCTCGGCGAGACCGACCCCGGCGGCGCGGAGGCTGACGAGCTCCGCGAGAAGCTCGACGAGCGCCGCGAAGCGCTGCCCGACTACGTCATCGAGAC
>JBCDFO010000397.1:0-4395 GCA_039177895.1 Bacteroidota bacterium
ATCGACGACCAGGTGCTCCTCAAGTCAGACGGGATGCCGACCTACCACCTCGCCAACATCGTGGACGATCACCACATGCAGATCACGCACGTGATCCGGGGCGAGGAGTGGCTGCCGAGCGTGCCGAAGCATCTGCTGCTCTACCAGGCGTTCGGCTGGACGCCGCCACGCATGGCGCACCTGCCGCTCATCCTTGCGCCTTCTGGCGGTAAGCTCTCGAAGCGCAACGCCGAGTCGCTCGGCATCCCGGTGTCGGTGGAGCAGTACCGCGCCGAGGGCTACGACCCCGAGGCGCTCGTGAACTTCCTCGCGCTGCTGGGCTGGAACCCGGGCACCGAGCAGGAGCGCTTCACCCGCGACGAACTCATCGCCGCGTTCGACTTCGACGGCGTGAGCAAGTCAGGTGCGAAGTTCGATCTGGACAAGCTGCGCTGGTTCAACGGCCAGGTGCTCCGCGAGCAGCCCATCGAGGCGTTTGCGGAAGCCGTACGTCCCGCGCTGGATGCCGCCGACCTCGACTTCGACGACGCCACGCTTCACGAGGTCGCGCGGCTGATGCAGGACCGTGTCACGTTCCCACACGAGGTCGCCGAGGCGCGTTACTTCTTCGAGGATCCGACGGAGTACGATCCCAAGGGCGTCAAGAAGCGCTGGAAGGCCGACGCCGCTGACCTCGTCGCGGCCTACGCTGACCGCCTGGACGAACTCGACACCTTCGACACGGAGACGCTGGAGCATGAACTCCGCGCGATCACCGAAGCCCGCGAGGTCGGAGCAGGACGCCTCATCCACCCGACGCGCCTCGCCATCAGCGGCGTCACGTTCGGCCCTGGGCTCTTCGACCTGATGGCAGCCATCGGCAAAGACGGCTGCGTCCGGCGGATGCGCCGCGCCGTCGAGGTGTTGGGGTAGCTGTTGGCTGGTGGCTGCTAGCTGTTGGTGGGATCACACATACAACGCGGCCCGCCCCAGAGGTTGGAGCGGGCCGCAGCAGTTACCGGCGCGGATCAACAGCCAAAGGCTGAGAGCCAGCAGCCGACGACCTACCGCACCAGCGTCATCTGTGCGGAGACGCTGCGCCCAGTCTCGCGGTGCCGGGCCTGCATCACGTAGACGCCGCTGGCATGGCTGCTCAGGTCTAGGCGCACCGAGACGGTGCCGGGCTGCGCGTCGAAGAGCGCGTAGGACTGTACGAGGCGGCCGGTGACGTCGTAGATCGCCACCTCGTAGTCGCCCTCGTCGGCGATGTCGAGGCGGGCGGTGGTGGCTGCGTTGAACGGGTTCGGGTAGAATCCGCCAACAGCCAGTTCCGTCGGGAGCATGTCGTCTTCGTCGATGGCCCAGGCACTCGCGCCGCCGGTCTGCGCCGTGCGAACGCCCGAGCCAACTGTCACGGTGACCGTAGATGAGGTCGTCGTGGCCCCCTCGTTGTCGGTGGCGACGGCGGTGAGGACGTAGGTCCCCTGCGGCGCACGGCGGACGCGGACCGAGAACGGCGCCGACGTGTCTTCGCCGATGACCTCGCCGTCTACGAGGAAGGCGACGCGAGTCACGACCCCGTCCGTGTCGCTGGCGTCGGCGCGAAGCTGGACCGAGCGCCCTGCGTCCACGGAGCCGCCGTCAGTCGGCGAGGTAATCACCACCGCAGGAGCCTGGTTCTCGCCCGGCGGCGGAGGCGGCGGGGGATCAGTCGGGCCGCCGCCCGTCCCGGTGCCGCGCACGAGATCAGCCTCACGGACAGGCCGCATCGCGAAGCCGGGACCGGACCAGCTGAGCTGCAACTGCGGGTTGCTCAGGCGCTTATAGTGGTCCACCGCAATCGCGTGGAAACCTGCTTCGAGGCGGACGTAGCCCTCGTGAGGCCGCGGCTGGCCGGGACGGCTGCCCCAGATCAGCGTCTCGCCGTTGACCGACACCGCGCCGCCTTCCTTCGCGTCGAGCACGAAGCGGTAGGTGCCCGTCGTCGGGACGTTGAGGAAGCCTTCGAAGCGGACCGCGTGGCCCGACATTGCGGGGAGCGCGTTCAGGTCGAACGTGCGCGCCGTCCCGCGCCCGGTGGCGGTGCCTAGGGTTTCGACCTTGGGGAGCTGCATGAAGTCATCCTGCCAGTAGTCGAAAGCCACGCCCGGCTCGGCGTCGAGGACGGAGAGGGCGGGCGTCGGGGCGTTGAGCACGCCGTCGTCGGGGCAGAACCAGCCGCTCCAACTGCCGCGCCAGTCGCACCCGTTCGCCTGGGCCGCCGCGTCGCCTTCGCCGTGGACGGAGCCCGGCCGGCCGGTGCCGGAGAGCGAGCCGTCGGCATCGAAGATCGAGCCGCGCTGCATCTTCTCGAAGAAGAAGATCGGCTCCGTGCGGATGAACTCGAGGCCCGAGACCTCGCTGCCGAGCATGAACTCGCGCCATTCGACCGTGATGCCCGCCGGCTCCAGGTCCACAAACGTGGCCCCGTCGATGCGGAGGCGGCGGTCGTTCTCGCCTTGCTTCTTCTGCGCCTGGCTGGTGATGTTGACGCCGCCGATGCCGGCTAGGTGACGCGTCGTGGCCGGGATCGGGCCGCCGATGTCGTTGGCCGTGTTGCCAACCACGAACAGGTCGCGGATCTGGCCGAGGAACGGCGTCACGCCGATGCCTGCGTCAGCTACGGTAGCACCCACGATGGTCTCGTTCTCCTCCTCGATCCAGACGCCGGAGTGGCTCACTTTGTAGGCCAGGAAATCCGGGCCGAAGACGAGCGGGTAGGGGCCCTCGCGAAAGCCGATCATGAGACCGGAGCCGCGCGTTTCTGGGCCGTAGGAGTCGAACGAGCCGCCGCCGGGGTAGTCGAAGATGGTGTGGGCAACGTTGCCGGTGAACGTGATCGGCTTGTCCTGGTGGAGGTAGCGCCGGAGGCCCGCGAAGCCCTGGATGTGCTGCTGGTCGTAGAAGAAGCCGTGGCCCATGTAGCTCCCGGCCGCGCGGTTGCCGATCAGCACGTTGTGGGGGTTGCGGCCCCAGAAGATGCCCGAGCGCTCCTCGCCCTGGTTCGACATCCGCTCCGACTGCGCGCGCGGAAACGCGAAGTCCTGCACCTTCTTGGCAAAGTTGAGCACGCCGAGGTTGCCAATAAAGCGGTTGTCATATTCCTCGCCTTCCTCGGAGAAGACGTACATGTGGTCGAGGACGTGGTAGGCCACGTTGTCCTCGATGGTCACGCGCTGCGTGTTGTGGACGACGGCGGCGCGCTGGAAGCTGTGGTGGATCGAGTTGCTGCGCGCGTAGTCACCCTCGCGGTCGCCGGCGAGGTGCCAGTGGATCGGATACCGGCCTTTGCCGCCGGTCTGCCCCATCCGGTAGAGCTCAACGCCTTCGATCTTGGCCGTACCACCGGACATGAGCATGATGTGGCCACCAAAGCCCGTCGTGTAGCCATAGTCGTCGACGCGCGTCGTGCTGGCAGCATCGCCCTGGATGAGGATGTCGCGGGTGAGCAGCCCCACTTCCGCGCGCATGTCGATGGTGCGCCCTTCGATGGTCTGGACTTCGCCGAAGTGGCGGTAGGCGAGCGGCTCGGTGAGCGTCACCCGCTTGCCGTTGCCTGACACGTTCGCGACGGTGCGCATCTCGGCTTCGAACGGCGAGTAGCCGCTCGGCGCCACGACGATCCGGTCGCCCGCCCGCCAGTCGACGGCGCGCGCGAGCACGATTTCGGTGTCGCCGGGACGCACGTGGGCGTCGAGGACGGTCCACGACACGGCGTCGCGGCGGTGTCCGTGGATGCCGATGGAGCCGCCGTTCATCGTCGCGAGAAACTTGGTGCCCATCGACATGATACCGGTGCCCGCCACGTTTTCCGTCGGGTCGTCGGCCGTGAGCGTGATCGTGGCCTTGTGACGATAAGGAGCGTCTTCCGCACCGATCTCGAAGCGGGCGGTGGGACCGCTGACGAGGATCCAGTCTGCCGTCATTGCGACGGGCTTGTCGGCGAACGACAGCGTGCCCTCCACCCGGACGCCGCCCAGCGCGGGCGTCTCGATGTCGAGGACGATGTGCTGACCAGCGGGGACTAAGACGTTGGCACCGGGGCGGGGGACCTGGCCGCCCCAGGTGGCGGGGTCGCTCCACAGCTGCGTCGCGCCGATGGGCGCGAGGGCATTGGTCCAGGCAAGGCCGGAAATAAGGGCTTGGTTGAGGGTGCAGTCGAGGTTGCCCGACGCAGCGAAAGCTTCGCGCGGCGCTAGCTCGGGGGATGACGCGGTGGCGGCAGGGAGGCCACAAACAAGCGTCAAGAAAAGAACCGTCAGGGTTCGGAGGCGGTGGCAGACGTACATACTCTGAATAGCGACGTGGAGAAGAGCAGGCGGGTGATCCCGGCGTTCGCCGGCCTGCGCGGGGTCGCTATTCGGTATCAGCGTGGGC
>JBCDFO010000398.1:0-4387 GCA_039177895.1 Bacteroidota bacterium
ACCTGGCCGCCGTACCGACGCGCGAGGGCTTCGGCCCGCTCGCGGGACCGATTCGTGATGGTGAGGCTCGCGAGGTCGTGCGAGGCGAGCGCGTTGAGGGCGGCGAGGGCCATCTGCCCGGCCCCCACGAGCACGACGCGCTGCCCATCGAGTTGGCGGCCGGGAGCGTGCGCCCGCGCCACTGCCACCGCTCGGCTCGACACCGAGGCCGCCCCGTGCGCCAGTCCGGTTTCGGTGCGGACCTGCTTCGCGGCGCGGAAAGCGGTGTGCATCAGCCGGTGGAGCACCGCGTCGACGGCCTCTGCATCGACCGCGACCCGATAGGCTTCCTTTACCTGATAGAGGATCTGGGCGTCCCCGAGGACGAGTGAGCGGAGCCCGGCTGTCACGCTCAGCGTGTGGCGCACCGCCGCCTCGTCGTCGTGCAGGAAGGCGACAGGCGTAGGCCACGCGGCTCCCGCCTCGGACGCCAGCAGCGCTTCCGCGAGGGCAACGTCCTGCCTGGTGCCATGCAGCACCACCTCGGTGCGGTTGCACGTGCTGAGAACGACGCACGCCGCGTCTGTGGTTGCCGTCCACCGCGCATAGAAGCGACGCAGCGACGCTGGCGGTAGTGCGAATGCTTCGCGGGCCGCGACCGAGGCGCGCTCGTGGCTGATACCGAGAACGTAGAGCGTCATGGGGGCGACAAAAAGCTGAACACGTGACCGATGCGGACGGGGCAAGCATACTGGGCGCGCGCACCGAGCGACCTAGGGGGCGTCACGCCTACGGCCGCGAGGGATTTCCCTACACGGACAGAGGACCGCGGTGAGCACGAGGACCGCGGTGAGCACCTCGCCCGCCTCGGTGACCCCAACCTCTCCGGACGGCAGGCCATCGGTCAGAATGCGGCGCAACGTTACCACCTCAGCCGTCCCAACGATGCAGCGTTGTGCGCTCCTACCCCTGTCGGAGACGAAACCAAAAAACGCCCCAGATCGGACGTATGCGCTGATCTGGGGCGTTTGGCGTGCCCGGGAGGATTCGAACCCCCGACCTTCTGATCCGTAGTCAGACGCTCTATCCAGCTGAGCTACGGGCACGTCGCGCAGCACGACCATGTGTGCCGCACAGGACGACAAATATAGAGCGCGCCCGGTTCGTCCCCCAAGTGAAGACTCGGCAGAGCGCCTCAGGCGAGGTCCGGAGACGCGGCACGCTCCGCGTCGAGGTGCCAGAAGTGGTGCACCGGCCCATGGCCCTGGCCCAGCGGAAGCGCCTGCCGGATGGCCTCGGTGAGGTACGCCTTGGCGCGTCCCACGGCGACTGCGAGGTCGAAGCCGCGAGCCAGTCCCGCGGCGATAGCGCTCGCGTAGGTGCAACCTGTCCCATGCGTGTGCGGCGTATCGATGCGGGGGCTGCGGAATAAGGCGAACGCGGTGCCATCGAAGAGCACGTCCACGGCGTCGGGCTCCGACTCCCCGTCCAGCAGGAGGTGTCCACCCTTGACGAGCACGGCCTGCGGTCCCATCGCGTGGATCGCTGCGGCTGCCTCCTGCGCGTCGTCGAGCGTGCGGACGGGCTGGCCCGTCAACGCCTCGGCCTCGTGGGTGTTGGGCGTGACGAGGTGCGCCAGCGGCAGCATCCGTGCCTTCACCGCCGCTACCGCCTCCGGCTTGAGCAGCGAGAAGCCACTCTTGGAGATCATCACCGGATCGACCACCACGGGCCCCAGACCGTGCCGCTCGATTCCATCGGCGACGGCGTCAATGAGGACGCTGGAGGAGAGCATCCCGGTCTTGACCGCGTGGATCGCGAAGTCCTCCGCGACGGCGTCGATCTGCGCAGTGACGAGGTCCGTGGGGAGGTCGTACGCAACGGTGACGGCGTGGGAATTCTGCGCGGTGATCGCCGTGAGGACGCTCATGCCGAAGACGCCGTGCGCGTGCATGGCCTTGAGGTCGGCCTGGATGCCCGCGCCGCCGCCGGAGTCGCTCCCAGCGATGGTGAGCGCGACGGGGTGAGGGGGGGAAGAGGTAGACACGGGTGAGCGTAGACGTGGAGTTAGGAGAGACCGTCGAGATAGGCGCGGGCGGCCGCGGTGGGGTCGGAAGCGTTCAGGATGCCCGAGAGCACCGCGACGCCGTGGGCCCCCGCATTGAGGCAGGCGGGCACACTGGCGGGCGTGAGTCCACCGAGCGCGAAGACCGGGACGGCGACCGCAGCACAGACCGCCCGCAGCGCGTCGAGGCCGACGCCCGGATGACCTGGCTTGCTAGACGTCGGGAAGATCGGGCTGAAGAGGAGATAGTCGCCCCCGGCGGCCTCTGCCTGCCGGGCCTCGTCGGCGCTGTGCGCGGAGTAGCCGATGAGGGCGTCTGGCAGCGCTGCCCGCGCCTGTGCCACCGATGGCCCGCGCGTGCCCACATGCCCATCGAGCCCGAGGCTGTGCGCTACGTCAAGACGCGTATTCACGCTGATCCGTACGTCCGGCGCAACCGCCCGCAGCTGGTGAACGAGGCGACGCGAAGCCGACGCGAATGCGGCGCTGTCGGCCGTATGGTCGCGCAGGTGCACCCATCGGACCCCGCCGCGCACAGCCTCGACTGCTGCATCCGCGTGCGTCGCCGACGTGAACCGATCAGCGATCAGCACCAGGCGTGGCAGCAGTCCCCCTTCCTGCTTTGCCCTCTCCGCTCTCCGCCGTGCCGTCACCACGCCGTATCTACCGCGATGCGGCCGTCCTCGGGACTCGACGCCTGCGCGTAGAGGCGGCGCGGAATGCGCCCGGCGCGGTAGGCCAGCCGCCCGGCCTCGGTGGCGAGCCGGAAGGCACGCGCCATGTCCACGGGATGCTCGGCTTGGGCAATGGCCGTGTTGAGCAGGATGCCGTCGTAGCCGAGCTCCATCGCGCGGGCGGCGTCGGAGGCGGTGCCGAGGCCCGCGTCCACGAGCAGCGGCGTATCGGGGAGCAGCTCGCGGATGATGCGGAGCGCGTAGGGGTTCACGACCCCCATCCCGCTGCCGATGGGGGCAGCGAGCGGCATCACGGCCGCACAGCCGAGGTCGGCGAGCTTGCGCGCCGTGATCGGGTCGTCGCCGCAGTAGGCCCACACCTCGAAGCCGTCGCCGACGAGCGTCTCGGCGGCGCGGAGCGTCTGCACGGCGTCCGGGTAGAGCGTCTCGTCGTCGCCGATGACCTCGAGCTTGACGCGGTTCGTCTCCAGCGCCTCGCGCGCCAGCTGGGCGGTGAGGACGGCCTCGCGGGCGGTGTAGCACCCGGCGGTGTTGGGCAGGAGGGCGAGGCCGCGCTGCCGGAGGTGGCCGAGGAGGCTCTCGCCCTCGGTCTGGCCGAGGTGGACGCGGCGGATCGAGACGGTCGCGAGCTCCGTCCCCGAGGCGTCGAGCGCGTCGAGGAGCGTCTGGAGGCTCGGGTAACGGCTCGTGCCGACGAGCACGCGCGAGGCGAGCGTGAGGCTGCCGACCGTGAGCGGGTCGGGGGAGGTCGTAGGCGGGGCCTGCATGGCAAACGGGGTCACCCGCCAGCGGTGGCGGTGATGATCTCAACGCGGGCCCCGGCTTCGACGGACGTGGTCGCCCAGCGCGCGTGCGGCACCACGGTGTCGCCGAGCGCAACGGCAACGCCCTTCACGTGCGCGCCGATGCCGAGGTGGTCGAGCAGGTCAGCGACGGTGCCGCCAGCGGGCACGTCGCGCGGGGCCCCGTTGACAGCGATTGAGATCGTAGTGAGCGTGTTCGGCATTGAGGGCGACGGTCAATGGGTAGGAGATCCTGAACGAAGTCGACTCTGAAACGATCCGTCTCAGATGCCATGCCTCACCCGACAACTGGGGGCGCATTCTTCTCCGGTCCGCGATCCCCTCTAGTGCGATCTTGTACTGCTCGTTTCGACTTCACCATTACCGCTTCTCATGCGCCCTTTGCCTTCGCTCCTGACCGCGCTTCTCCTAATGATCGCGTTCTCAGCATGCGACTCCAGCGACGATGAGGTAGACAATACTGACCTGAACATTGGTACCGTAGCTAACGCCAACAGCGTGGTCATCGTAGCATTCGAGGGCCGCCTGGAGAACGGAACTGTCTTCGACAGCAGCTCTCGCGCCACCTTGGCGCTCGTCAACACCATTCCTGGCTTCCGCAGTGGCATCACGGGCATGGAAGTCGGTGAGACCAAGACCTTCTCGGTCCCGCCGGAGGAGGCATACGGTTCGAATCCGCCCTCCGACAGCGGCATCCCACCCGACGCTACGCTGATCTTTGAAGTCACGCTGATCGACATCGTGACCATCGCTAACGCCAACAGCGTAGTCGTTGTAGCCTACGAAGGCCGCTTGGAGAATGGGTCCGTTTTCGACAGCAGCTCCCGCGCTACCTTCCCGCTAGC
>JBCDFO010000399.1:0-4355 GCA_039177895.1 Bacteroidota bacterium
AGCAGATCACCCGAGTCGTCAGAGATCCCGAAACCGCAGGTTCACGCCAGTAATCAAGTCCGGGATGACACAAACGGGGCTTCAGGTGCAGAAGGAGCCGTATTGGGCACCGTCAAGAAAAAGTGTCCGGTGGTCAGGTTGCGTGTTGCGTGCCTACATCTACACACGCAAGACGAATGCGAAGCATCACGAAGTAAATACGCAACACACAGCACGGCGTCACGCTCTGGCAAGAAACTCAGGCCGCCTTCCTCGTTGGGCAAGCGGATGCTGCGGCCCCCGAGGGCATCGCGGGTCGGCCGGTGATGAGGCCGTGGCTGCGGAGGAGGCGCTCGAGGTCGCCGCAGTCGGGGCGTACGAGTACGTCGCGGCCGATCTCGATGGTGGGGGAGACGAAGCCGCAGTCCCCGTCGGAGGGCAAGCCTTCCAGGTCGTCGAGCGCATACGCGACCGCCTGCGCATCCAGGAACGCGACGATACGCTCCGTGTCAGGGCAGTCCGGGTAGGTGTAGATCCGCACACGGGCGGTTTCCACCGGGGCGGTCTTCGAGGGGGATATCGGCGTAGCAAGCGGCATGGCAGCGCAGCAGGAGAGAGCGTGGGTCTTGATGCGCCGAGGTACGCCGCGCTTACCCGCCCGGTTGCGATCTTGGAAGGACCGGGTGCTGCCGCACCGTCCACCGCCGCACCGTCCACCGCCGCACCGTCCCCGTGCTTACCCGCCGCGCTGCCTACGCCCTCGCCGCCGCTGTTGCGGTCGTGCTCGGGGGCTACGTGCTCTGGCCCAACCTCGCCACGTTCGCGCTCGGGCTGGAGGGCGCAGGGCTCCGGACGTTCTTCGACGGGTGGGACGCGGCGGGCGTGCGGGCGCTCACCAACTCGGTCGGCATCGCGCTCGCGACAGTCGTGGGCGCGGGCGTGCTCGGGACCGCGCTCGCGTACACCTTCTTCCGCTACGACCTCCCGCTCAAGGGCCTCCTGCAAGGCGTGGCCGTGCTGCCGCTCGCGCTGCCGCCGCTCGTGGGCGTGCTCGCGTTCCTGTTCCTCTACAGCGAGAGCGGCGTGATCCCGCGCGCCCTCCAGGTCGCGCTCGGTCTCGATGCGGTCCCGTTCCGCTTCGAAGGGCTCTCGGCGGTGTGGCTCGTCCACGTCTACGCGTTTTACGTCTATTTCTACCTCTTCGTCGCCGCTGCGCTCGCGCGCCTCGACCGGAGCCTCCTCGACGCGTCGGCGGACCTCGGGGCCTCGGGCTGGACGACGCTGCGGCGGGTCGTGCTGCCGCTCCTCCGTCCGGCGCTCGTCGGGGCCGCGCTGCTCGTGTTCATGGTCGCGATGGCGAGCTTCACCGCGCCGCTCCTGTTCGCCGAGGACGAGCCGTTCCTCACCGTCTACATCTACCAGCAAAAGATCAACGGCAACCTCGCCCTCTCGGCCACGGCGAGCGTGGTGCTGACGAGTCTGTGCCTGCTCTTCCTCGTCGGGCTCGAACTGGGGCCCCGTGTCTCTGGGCGAGGGCGGGGTCCGCTGGGCGGCGTCGCAGGGAAGGGCGCGGGACGCGGCGGGACGCCGATCCGCAGCGGCTGGGCGCGAGCGCTCGCAGGCGTGGCCGTCGGTGCGATGCTGCTCTTCGTGCTGCTCCCTGTCGCGATGGTGGTGCTGCTCTCCTTCGTGCAGGAGGGCGCGTGGACGACGCAGGTGCTGCCGCCCGCCTACACGCTCGACAACTGGCGCGCGGTCTTCGCCGACCCCGACGTGGCCGCGCCGATCCGCAACAGCCTCTGGATGGCGACCGTCGCCACGGCGGCGAACATAGTCTTCGGCGTGGCGACGGCGCTCGTGATCGCGAAGACGCAGGTGGTGGGGCGCGGCCTCTTGCGCGCGTTCGCGCTGCTGCCGTTCGCCGTGCCGGGGACCGTGATCGCGCTCGGGCTGATCGTGGCGTTCGACGAGCCGAGCGCGCTGGGCTTCGGGCAGATCCTCGTCGGCACCTTCTGGCTCTTGCCGCTGGCGTATTTCGTCCGCCACCTCCCGCTGGTCGTGCAGGCTACGCAGGCCGCGCTCGACGCCTACGACGACCGCCTCACCGAAGCCTCCGCCGACCTCGGCGCAGGCGCGTGGATCACGTTCCGTCGCGTCGTGTGGCCCGTCATCCTCCCGAGCGTAGCCGCCGGGACGCTGCTTACGTTCGTGACTGCCCTCGGCGAGTTCGTCGCGTCGATCCTGCTCTACGTCTTTGGCAACCGCCCTATCTCCGTAGAGATCTTCGCGCAGCTGCGGCTCTACGATCTTGGCGCGGCAGCGGCCTACAGCGTGCTGCTCATCGGGCTCGTCGTGGCAGCGTCGGCCGTGACGCGGATCGTCAGTGGGTCGCAGGTCGCGGGTCGCAGGTCGCCGGTCTGACGCCGAGGTTCGGCTTGGTGCGGTGTGCCACGTGGAGCGTCAAGCCTGCTTCTCGTCTCACCGCTTCCCCGTCTCGCCGCCTCCCGGTCTCCCTCCGCCGGAAGTCTCTTTGAAATCGAATCGGGTCTGCGAACTGTGGTGCGGCGGAGCGTAGGTTGCGCGCACTTGGACGCCGGGTGACGCGCCTGCGGGATCAGCCGCGCATCGCCTGCCGTCCACCAGCCCCTGGCCGCTTGGCCTATCCACGAGTTCAGCCTTCCCCTGCAATGCTCCGCACTGCACCTTCGCGCCTGCTCCTCGCCCTCCTTTTCGTCGCCTCGCTCGTGCTCGTCGGCTGTGGCGGCGAGCACTATCACGGGCCGAAGCTCGCCTACGAGGGCGTCTTCAACACCTCGACCGAGACCGGCGGCGACAAGCAGGTCACCCTGCGGCTCTTCGACGACGGCACCTACCTCACGCGTACGATCTACAACAACCAGTCGTTCGTGCCCGTCGTGGAGGCGGGCACGTGGGGGCTCGACGGCGAGGCGCTGCTGCTCACAGCCGAGCGTATCGACGGTGAGCCGACGCTGCACGCCACGACGACCTTCGCGGTCAATGCCGACAACCTCGAAGCCGTCTCCATCAACGGCAGCCCCGTCGACTACATCTGGGCCTACACCGATGGCGCGAAGCTCAGCGAGCGTACCCTCGAAGCGCCGAAGGCACACCACGGCGAGGAGCACGGGGAGGGCCACGGCGACGAGTCTCACGACGGGGACCATGCCGCGGACGGCGATCACAGCGACGAGGCTGCCGCGACGGTCAACGTCTAGCCCATGCGTCGCGCGGTCCTAGCGCTCGCACTCGCAGCGTGCCTCGTCGGCTGCACCCCGGCAGGGTTGGTGGACGCGGCCGAGCGCGCCGAGAGCGTGTGGGCCGTGGACCTCGTCGAGACGCTTCCCGGTCAGCAGGCACGCTACCTCCAGTTCAACGCGCTCAACTGGGTGCCCATGCGCGAAGCCTTCGTGGAGGAGGGCATCGCGCGCTCGTTTCGGGTGCTCACCTTGCCTCCCGACTCCGCTCGCGGCTGGGACGTGATGCTGATGACGGAGTACGTGAGCGCCACAGCGTTCGCTCGCCGCGAGGCTGTCTTCCAGGAGGTGGCTGCCCGTCCGGGCCATCAGCTTAAGCGCGTCGACGGCCTCGGCCCGCGTGACCTCGCCCGCGTCGTGACGAGCTACGAGATGCGCGACGGCACCGTGCCCTCGGTCCCGGGCACGCGGTAGCCCGACCGCGACGTGCGAGAGGGCAGGGATGCGGCGTCGGGATGCCGTTACGAAACCCTGAGCACGCAGGCTGCATCTCACCGGATCGGACCATGCGAATGCGTCTCGCATCCGCGCGTCCGCACGCGCCCATCTCTGTACGCCACCCCTCGCCCCGTGCCTATTTCCACCGAGGTTATCCCGCTCGGCACCGCCTCGGCCATCCCGACGCGGGACCGGCACCTCTCCGCCACCGCACTCCGCCGCGAGGGCGAGATGTTGCTCTTCGACTGCGGCGAAGGCACCCAGTTTCGGCTGCTCGAAGCCGGCCTGAAGCGTTCGCGCCTCGACGCTGTCTTCCTCACGCACTTCCACGGCGACCACCTCTACGGCCTCTTTGGCCTGCTCACGACGATGGCCCTGCTGGGGCGCACCGACCCGCTCACCCTCGTGGCACCGGAGGGCCTGCCCGGTATCCTCGCGGCGATTCCGGGGCTCCAGCCGCACCAGCTTCCGTATCCCTTGCGTCATGTCGGGCTCGCTGGCGGCTTCTCCCACGAAGTCGTCTTCGATGCGCCGGACTACTACGTCGAGGCGCGGCCCATCGAGCACCGGGTCTTCGCGGCGGGGTATCGCTTCCAGGAAAAAGTGCGGCCCGGGAAGGTCGATGGCGAGCAGGCGCAGGCGCTCGGCTTCCGCGAGAACTGG
>JBCDFO010000400.1:0-4354 GCA_039177895.1 Bacteroidota bacterium
CGCTGGAAGTGCGGCAGGTCGTGCGGCGTCGAGATGATCAGGATCTCCCGGATGCCCGCCAGCATGAGCGTGGTGAGCGGGTAGTAGATCATCGGCTTGTCGTAGACCGGCATGAGCTGCTTGCTGAACGCGAGCGTCAGCGGGTGCAGCCGCGTGCCGGAGCCACCGGCGAGGATGATGCCTTTCATGGGTCGTTTGGTGCGGTCGGAGTGGCGGAAAAGGTACGAGGGCACGGCCTGCAAGGATGGTGCCTCGCGCCGTGCCCTCGTGGGATGTATTCCGTCTAGGACGGGATGCCGCCGCTTACGCGGGGAGCAGCCCCTCGTTCTGCAGGTAGGCGATGATTGTATCGACCGCCTCCTGGACCGGCATCGTGTGCGACGGGATGTCGATCTCGGCGTTCTCGGGAGCCTCGTACGGATCCGAGATGCCCGTGAACTCCTTGATCTTGCCTTCGCGGGCCATCTTGTAGAGGCCCTTCACGTCGCGGGCCTCGCAGACCTCCAGCGGCGTCGAGATGAAGACCTCGATGTAGTTGCCGACGGACGAGATCAGGTCGCGGTTGGCCTTGCGGTCGGCGAAGTACGGCGCGATGGGCGCGCAGACGGCGATGCCGCCGTGCTTGGTGACTTCGCTGGCCACGTAGCCGATGCGCTGCACGTTGGTCGAGCGGTCCTCGCGCGAGAAGCCGAGGCCCTTCGAGAGGTGCGTGCGCACGACGTCGCCGTCGAGGAGCGTCACGGCGCGCTCGCCGAACTCCAGCAGGCGCACGACGAGGGCGTTGGCGACGGTGCTCTTGCCCGAGCCCGAGAGGCCGGTGAAGAAGACCGTGAAACCCTGCTTCTCCTTCGGCGGGTAGCTCTTGCGCAGTTCCGCGACGATCTCGTCGTACGAGAACCAGTTCGGGATCTCAGCGCCCGTGCGGAGCTTCTCGCGGAGCTGCGTGCCCGAGATCATGCTGAACTCCTTGCCGGCGGCCTGGACCTCGTCGATCGGCGCGTAGGCGTCGTCGGCGGGGACGTAGACCATGAGGCGGAACGGCACCATCGTGACGCCGATCTCCTCGGAGACGGAGGTGAAGAGCTCCTGCGCGTCGTACGGCCCGTAGATCGGCTCGCCGTCGGAGCCGTTGCCCGGCCCGGCGTGGTCGCGGCCCACGACGAGGTGGGTGCAGCCGTAGTTCTTGCGGATGATGCCGTGCCAGACGGCCTCGCGCGGCCCGGCCATGCGCATGGCGAGCGGGAGGAGGCTGAGCATCGCCCGGTTCTCGGGGTAGTATTCGAGCAGCTTCTTGTAGCAGCGGACGCGCGTGAAGTAGTCCACGTCGCCCGGCTTGGTCATGCCCACCACGGGGTGAATGAGCAGCTTGCCGCCGATGTCCTCGGCCGCGAGGTCCGTGAGTTCCTTGTGCGCGCGGTGCATCGGGTTGCGCGTCTGGAAGGCGACGACCTGGTTGACGTCGATCTCTTCGAGGAGCGCACGCAGCTCGGCGGGCGTCCGGCGGAGGTCGGCGAAGTCGTAGTGCTTGGGCAGCTGCACGCCTTCGAGCGGGCCGCCGATGTAGTGCGTGCCGGCCTGCTCCATGAGGTAGGCGACGGCAGGGTGCGCCGTGTCGGTGGTGCCGAAGACCTGCTCGGCCTCGACGCCCTTGTCGGCGTCCCAGATGTCCTCGACCGTGATCACGGCGAGCATGAGGCCGGTCTTGTCGCGCAGCGCGATGCGGTCACCGGCGCTGTACTGCTTGGCCGTGTCGGCGTCCACGTCGAGCGTGATCGGCATCGGCCAGAGCGTGCCGTCGGCGAGGCGCATGTCGCTCACGACGCCGTCGTAGTCGGCCTTGTTGAGGAAGCCCTTGAGCGGGCTGAAGCCGCCGTTGAGGATCAGCTCGATGTCGCAGAGCTGACGGTCGGAGAGGGTGATCGAGGGGAGGTCCGCGTTGGCCTGGGTGGCTTCAGCGACGTCGACACCAGCGACAAGATCGCAGAGGTCGCCGCCGTGCGGGGCAATGAGGGCAGCCGTAGTCTGGCTCATAGTAGAGGGAATGGGATAGGTGTGCGGAGGGACGGAGAGAGTGAGTTGCTAGCGGATAATCTGGAACGAAACCCCGCGTAGCAACGCAGTTGGGGGGTTTTCGCCGCATCCTCGTTTTCCGAGGAGCGCCCGCCTGGGGGCTTCCCCGCACCAGCCCTGTGCCGTCTCGCTTTGCGTCCGCCTCTGGGGAACGCTCCCGTGACGCACACCGCGATTGGTACGCCGCCGCGTCTCGCTTTCGCACGCCCCTCCCCTGCTGGGATCCGCGTCACCCCACCCGACGGCGTTGACCTCCTCGCTGTCGGCGCACGCATTCCATACGAGCACCCGTCCTATTTGAGCACGGCGCGCAGTCGGTACTGCATCTGCGCAGAGTACACGGTCTGACGGGCGGCTACTCGGAGCGGATGGACTGGATCGGGTTTGCCATGGCGGCGCGCAGGGCTTGGCTACCGGCCGTGAGCAGGGCGAGGAGGAGCGCCCCCAGAACCGCCACGGCGAAGGGGGTGACGCCCAACTCGATCCGGTAGGCGAAGCCCTCCAGCCAGCGGTTGATGAGCAGCACGGCGACTGGAATGGCGACGGCACAGGCCAGCCCCACCCAAACGAGGAAGTCACGCGAGAGCAGGCCGACCAGGCCGGGCACAGACGCCCCGAGCACCTTGCGGACGCCGATCTCCTTGCGCCGCTGCTCGGCCGCGTACGCCGCCAGCCCCACCAGACCCAGCGCGGCGATCAGCGTTGCGATCCCCGCGAACCACCAGGCCATCGTGCCGAGTTGGCGCTCGTCCTGGTAGATCTGATTGTACTCGTCGTCAACGAAGCGGTATTCGAGCGGGTAGGCGGGGCTGAACGTCTCGGTTGCGGCGGCTAGGCGCTCTAGTGCGGCGCTGGCTTGTCCCGGCGCGGTGCGCACGAAGGCCAATGCCCAGCTTGAGGTGCGCGGGGAGGTCAACCAGAAGATCGTCGGGGACGTGGGGCTGCCCGCAGCCCGCATGTGGAAGTCCTTAACCACGCCGACGATCTCGCCCTCGCCGTCCCACAGCGTGATCCGCTCGCCGACGGGCGCGTCGAAGCCCATCAGACGCGCGGCCGTCTCGTTGATGATGAAGTTCGACGAGTCCGAGGCGATGTCGGCTGAGAAGGCGCGGCCCGCCGCCATCTCCATCCCGAGCGCCTCGATGGCTGCGGCGTCAATGCCCATGTAGTGGAACGAGGCCGACACGCTCGGATCCTTGCCGCGCCATTCGACACTGCCCGTCGACGAACCCATCTGTAGCGGATTGCTGTGCGCGGCACCGACATGCGTGATCGCGGGATCGTCCACGAGGGCGCTCCGAAAGGCATCATAATTGTCCGCAGCTCCGTCACGCAACGAGGCCATGATCAGCTCCTCGCGGTCGAGCCCAATGTCACGGTTCTGGAGGTAATCGACCTGGGCCGCCACGGCGAGGGTCCCAACGATGAGCACGATGGAGGCGGCGAACTGGAACACGACGAGGCTTCGCCGCAACGCCAGTCCGCCCTTGCGCTCGCCTTTGAGAATCTTGACCGGGCTGAAGCGCGAGAGCACAACCGCCGGATACAGACCCGCCACGACGCCTGCGAGCACGGCCACGCCGAAGAAGCCGAGCCACATCCACCCAGGGAGGCTGACCGCTCCGAGATCCTTATCGAGCAGCGCCCCGAACGGGGTAGCGAGGAGGGAAAACAACACGAGGGCCGCTGCGAAGGCGACCAGCGCCATCAACACGGACTCGCCGAGGAACTGCCGCACCAGGCTGCCACGGGTCGCGCCCATCGACTTGCGCACGCCGATCTCGCTCGCCCGACGGGTAGCGCGCGCCGTGGCGAGGTTAGTGAAGTTGATGCACGCTAGCGCGAGCAGGAGGCCTGCGATGATCGAGAACGTGCGGACGCCCTCGATGCGGCCGCCGACCTGCACGCCGTTGTCGTACGCGCCGTGGAGGTAGCGCTCGCTGTAGCGCTGCACGAATGCCGTCGTGATTTCGATCTCGTCGCGTTCGAGCAGCACGTCGCTCATCTTGCGGTTGAGCGCCGCGATGTCCGCGTCGGGGCGGAGCGTCACATAGAGCTCCATGGCGTTGTTGCCCCAGTCCATGACCCAGTCGTTGCGGGCGTACCACTCCGAGGCGGGCGCGACCCACTCGAACGTCATCGATGCACTCGCGGGTGGATCGGCAGCCACGCCGGTTACGCGGGCCTCGTGGTCGTTGAGCCGCACGGCCCGTCCCATCGCGGCCTCGGGCTGCGTCTCGGCTCCGAACAGCTTGCGCGCCATCGATTCCGTGACGACGATCCC
>JBCDFO010000401.1:0-4348 GCA_039177895.1 Bacteroidota bacterium
AGCGCCTCCTCGCCGCTAACGGCAACATCGACAGCGAAGCGTGAGAGTTGCAAAATGTGACGAGCAAGATCGCGGTTCGTCTCATCATCATCCACGACGAGAACGCGCTTGCGAGGTGCTGGCGAAGAAGGGGGAGCAAGCATGTGGGGTCCAATCGCGCAACAGGGAATGAAAGGTATGAGCCTGAGGTCAAGTATTGGGCCAATTTGGAGTGCTACCCCTGAGACATGGTGCGGTCTCCGATTGCGGTCAGCGTGGCAGCCTAGACCCTCAAGCGATGTGGCTCTGTATCGTATTGCGACGGTAAGGGGAGCGGACTAACTGCGAGGGAGAGAAGGGCGTTCCGAGGAGGCCATGGCGGGGTCCAATCGGGGCTGAATCTGGTACACCCACCAAGTTCCAGGTTGGGCATGAACGCACGTGCACGTGACGCCAACATCGAATGCAGACAGGGATGCATCGCCCCGCAACCGGCCAGAATAGCCCGAGGGCCGTGGTACCTCGGGGTCAAAGTGGAAACCCACGCCCTACCGATCTACCCCGTGTAGGTGCCCCAGATACCTGGCACGACCCCGCTAGGCGGTACGGTTTACGAGCCCCCGAGCGTCTTTGGCGGTCCTGCGCTGTGGATGCCTCGAAATGCGAACCGAGTCAGCGCCTGCAGGCACCGGAGCGCCCCTAATTGCACCGCTGAGAGTGCAGGCCTAGCGGGCCGCATCAGGCTACGGGCTACCAGCCATCGCAGGTAGGCGGGATGGTCGGCGTCTCGATCCACTGGTCGCGGTTGTTCTGCGTCCGGACCGAGGTGCGGATGGCGAGACAGTTCTCGGTGGGCCCAAACATGTAGACGCGGACCACGGTGTAGGCCTCGGTGAGGTCGCGTGCGTGCACGATCGGCACCGCTGTGTCCGTGTCGGTGATCCGGAGGCGGGTCTGGGAGTGGGTGTAGTAGTCTGAGAGCCCGTCCGCGCCAGAGACGGGGTAGCCTAGGTTGCCGAGCGTGATGCCGGTGAGGTAGTCGCGGCCGAGGCCGCCGCCGAGGGCCGTCGGCTTCGCCTTCCAGGCAATGGCCGACGTGGCCAGGCGGATGGCCTCCAGCGCGGATCGTTCGAGGGCCGCCTTGGTGGTGTTTTCGGTGTAAGCCTGGATGCCGCTCGTCACGGACAGGCCGACGATCACGATGCTGAGCGTGAGCAGGAGCAGTTGCTGTTGACCCATCGAAACGGGCGGGTGGGGGAGCAGGTACTTTCGGAGCCGCTCGCACGTGCAGAGCGATGCCCCTCTCCCTGCGCAAACCTAGCGCCAAGCCTTTTCCTGAAGCTCATTTGGCTCGATGAATTCGGAACTCGACCCCGTTGCCCTCCTCCTGCGCAAGCGCGACCACGGCCGCCTGAGTACCGCCGAGATTGAGGCGCTGATCGCCGCCTACACGGTGGGCACCGTGCCCGACTATCAGATGGCGGCGTTCCTCATGGCGTCCTTCCTCAACGGCCTCGACCGTGAGGAGGCGGCGGCGCTGGCCCGCGCGATGCTCTACTCTGGCGAGGTGCTCGACCTCGCAGACGTGCCTGGCATCAAGGTGGACAAGCACTCCACGGGCGGTGTCGGCGACGGGACCTCGCTCGTGCTCGCGCCGCTTGTGGCGGCCTGCGGCGTGCCCGTGCCGATGATCTCGGGGCGCGGCCTCGGCCACTCCGGCGGTACGCTCGACAAGCTCGAATCCATCCCGGGCTTCCGTACCGACCTCTCGATCCCAGAGTACCGGGCGCAGTTGGCCGACATCGGCATGGTGATGATCGGGCAGACGGCCGAGATCGCACCCGCCGACAAGAAGCTCTACGCGCTCCGCGATGTAACGGCGACGGTCGAGTTCATCCCGTTCATCGCCGCCTCGATCATGTCGAAGAAGCTCGCTGAGGGCATCGATGCGCTCGTGCTCGACGTGAAGCGGGGACGCGGCGCGTTCATGAAGACCGACGCGGACGCCCGACGGCTCGCCGAGACGCTCGTGGGCATCGGGCTCGACTTCGACACGCCCACCGTTGCGCGGCTCACGGCGATGGACCAGCCGCTCGCTCCTGCAGCTGGCAACTGGCCCGAGGTCGCAGTCGCCCTCCGGTGTCTGCGCGGCGAGGCCACGCCACTCGACCAGCGCTTTCTCGACGTCACGCTGGCCCTGGCTGGCGAGATGCTCGCGCTCGGCGGCGTCGCGGATTCGCCCGAGGCAGGCCGCGCCCGTGCCGAGGCTGCGATTGCCGATGGCTCGGCATTCGCGAAGCTGATCGAACTGGCCGAGGCGCAGGGCGGCGACCCGCGTGTGCTGCACGATCCCGCGCTGCGGGACGGCCATGCGCCTGTCGCCACCGTGGCCGCGCCGGACGACCTCGGCGGTGTCGCTTCTGTCACAGACATCGACGCGCTGGCGCTGGGCTGGGCGGCCGTGCGTCTCGGAGCGGGGCGGCGGACTAAAGAAGACGCCGTCGACCCGGTCGCAGGCCTCGCCCTAAACAAACAGGTCGGCGATCTCGTAGAACCCGGCGAACCGCTCGCGACGGTCCACGCCGCCCGCGCCTCGCACTCCGTCATCGAGGCTACCGTGGAGGCCGTCCGCGCCGCGTTCACGTTCGCCGACGCGCCGCCCACGCCTGCACCGCTGCTTCTCGACCGCTACGACGGTACGCGCTGGGCGTCAGAAACCGTGTAGCGAACCGTATTCGCCCCGTACATTCCCGGCCAGGTAGGCCCACGCTGACCTGCGCCTCTCGACCTACGACCCACGACTCCTGCCCCATGTCGCTCTGGAAACGCTTCACCCGCCTCGTTAAATCGCTCTTCGGCGGCGCGATCTCGTCCATCGAGGACCCGCGCCTCATCCTCGAACAGAACATCCGGGAACTGAACGACCAGGTCCCGAAGATGAACGAGAACATCGCCACGGTGAAGGCCAATGTGGTACTCCTCCAAAAGGAGAACAACAAGTATGTCAAGCAGGTCGAGAACCTGACCGCGAAGATCAAGGCCGCGATCAACGCCGGGCGCGACGACATCGCGCAGAACTACGCGATGCAGCTCCAGCAGACGAAGGAGGCGCAGGCCCGCACCGGCGAGCAGCTCGACTACGCCAAGCGCGCCTATGAGAAGTCGCTCGAGGTCAAGAAGGCCTTCATGCGTGAGCGCGAGCGCAAGATCAACGAGGCCCGCGAAGCCCTCCGTGCTCACGAGCGCGCGCAGTGGCAGGGCAAGATCGCCGACACGCTGGAGCAGTTCGAGGTCGCCGGCGTCGACCAGACGCACGACGAGATGCTCACGCGCATCAACGAGGAGACGGCCAAGAACGAGGCCCGCATGGAGCTCGCGCTCGACTCCATCGACACCGACGCGATGCAGATCGAGGAGGACGCGCAGAACATCCAGGCCGCTGAACTCGTGAAGCAGTTCAAGCTCGAGATGGGCCTCGGCGAGCCCGCCGCCGCCGTCGAGCCCGAGCTCCAGATCCCCGACGAGCCCGTCTCCACGGAGGGCCAGAAGACGCTCGGCCGCCAGCGCACCGCGGGCGGAGACAGCGCGTAGAGGAAGCTGTCGGCTGACGGCTATCGGCTGTCAGCGACGCTACCGACAGCCGATAGCTGAACGCAGACAGCCGAACCCATGGACAAAAAAGAATTCGAGCGCATCAAGGCGGAGGAGAAGGCGCACCTGCGCAAGCTCCGCGCGCTCAAGCAGCAGTACAAAGGCGTGAGCCGCCAGAAGAAGGTGCTCGATGCCCTGAACGCGATGCAGCGCCCCGACCTCGACGCGACCTACGACGAGGCCATGCGCGGGCTCACCGAGGACGCCGCGCTGACGGAGGCCCGCCTCGAGATTGCGATGGAGAACGCGGCCGAAGCAGCGCCGAAGCCGGAGCAACTCACCGAGGCCGACCGGGAGAAGCTGCGCAAGGCCGAGGCCGCCGCGCTCCTCCGCCAGATGAAAGCCGAGATGGGGATGCCCGTCGATGATGCCCCGGCTTCGAGTGAGGCGACCTCGACGCGGGACGCTGAAACCGACGCCTCGCAGACCGACGCCCAACCCGAGCGCACCATCGGTCGGCCCGCCGACTCCGGATCGGGTCCGGGGCAGGCCGCTCGACGAGACGATGCGGCTACAGACAACGCGCCCGGCGACCGTACCATCGGCCGCCGCCGCGACGCGACGTGATCAGATCGATCCGCTGCCCGGTCCCCCAACCCTCTGGTCTCCCCACCCTCGCCTGATGCCCCTCTGCGCCTGATGAGCGAAAAGATCAACTACACGAAGGAAGCCTTCATGCTGCCGTGGAACCTCGTGTTCCTCATCCTCGCGATGACGG
>JBCDFO010000402.1:0-4307 GCA_039177895.1 Bacteroidota bacterium
CTGGGCTTCGAGCGCCGTGGCCGCCGCCTCGCGGCCGGCGTGCAGCAGCAGCGCCGGACGCTGCGCCCGCGCGATGTCCTGCGCGAGGCCGGTCAGGAAGAGCGGGTCGCCGAGGTGGTAGTCGTCGAGGAAGAGGAGCACGGGTGTGGACGTGTGGACGTGTGGACGTGTGGACGTGTGGACGTGTGGACGTGTGGACGAAGTTCGGCGCAGTCGAGTTCGTGTCAACCGGAATCGAGGCGAATACCGACGAACCGAATTAACCCGGTGTGCAAGTTTTCGAAGCACCAATATGGCCTAGAAACGCCGATTCGAGGTCATCCCCGACCTGATCGGGGATCCATGCGGTGGCCCGAGGGCACGTCCAGCGGCCGATAACTCGCCGCTATGTGCGGCAAACGCCTCAAACAGGCTGAATTCGACGGTAGAAACCTGCACATCGGGTGAATTACGTGACGCATCGCTGGACGAAGGCGCGTAGACTCATCGCCAACAGCCAACAGCCAACAGCCAACAGCCGATTATCCACACGCCTTGCCCTCGGGCTGCCGTGCCGTCATTTTGGGAAGCCCTGCCTCTCTCCCACCCCGCTGACCGCGCCGCCCGATGCCGGAGTTCGCTCACCTCCACTGCCACACCCAATACTCGCTCCTCGATGGGGCCGCGCGCATCAAGCGGCTCGTGGGCCGCGCCGCCGAGATGGAGATGTCGGCGCTCGCCATCACCGACCACGGCAATCTCTACGGCGTCCCGGAATTCTATACGTCGTGCAACAAGTCAGGCGTACAGCCGATCATCGGGTGCGAATTCTACGTCACGCCCTCGGGCATGGGCGACAAGTCGGACCGCACGCGCTACCACCAAGTCCTCCTCGCCAAGAACCTCGAGGGCTACCGCAACCTCATCAAGCTCTCGTCCCTGAGCTACACCGACGGCTACTACTACAAGCCGCGCATCGACCGCGACACGCTGCGCGCGCACTCGGCAGGGCTGATCGCCACGACGTGCTGCCTCCAGGGCGAGGTGCTGCAGACGATCCTGAAGAAGGGCGAGGAGGAAGGCGAGCGCGTCTTCCGCGCGTGGCTGGAGCTCTTCGGCGAGGACTACTACATCGAACTCCAGGACCACGCGATCCCGGAGCAGCGGCAGTGCAACGCCGTCCTCGTGAAGTGGGCGGAGAAATACGGCGTCCAGACCATCGCCACGAACGACGTGCATTACGTCGAGCAGGCCGACGCCGAGGCGCAGGACATCCTCCTCTGCCTCCAGACCGGGAAGGACTACCACGACCCCAACCGGATGCGCTTTGAGAACGACCAGTTCTTCCTGAAGTCGATCCCGGAGATGCAATCGGCCTTTGCGGACAGCATCGCGCAGGGGGCGTTCGCGTCGGACAAGGTAGTCGACGCCGCGCTGGACGGGACGCTTGCCGTGGCGCGGAAGTGCGCGCTCGACATCCCGATGGGCGACCTCCTGATGCCGCACTTCCCGCTGCCGGAGCCGTTCGGCAGCGACATGGGCGCGTACCTCCGCCACCTCTCCTACGAGGGCGCGAAGCGGCGTTACAACGGCACGGTCCCGGAGCCCGTCCGCGAGCGCATCGACCTGGAGCTTGGCATCATCGGGTCCATGGGCTTCGACGGGTACTTCCTCATCGTGCAGGACTTCACGACGGCAGCGCGCGACCTCGGCGTGTCGGTCGGGCCGGGGCGCGGCTCGGCGGCGGGCTCCATCGTCGCCTACTGCCTCGGGATCACCAACATCGACCCGCTGGAGTACGACCTCCTCTTCGAGCGCTTCCTCAACCCCGAGCGCGTCTCGATGCCGGACATCGACATCGACTTCGACGACCGCGGGCGCGGCAAGGTGATCGACTACGTGGTCGAGAAGTACGGCCGCGAGTCGGTCTGCCAGATCGTGACCTACGGGACGATGGGCGCGAAGTCGGTCGTGAAGGACGTCGCCCGCGTGATGGGCGTCCCGCTCGACCGCGCCATCGAGATCACGAAGATGATCCCCGACGGCGTGAAGGTGTCGCTGGAGAAGGCGCAGAAGGAAGTCCCCGAGTTCGCCAAGCTGTGGAAGAGCGAGGACGTGCAGATCCGCAAGATGATGCACTACTGCGAGGTCCTCGAAGGCTCCGCGCGCCACACGGGTGTGCACGCCGCGGGCGTCATCATCGCGCCGGGCGACGTGTCGGACTACGTGCCCGTCGCCATCCAGAAGGGCAAGTCGGGGGCCGCTGACGCCGTCGTGACGCAGTACGACGGGAAGTGGGTCGAGGACTTCGGCCTGCTCAAGATGGACTTTCTCGGCCTGAAGACCCTCACCATCCTCGACGACGCGCTGCGGCTCATCGAAGAGAACCACGGGGTGAAGCTCGACCTCGACGCGCTACCGCTCGACGACCAGAAGACGTACCGCCTCTTCCAGAAGGGCGACACGGTCGCCATCTTCCAGTTTGAGTCGTCGGGCATGCGCGAGTGGATGCGCAAGCTCAAGCCCACGTCCATCGACGACCTGATCGCGATGAACGCGCTCTACCGGCCCGGCCCGATGGACCTCATCCCGAACTACATCGCGCGCAAGCACGGGACGGAGAAGGTGGAGTACCCGCACCCGATGCTCGAAGAGATCCTGCGGCCGACCTACGGCATCCCGGTCTACCAGGAGCAGGTGATGCAGATGGCGCAGGTGATGGGCGGCTACACGCTCGGCGGGGCCGACCTCCTGCGCCGCTGTGTCACGGGCGACACCCTGGTCATGGACGCTGCCACTGGAGAGCGCGTTCGCGTGGACGAGGTGGTGCCGGGGCAGCGGGTGCTGAGCCTCAACGCCGACCTCCGCCTCGAACCGGTTCCCGTAGAGGAGGTGCTGGACAACGGCGTGCGCGAGGTCTATCGTGTTCGCACCCGAAGCGGGCGCAGCCTCCGCCTGACTGCCGACCATCCGCTGCTCACCGTCCTAGGCTGGCGTCACCTCAGCGACCTCGGCGCGGGAGACGCGATTGCTATCCCGGCGTCGCTTCCCACGGCATGCACCCAGCACCCTGCCGACGAGCGCATCCGCGTTCTCGCCTACCTGCTTGGTGACGGCTGCACGCGGCGCACCGGCGGATACGCCCAGGCGACGTTCTACAACAGCGATCCCGAGATCCTAGCGGACTACGAGCACGCCGTTCACGCCCTGGGAGTCACGACGCAGCGCTACGTGCACAGAAAGACGGGAGTAACCACCGTCACATGCGCGGGAACTGACGGGGCAAATCCCGTGCTCGACCTCGTACGCGAGGCTGGGCTGGTCGCACTGGCTCATGCGAAGCGGGTACCTCCTGAGGTCTTCCGCTACGATACCGCTGCCCTGGCTTGCTTCGTCGGAACGCTGTGGCGCTGCGACGGCTCCGTAGAGAAGACGCGGCTCTCCTATGCCTCGTCGAGTGAAGCTCTCATAGACGACCTCGCACACCTCCTTCTCCGCTTGGGCATCGTCTCGATGCGACGCGTGCGCGCCACGACACATCGCCCGAACTACGAGTTGCTCATCACTGATCAGCGTGACGTGCTTCGCTTTGCAGACACCGTCGGCCCTGCCCTGAACGCGCGGAAGCGAAGCCGCTTGGACCTCCTCGTCCATCGTGCCCGTCGCCGCTCGCGCAACCAGTCTGTATTCAACATCCCGGCCGAGGTCGGCCACCTCATCCGCGCTGCCAAAGACGCGAGCGGGCGAAGCTGGAGCGAAGCTGGCCACTCAGTTGGGATCTCCGGCTCTACGCTCTCTTCCGGCCTCAACCTGCGGGCTCCACGCCGAAAGCTCTCGCGGCATCGTCTCGCCCAGCTTGCCGAGGGATTCGACTCGGGACCGCTCCGCAAGCTCAGCGATAACGACGTGCTGTGGGACCCGATTGTCAGCGTAGAACCTGACGGCGAAGAGCAGGTCTACGACCTAGCGGTCCCTCCCTTCGCCAACTTTGTGGCAGACGATGTGGTCGTCCACAACTCGATGGGGAAGAAGAAGCAGTCCGAGATGGACAAGCAGCGCGTTGTCTTCGTGGCGGGCGCGGAGCAAAAGGGCGTGCCGTCGGAGAAGGCCAACGAGGTCTTCGACATGATGGCGAAGTTCGCGGGCTATGGCTTCAACAAGTGCGTCGTGGCCGAGACCGAAGTCCACGACGCGGCCACGGGGACGCGCACGACGGTCGGCGATCTCTTCGACCAGCGTGATGCACTGAACGCCGAGCCGTTCACGATCCACGCGCTCGACGACACGGGCCGTCTCGTGCCCCGCCGCGTAGAGGACGTGGTGTGGAA
>JBCDFO010000403.1:0-4286 GCA_039177895.1 Bacteroidota bacterium
AAGGTCCGGGTGCGCGTCGCCGAGGAGGGCACGGTCGATCTCGACGGCCCGCCGGTAAGCCGCCTCGGCTTCGTCGTAGCGGCCCAGGTCGTGATACGCGACCCCCAAGCCCGTCAGCGCGAGGGCGACGGACGTGTGCATAGGCCCGTGCAACTCTTCGCGCGCTGCCACGAGCTGCTCGCGGATCCCGGCAGCGGCTTCGATGTGCCCGCGGTCGTGGAGGAGCCCCGAGAGATTGTTGAGCGCGCTAGCTCGTCTCTGCGGAGCGTCGGCCTGTTCGAGGTGACGCAGGGCGGCGCGGTAGGCTTCCTCGGCCTCGTCGAGGTCGCCGCGGTCGTGGAGAGCCGCCCCGAGTGACGCGTAGACTGCACCAATGTCTTCCGCGTTCGGGTTGCGGCGGGCCTGCAGGGTTGCCAGGGCGGCGCGGTGGAGGGCGATGCTCCGATCCAGGTCGCTCGTCCGCCGCAGGAGCGTCCCGAGCGCGGTCTGAGCTGTGGCTACCTCAACGGGATCGCCGAACGTCTCGTGGAGGGCGAGTGCCCGTTCGAGGTGGACCCGCGCCGAGTCGAAAGCCCCCAAATCCTGATAGACCGCACCAATGGTACGATGCATAACCGCCTGCACGTCAGGCTGGTCGTTCAAGTCCGCCTCAATCCGGCTTGCGCCCGCAGCCAGCAGGTCGGCCGCGGTGAGGTCGAGCCCTTGTCCGGCGTCGGGGTTGGCCCCTTCGAAGAGCCCTCGCAAGAACGCGACGGTCTGAGCCGATGTCGCGGCCTCCGCTTCCGCGCGGTCGCGTTCGGCCGCCAGGCGAACCGTGTAGACTCCGGTCAGCGCGACGAGCGCGATGAGGGCCACGGCAGTTGCGACGACGGCTCCCCGATGCCGCCCCACGAACTTGCGGAGGCGGTAGGCGCGCGTCGCTGAGCGGGCCTCGATGGGGAGGCCGCCGAGGTGCCGCCGTACGTCGGCCAGCAGCTCCGCAGCGGAGCCATAGCGACGCTCAGGCTCCTTGCGGAGCGCCGTCCGGCAGATCACATCGAGGTCGCCGCGAAGCCGCTTGGCGAGCGCGTCCGCTGTCATGCCGCGCGTACGGCCGGCCTCCGCCGTCACAGCCGTGCTCGGTGCGCGTGGCGTCTCCTCCAGCACGGCCTGTTCCACCTGCACGGGCGTCCGGCCTTCCGTCTCGATGGGCCGCACGCCGGAGAGGAGGCGATAGAGCAACCCGCCGAGCGCGAACACGTCCGTAGCCGTCGTCGGCGGCTCGCCGCGAATCTGCTCTGGGGCGGCGTAGGAGGGCGTGAGCACCCGCTGGCCGGTCTGCGTGAGGCCGCCGTCGGGATGGTCGCCGTCATCGAGCACACGAGCAATGCCGAAATCGAGCAGGACCGGGCGCGGGGCCTCGTCCTCCTCGCGCTCAACGACGAGGATGTTGGACGGCTTGAGGTCGCGGTGGACGACGAGCGACCGGTGGGCGTAGCGGACCGCCTCGCAGACCTCCGCGAAGAGCGCGAGGCGCGCATCGACGCTGAGACTGCGCCGGTCGCAGTGGTCCGTGATCGGTTCGCCCTCGACGTACTCCATCGCGAAGTAGGGCCGTCCGCGCTCGGTCAGACCGCCGTCGAGGAAGCGCGCGATGCCGGGGTGCTGGAGCCGGGCCAGGATTTGCCGCTCGGCTTCGAACCGCGCCAGCACTGCCCGTGAATCCATACCCGGCTTGACCAGCTTGAGCGCTGCCTGCTGCTCGAACCCGTCCGTTCGCACAGCGCGGTAGACATCGCCCATACCCCCGCTTCCAAGGCGTGTGCCGAGCACCCACGGACCGACACGCTCGCCCTCGCGCGACCCGATTCCGCCAACGCTCAGCACCTCCGATGGGAGGAAATCGGCGGAGAGGAGGTCGAGCGCCTGGCCGCTGAACAGATCGTGCTCATGGTCGGCCCCATCGAGCATAGCGGCGACGTGGTCGTAGACCTCTGGCTCGTTGCCGCACGCCGCACGCAGCCACGCCGTCCGCTCGTCCGTCGGGCGCGCGCGGGCCTGCTCGAAAAGATTCTGGATGCGCGTCCAGCGCGTCGTAGCATCGGCCATGGGAGAGCAACGTGTTACAGTCTAACCGGAACGCACCATCTGGGGACGCGAGCGGTCACCCGCCCCCTAAATCGTTCGACGCATTGGCATCGTTCGGCGCATCGGCGCGGAGGGCGTGGCTGAGCCAGGCTTTCGCAGCCTGCCAGTCGCGGCGGACCGTCTTCTCCGAGACGCCGAGCACGCCCGCGATTTCACGCTGCTCCAGCCCCCCGAAGAACCACATCTCGACCACCCGTGCCGAGCGTTCGTTCAGCCCGGCGAGCCGGTCGAGGGCTTCGTCGAGCGCCAGCAGGTCTTCCGAGCGCGCGACCTGCCCAACCGCGTCGTCGTGGAGCGTTCCGGCCACGTCGCCGCCGCCACGCTTGGCGGCCCGACGGTCTCGGGCATAGTTGACAAGGATGCGGCGCATCGCGACCGAGGCGACCCCGAGGAAGTGCGCGCGGCTCTGCCAGTCCGCCCGCGTCTGGTCGACGAGCTTGAGGTAGGCCTCGTGGACGAGCGCGGCCGTATCGAGCGTGTGCCCGGCGCGTTCGTGCCGGAGCCGGTTTCGCGCCATCGCTTTCAGCTGATCGTAGACGAGCGGCAGCACGGCGTCCACCGCCGCGCGGTCTCCCGCCTGGAAGTCGCCGAGAAGGGCTGTGAGATCAGCGGAGGCCATCGCAGACAGATGCAGTGAACGACCTAAGTCCCGCCAATGTACGAGGTATGTATTCCGTGACCCCAGGCACCTGGACCTGCGTCGGATACGAGGCTACCAGCCGCCTACGCCCGTGTCGACTACGCCAGCGTCAACGATCCGAGCAGCGCGGGACGCGAGGCTCCGGTGACGCTCGGCAGGTTGGTCGGTACGCCGTTGACGTATTCGTGCGCGAGGACGGCGAAGCAGAGCGCCTCCTTCATGTCGGCGTCCACGCCGTAGTCAGCGGTCGTGCGGACGGGGATCGGCGCGAACGCCTCGCGGAGCCCCGCCATCAGCACCGAGTTGCGGACGCCACCGCCCGCCGCGATCACCACGTCCACGGGCTGCGTCGGCGCGACGAAGCGAGCGTAGGCATCGTGGACCGTCTGCACCGTGAACGCCGTCGCGGTGGCGAGGAGGTCGTCCGGGGCGAGGTTCGTACTGAGGAAGTGCCAGTCGACGAACGCCGCACCGTAGTGTTCGCGGCCCGTCGACTTCGGTGGGGACGCGGCGAGATACGCGTCGCCGAGAAGGCGATCCAGGAGCGGGCGGTGGACGGTCCCAGCGGCAGCGTGCTGGCCATCGATGTCGCATGGCTCGCCGAAGAAGCGCTCCGCGAGCGCATCAATGAGGATGTTCGCCGGGCCGGAGTCGAACGCCGCGACCGACTCGGGACCAGCGCCGGGCGGCAGCAGGGTCATGTTGGCGATGCCCCCGAGGTTGAGCAGCAGCCGCGCCTCGGTGGGGTGCGCGAAGCGGACCACGTCGAAGTAGGGCACGAGCGGGGCCCCTTCGCCGCCGAGCGCGAGGTCGGCCGCGCGGAAGTCGCTCACGACAGGCACGCCGAGACGGGCCGCGAGCGTTGGCGCGCTGCCGATCTGGAGCGTCGCCCGGACGTCGTCGAGGCCCGCGACGTGCTCCGCGGCTGGCACGTGCTGCACCGTCTGGCCGTGCATCCCCACGAGGTCGAGCGCGGACGCAGGCAGCCCTGCAGCCTCACACGCGGCCTCGATGGCCTCGGCGTAGCGGTGGGCGAGCACGACCCCGAGCTGCGCAAGCGCCTTCGCCGACGACGTGGCGTCCTCGGCGTTCGCCTGGAGTGCAGCCCGCAGCGTGCTGTCGTACCCGTGGTGCGCGGTACCGAGCACCTCCATCGCCATACCGGGACCGCTGCCCTGCAGCTGCGCCACCACCGCGTCGATGCCGTCGAGCGAGGTGCCGCTCATGAGCCCAGCCACGATGCGTGCAGCGCCGCGCTCAGACTGATCAAGGAGATGCTGGAGCGGCGAGACGGCAAGCATGGACGGGCAGGCTAAAGGTCGTGGGTGTCGTCGGCGGGGCGGTTGTAGCGGCGGCGGAGCTCCTCCGCACGGGTGAGCCACTCGCTGCGGCGGTGCGGCTCGCGCATGGCGAGCGTCTCGTAGACCTCGATGGCCTCGTCCACGCGGTCCTGCGCCACGAAGATGCGCGCGAGCGTCTCCGACACCATGTCGTCCGCGATGGCGTCGTTGGCGGCGGG
>JBCDFO010000404.1:0-4256 GCA_039177895.1 Bacteroidota bacterium
CTTGCCTGCATACGCGCTCCAGTCCTCTGCTTCGAGCGCGCGCACGAAGTGGTCGCGGACCAGGTCCGCTTCGCTGCCGAACGCGACCGAGCGCGCACGGCTGTCGAGCTTGGAAGCCACGAGCATGTACGCCCAGGTCGGGATGACGGCGTCGGTGGAGCAGAACACGGCGACGTGCTGCCCCTCATGCTGTGCCCAGTCGTACTCCTTCATCGCCTGGCGGAAGTCCCGCTCCCGAAGCACGAGCCCGCGCATGAGGTAGGGCGCGAGGTCAAACGAGACGACGGGTGCGCCGTCCCACAGCGCAGCAAGGTCGTAGACGGCAATGTCGCTCTGGGCGACGCGGTTGGTCAGGTCCATGTCCGGGGGCGTGGATCGAGAGTCACAGATCCCCAGAACGAGAGGCACGGGAGGCCGTTCCGGCAGGCCTGGCACGACGATGCTATGCCGCCATGGCATGCCTACCACAAGTTGTTGCCTATCGAAGGGCTTCTCAGCGTGAACGGTGTAGGGTGTGGGGAGGAGGGCGTAGGTAGTGGTAGTGACCAACGCCCCACGCCCTACCCGCTGCTCCCTACAGGCCGCCCGGGGCGCAGCGGTGAGCCCTCGCACACAACCTGGGGTGCCTACGCCGCCATGGCTCGCCCGCGCAGGTTGCCGACGGCGTCGGTGAGTGCCACCGCCGCCGCATCGGCCTCGGCTTCGGTGGTGAACCGGCCGAGCGAAAAGCGAAGTGCGGCGAACGCGTCGGCGCGGCTCCGACCCATCGCGGTGAGCACGTGGCTCGGCTGCGAGGCGCGCGTCTTGCACGCAGCCCCCGTTGAGGCGGCGAGCCCGCGCAGGAGCGGAAACAGCTTGCGCGTCTCCGTGCCGGGCACGGCCAAGTTCGAGACGCCAGGTAGGCGCGGGGCCTCACCCCCGTTCACGACGACATCGGCGAGCCGCGACACGACGCGTGCCTCGAAGCGGTCGCGCAGCCGAGCGAGGCGAGCCGCCTCCTCGTAGAGCACCGCATCGGCGAGGTCGGCGGCTTTGCCCAGACCGACGATGCCGGGGACGTTGTAGCTCCCCGAGCGCAGGCCGTCCTGCTGTCCGGCGCCCGTGAGTTCCGGAAGCAATCGCACCCGCCGCGGGCGACGGCGCACCCAGAGTCCGCCCACGCCTTTGGGCCCGTAGAACTGATTCGCATCGAAGGCAAGCAAGTCTACCCCGGCTTCTTCCACATCGACGGGTACCTTGCCGACGGCCCAGGTAGCGTCGGAGAGGACGAACGCACCGCACTCGTGCGCGATCTCTGCGATCTCGGCCATCGGGTGGAGGACGCCCGTCTGGTCGTTGGCCCACATCGCCGCGACGAGCAGCGTATCGCGGTCGACTGCCACGCGGAGCTCGTCCAGGTTGATCTGACCCGCGGCGTCCACACCCAGGACGACGATGTCGAAGCCGTCGCGCTCCAGACTCGCCACCGTTTCGAGCACACGCGGGTGCTCGGTCGCGACGGTCACGATGCGGGTGCGGCGGTGGCCGTAGGTAGAGGCCAGGCCACGCATGGCCAGGTTGACGGCCTCGGTCGCGCCACTGGTGAAGAGAAACCCGGCGGCGTCCGCGTTCAGGAGCAGTCCGAGTTGCCCGCGCGCCACGTCGATGGCCTCGTCCGCGGTCCAGCCGTGCGCGTGGAGCGTCTGCCCCGGATCCCCAAATCGCTCGGTGAAATAGGGCCGCATGGCCTCAAACACAGCAGGATCGACGGGGGCAGCAGCGTGGTAATCGAGGTAGATAGGCGCGGACATGAGCGCGAGCGCAACGAGATGGCGAGACAGAGGAGTAGCAGCGCAAACTAACAGCGCGGGACGACATTGTATCCACAAATCATCCACCTGGAAGCGCTTTCTTGGAAATCCACCCAGCCTCCGCATAGCCCGCTCTCCTTCCACTGGTGCCCGACCTGTGACGCCCCTCCGCTTCGTCTCCTTCCAGCTTCCCTCCGAACATTGGCCGCAGGCCGTCGCGATCCGCACGGCGGTGTTCGTGGACGAGCAAGCGTGCCCCCCGGAGGAGGAGTGGGACGCCTACGACGCTACGGCCACGCACCTGATCGCGATGTCCGGAAGCGCGGCTGTCGCCACGGCGCGGTGGCGGGCAGTGGCGACGCCCGAGGGCACGGCAGCCAAACTCGAACGCTTCGCCGTGCTGGAGGACTGGCGCGGCCGAGGGATCGGACGGGACCTGGTTGCCGCCATGCTCGGCAACGCGCAGGTAGCCGGGCACACGCGGTTCGTCCTCCACGCCCAGGCTCACCTCGCAGGCTTCTACGGCTCGTTCGGCTTCACCACGGCAGGCCCGGTCTTCGACGAAGTCGGCATCCCTCATGTGCCCATGGTCCGGGACGACCGTGCCCGGTGAGGCTGACACGACGCCCAACGCATCGTCGCTCTGTGGCGAGCCTGTGAAAAGGGAGCCAGCCTGGAACGGAAGAACGGGCCCTGGTATATTTCGCTTCCTTGCCGCGTTCGTCTAGGGGTCCAGGACGCCGGCCTCTCACGCCGGTAACACGGGTTCAAATCCCGTACGCGGTACCTCAGAAGCGCCGTCGCACCTACCCGTGCGGCGGCGCTTTTTGCGTGGACGGCGTAGCACTACGGTATGTTTGCCCCGAATATCCACACGCGTGACACACGTCGGGCTTCGCCTGCTCTCGCTTTCTCAGCCCCTGTCGTCTCCCTGCGAACGCCTTGGCTCGGACCCGTCCGCCCCATGCCCGACACCCACTGGCAGCTTCTCGAACAGCTTCTCGACGAGGCGGCGGCTCGTCCTCCGGAAGAGCGGGCCGCCTACCTCGACGCTGCGTGCCCTGATGCCGACCTGCGCGCGGAAGTCGAGTCGCTGCTCGTGGCGGAGCAGGACGCCGGTGGGTTCTTCGCCGGTCTCGGCGGGGCGATAGCCGACGGCGGGGCCATGCAGGCCGCGCTCACCGAGACGCTCGTCAACACGCAGATCGGGCGCTGGCACGTCGAGGCCCCCCTCGGGCAGGGCGGCATGGGCACCGTCTACCGCGTCCGACGCGCCGATGGCGTAGTCGAGCAGACGGCGGCTTTGAAGCTGCTCGACTCGGTGCGTCCAGACGTGGTGGCGCGGTTCGCCCAAGAACGCCAGATCCTCGCGCAGCTGGACCACCCCGGCCTCGCTCGGCTCCTCGACGGCGGGGCCACGGCTGAGGGGCGACCGTACCTCGTCATGGAGTACGTGGACGGCGTCCCGATCACCGCCTACGCCACGGCGCACCGGCTCAGCGTCGAGGCACGCGTGGCGCTCATGGTCGGGGTCTGCGAGGCCGTGCAGGCTGCGCACCAGCGCCTGATCGTCCACCGCGACCTCAAGCCGTCCAACATCTTCGTCCAGGCTCAGGCGGATGGTCGCGCCCAGGATGAGACCCAGCCTACGGAACGAGCACAGCAGCCAGGCGCACGCGTGAAGCTGCTCGACTTCGGGATTGCCAAGCTCATGGCCGACGACACCGCGGGCGAGAGCGCGACGCTGCGGACGCAGACCGAGCAACGCCTCCTCACCCCCGCCTACGCCGCACCCGAACAGCTCGACGGCGGCCCGATCTCCACCGCCACCGACGTCTACGCGCTGGGCGTCGTGCTCTACGAACTGCTGACGGGCCAGCGGCCGTTCGAGGCCGCCACGCCGAGCGCCCTCGCAGCGGCCCAGCTGCAGGGCGATGCCCGACGTCCCAGCACCCGCACGGCGACCAGCTCCGACGCCCTCCTGGCAGAGGCAGGCTTGCCCGCCGTCCAACCGCTCAGCCGCGCGCTCCGGGGCGACCTCGATGCCATCTGCCTCAAAGCGCTGCGTCGCGACCCTGGCGACCGCTACCCGTCGGTGGATGCCCTCCGCGACGACCTGCTGCGCATGCTCGACGGGCGCCCGGTGGCGGCCCGTGATGGGGCGACGGCCTACCGCGTCGGTCGCTTCGTCAAGCGGTATGCGCTGGCGGTGACGCTGGCGGCTGTAGCCGTACTGGCCCTCGTGGGAGGTCTCGGCATCGCGCTGTGGCAGGCCCGCGTGGCCGCCACCGAGGCCGAGGCCGCACGCGAGCAGGCACGGCGGGCGGAGGCCACGGTCGCGTTTATGACGGGCCTGTTCGAACAGGTCGACCCTGCGGAGGCACGCGGGCGGGCGCTGGCCCCAGCCGACCTCGTCGCGCGCGGGCGCTCCCAGATCGACGCGCTCGCCACCCAGCCCGGCGTCCA
>JBCDFO010000405.1:0-4227 GCA_039177895.1 Bacteroidota bacterium
GGGCGTGGTCACTCATGTCATCCACGACCTGTAGCAGAGCGCTGCGCCTTCGGATCGACACCATAGCGAAACGCAGAGGCTTTGACAGCTCCCCTCCCCCGCCTGCGCGAGGGAGGGAATGGGGGTGGTCGATCATCGAGCCTCGGTCGGCAACCCCCTCTGACTCCCCCTGACCAGGGGGAGAACTTCTTAGGTGGCCTCTCAACGCCACTGAATACAGCTATACCTGGGCGCGCCATCGGTGGGCGGTTTGCAAACCGCCCCTACAGATCGCAACCTCGTCTCCCCGGTTCGCCGTCTCCTCGCTTCGCCGTCTCGCCGTCGCCCCGGCCCTCCCGTGCGCCTCTTCGTTCTCGCGGACTGCTCCAACTTCTACGTCGCCTGCGAGCGCGCCTTCGACCCGGCACTCGAGGGCCGACCCGTGGTGGTGCTCTCCAACAACGATGGCTGCGTGGTGGCGCGCTCCGAGGAGGTGAAAAAGCTCGGCGTGGGGATGGCGGCTCCGTATTTCAAGGTGCGCGACCAACTCGCGGCGGCGGGCGCGGCGGTGTTCTCGTCGAACTACCCGCTCTACGCCGACCTCAGCCGCCGCATCGCCTCAATCCTAGGCACGTTCAGTGATGAGATTGAGCGCTACAGCATCGACGAGGCGTTCCTGCAGGTGCGGCCTGAGACGCAGGCCGAGGCAGAGGCGCTCGGCCACGCCATCCGCGCGCGCGTGCTTCGCTGGACCGGGATCCCCATGCGCATCGGGATGGGCCCCACGAAGACGCTTGCGAAGGTGGCCAGCGAGCGCGCCAAGGTGCTCCGCGACGCTGGGCAGCCGCCCGTGCTCTGCCTCTGGGACGACGCGCAGCGAGCAACGGCGTTGCGCCGCGTCCCGATCCGCGAGGTGTGGGGCATCGGGCCGCGCTGGGCGAGGCGGCTCACGGCACGCGGCGTGCGATCAGCGGCGGACTTCGCCGCGTTGCCTGACGTCCGAATCACACGCACGATGAACACGGTGGCGCTCCGCACCGCCTACGAGCTACGCGGGGTCTCCTGCCTTCCGCTCGACCTCGTGCCTGCGACGCGCAAGACGCTCATCCGCAGCCGCTCGTTTGGGCGGCCCGTGACCGCCGTGCGCGAGCTCCAGCAGGCCCTCGCCACCCACACGGCGCGGGCGGCGGAGAAGCTGCGCGCCGAGGGCCTCGTGGCAGGCGGCATCGAGGCGTACGTCACCACCAAGCGCTTCGGGCGTGGGCCGCACCGGACCCTCGCCGCCACGGCCACACTCACCCCCCGCACACTCGACACGCACCGGCTCCTCTCCATCGTGCGCGGCCTGCTGCACCGGATGTACGTTCCCGCCACGCCCGACGGCACGCTCTACCGCTGGAAGAAGGCCGGTGTCACGCTCTTCGACCTCACCCGCGAGGTCCCGGCCCAGACGCATCTCTTCGACGCCGGGCCGACCCGCGAGCACCGCGCGCTCCTCGACGCCATCGACGCGGCCAACCGGCGGTGGGGTCGTCACACGGTCGTGTGGGGCAGCCAAGGCACCGTGCGCACAACCAAGCAGACCGAGACGAGCCAGGCGTGGGCGATGCAGCAAGCCCACCGCAGCCCGCGCTACACCACCGACTGGACCGACCTCCTGCGTGTGTTTGCCCGGTGACACCTAAGCCGGAAGCACGATAGGGCTCGTCCTCTGACCTCGGGACCGGCTTGGGGTGTGGACGTATGCGGGTGTAAAGGTGGGCCTCCTCGTTCACACGCCCACACCTGCTAGCATTCCAACGCTGCAAGGAGCGTTGGGACGACGCTGCCTCGAGGTACCGCTGCACCGACCAGCTTCATGCCTAGGGCGGTGTGCCCTGACCTTCGAGCCTGTCATATCAAATCCGGGAGCAGACTTGCGACCGATCCGGAGCACCGAGGCCGGATTTGGGCCGTCGGCTGTCAGCTATCGGCTTTCGTTTTCTCAGGTCGCAACTCATCAAACGGACTTGGTGTCATGAACCAGAACGGCGTCCAGCGCTCAGAATCGACGTCGCCAGCGCTCAGCACCTTCCTCCAGAGTCATTCCCGACCCTGATCGGGAATCCATACGGTTTCTCACCCTGCCCCGACAGCGCATGGATTCCCGCCTGCGCGGGAATGACGGATGATCGTTGAGAAGTCGAACCAGACTACGGAGTCCATGACAAGCTCTAGGTACAGCTACGCCATCGCAAACGGGCGCAATGATCTGGACAGAGCGATTTCCGAACCACTGACGTACTGAACCACCGAACCACTGACTCTAGGCGTCTCCGTCCGGGGCGGTCTGGAGGTCGAGCGGCTGCCAGGCTGGGGCGCTGGGCTGGCTTGTCGGGGCTTCACGCCCGGCCGTGGGCCGCGGGGCGTAGGGGCCCAGCAGCAGCGACGGCGTCTCCGACTCGGTCGTCTGCATGGTGCCGGGCAGCATCGCGTCCATCAGCGCACCCAGCTGCTTGCGGGTGAACGGCTTGCTGAGGTAGCCGTCGAAGCCCTGGTTGAGGAAGCGCTCGCGGTCGCCGGGGAGGGCGTAGGCCGTGAACGCCACGATGGGCGTGGTCGCGTAGCGGTCCTGGGAGCGGAGGTGGCGCATGACGTCCTCCCCGGAGGCGTTCGCGCCGAGGTTGATGTCCAGCAGGATCGCGTCGTAAGCGTGCGCGTCCGTGCGTTGATAGGCCTCCTCCGCCGAGGCGGCGGTGTCCACCTGGAAGTTGGCGCGCAGCATACGCTCCATGAGGAAGCGCGTCTGCTGGTTGTCGTCCACGACGAGCACGTGCGGCTGCGCTACCGACGCGGCGACGGCCTCGGTCTGCGGAAGCGCGGGCTCGGGCATCGCCGGAGCCGGGACGTCGGTACGCGGGAACGTCACCGTAAACGTCGTGCCGGTACCCAGCACGCTCTTCACCTCAATGGCCCCGCCGAGCTTTTCGACGAGCCGCTGCGTGATCGTCAGGCCGAGCCCGGAGCCCTCGTGGTCGCGCCCGATGCCGCGCGAGGCCTGCTCGAACTCGCTGAAGATGCGGGGCAGGAAGGCCTCGTCGATGCCCGGCCCGGTGTCGCGGACGCGGATGCGCACCAGGCCCGCCTGGTCCTCCACGAGCACGCAGACCTCGCCACGCTCGGTGAACTTGATCGCGTTGCCGACGAGGTTATTGATGATGCGGCTGAGCGCCCCGGGGTCGAGTAGCGCGCAGGCCTCGGGGGCCGTCACCTCCACGTTCAGCGCGAGGCCCTTCTCCTCGGCCAGCGGGACCAGCAAGGCCACGCCCTCGCGGACGGCCTCGCCGATGCGCATCGACTCCGCTTCGAGCTCCATGCGACCGGCTTCGAGGCGCGCGAGGTCGAGCACGGAGTTGAGCGTATCGAGGAGACGATGGCCGCTCTTCGAGATCAGGCGGACGAACTCGCGGTGGTGCTCGTCGGTGACCTCTTCGGCGAGCACGGACGAGAACCCGAGGATGCCGGTGAGCGGCGTCCGGATCTCGTGGCTCATGTTGGCGAGGAACGAGCTCTTGAACTGCGCGACCTCCTCGGCGTGCTCCTTGCTCTTGCGCAGCACGGTCTCGGCGCGCTTGCGGTCGGTGATGTCGCGGACGTTGAGGATGAGCCCGCTCAGGTGCGCGTCGCCGAGGCGGTTGGTGCCGGTGACCTCCACGAAGAGGTAGTGCCCGCTGGCATGGCGAAGGCGCACCTCGACGGTGGGCAGCGCGCCGCGACGCCGGAGGGCATGGCGGAAGAGCACACCGACGCGGCGGCACTCGTCCGGGTGGAGGATGCTGTGGTAGGTCTGGCCCGTCGTCTCCTCGGGGTGGCGGCCCAGCATCGGGAGGAGGGCCGGGCTGACGTAGCCCATCCGCCCGTCCTCATCCAGCACCGCGATGATGTCGCTGGAGTGGCGCACGAGCGCGCGGAAGCGCTCCTCGCTGCGGCGGAGGCGTTCCTGCGCGTCGCGGTGGGCCGTCACGTCCTCCACGGTGCCCTCGAAGAAGCGCGGGCGACCGTGTTCGTCCGCCACGGTACGGGCGTTGACGCGGACGTGGACGAACCGCCCATCGCGCGCCCGGAGGTCGAGTTCGTACTGGCTGACCTGGCCGAACTGCCGGAGCCGCTGCACGAGATCGTCCCGGATGGCCGGGTCGGCGTAGGTGGCGCTCACGCGCTCACGCTCGCGCTGGAACTCGCGCAGCGAGCGGTAGCCGAGCATCCGCA
>JBCDFO010000406.1:0-4218 GCA_039177895.1 Bacteroidota bacterium
GCCAGCCCCACAGGCCTCGCGCTGCGTGCCACCGTGACGCACTTCTCCTGGTGGAACTGCGACCGGTTTGAGGAGGCGAATCCCGAGACCGGGCTCTGCTGGGAGAACCAGTGCTCGACAGGCGTCTGCCAGCGCGTTCCGGTTGGCTGCTGGACGAAGGGCGGGCCCCGGCCTGGAGCGCCTCGCTCCGGCGAGACGAACGAGGAAGAGCCCGTCTTCGAGGTACGCACGTTCATCCCAGAGGGCGGGACCGAAATCGTGCTCCCCGTGGGCAGCGAGGTCGTCCTCGCGGCGACGGCCATCGGTGAGAACGGTGACCTGCTCACCGGCCGGCGCGTTGCGTCAAGCACGGGCGAGGTCGTCGAGATTGACCTCTTCCCCGCCCAGCCGACCGGCGACCCGATCCCGACCACACTGCCCCTCACCCTAACCGGCGAGTCAACCGACGCTGGCGGCAGCATCGTGCTCTACACGTTCGAGGGCACCGCCGAGACTAACCTCTTCCTGAACGCGACCCGCACGAGCGGTGCGGTCGGCACCGTGATCCTGCGCGATCCCGACAACCTCCCCGTGGCTGGCTTCCCATACGGGAGCAACACGGAGCCTACGTTCACGGTGCTGCCGAAGACGGGGACCTACAAGCTGCTCGTCGCCCCCGACGGCATCGGAGCCTTTGAGGTCAATGCCTCGGTCGTGACGACGACCCCGCTAGGAGGCTTGCCTGTTGTCGAGCCCCTCTCCTTCGTGAGCGAGGGGGCCCAGGCGTTCACCTTCCAGGCCGTCGCGGGCGAGGAGGCGAGCTTCGTCGTCGCGCGGGGCACCGGCTCGGCGCGCGGACGGGTGCTCCTGCGCACGCCGAGCGGCCAGCTGCTCACCGAGACCGAGTTCAGCTTTACGTCCCAGGCGAACCTCTCCAGGGGGGACCGGCTGCTGCGCTTCCCCGAGACGGGCACCTACGCCGCGTTCCTCGTCAACGAGGGGGACGCCGGCGACGTCGTGCTGGGCGTGCGGCCGGTGGGCACGTTTGGCGTAGACACGCAGCAGACCGGTGCGCTCCAGCCCTTCGAGGTGGCCTACTTCCGCTTCGACGCCGAGCCCGGCGGCTACCGCGCCTTCCTCACCAACGACCAGGACAGCGAGTTCGCTGGGGCCACCCCGGCCTTCCTCGATGCCGACGGGGCGTACATCAACCCGGCCCGCCCGTTCTCGGGCACGTCCGTTGCCTCGGGCATCGCGTCCATTCCTGAGCGGGGGCCTGCCTACCTCCGCATCGCCAGCGACTTCTCCGAATTCGGGGGCACGGACTACAAGCTTTCGCTCTCGCGTATCTCGGAGCCTACGCCGCTTACCTTCGACGCACTCGGCACGGCGATCCTCGACGGTGAACTCACACTTCCCAGCGCGGTGGCCGTCTTCAGTGCCGACGCCGCCGCGGGGAGTATGGTGACTACCCTGGAGGCCACGGGCGCAACGCCACTCGGGAGCTTCTACACGCTTCAAGCCTTCGAGGGTACGCCCGCCGACGCGACCGACCCAGGCCAGCGCCTCTTCCCCGACGAGACCCAGCGCGATCCAGCGATCGATCTCGTTGAGGGGTTGGCGATACGGAGTGAGACGACGCGCCCGCTGCTCTTCTACGTCGTCATCGCGCAGTCCTTCGGCAACACGTCCGACCGGCAACCCGGCACCTTCCGCGTTGCCTTCGACCGCGCGCCCGTGCAAGACACCTATGTGGTGGACGATGACGGTGCGGACTGCGCCAACGCCGACGTGCGCTCCCTCAAGGCAGCGCTCAAGGCGGCCCCCGAGGGCGCGACCATCACGGCCTGCGCTGGGACCTACGCCAGCGTCTTCGATCACCGCTTCGAGGCCAGCAACACGACCCTGCGCGGCACCGACCGCGACGCCGTGGTCGTGACCAACCGCTCCGGACTCGTGGCCCCGTTCAACGGAAACACGTTCGCGCCAGGGCTGGCAGGCGGCACCATCGAGGACCTCACCTTCGAAACCACGGACCGCAACCGTATCCCGGTCACGTGGCGGCTACCCGGCGGGACCCTCCGCAACCTCACGGTACGCGCCGCCGACACGGTGACCGAACCGCTCGCCTTCGGCATCAGCCTGGGCAACGACGGACACCTCATCGAGAACGTCACCGTTGCAGATCCCACCTCGTCAGCGGCGCTGGGGGGCTTCGTCAACGATGCGACGGTGCGCGCCAGCACCTTCAATGGGCCCATCCAGCTCTCTGGGGACCGCAACGTGATCGATGGCAACATCATCCGCTCCACCCAGAGTGACAACGGCATTTCCTACCGTGGCGGTGGCGCGACCATCACGGACAATGACATCGAGGCCACTGGGGTCTTCTCCGGCACGCAAGCGCTTGCCGTGGACGTGGATCCAGTCATCGCTGGCGAAGAGCGGGCCAGCGTGGTGCGAGGCAACCGCATCGTCACGAGTGCCCGGGGCACGAGGCTGGTCGTGGGCAACGCGCCCGCCGCGCTCCTCTTCGAGCAGAACCTCGTTCGATCGACGGCGGATTCGGGCGAGCAAATCCTACTGACGAGCCCTGGCCGTACAGATGGCTCCGGTTCGCTCGTCGTCCGCAACAACGTCTTTGACGGTGTGCGCGGCTTCGACGGCCTCCGGTTCGGTAACCTCAACCTGTGGACGGAGCCGTTCGCGTTCGTCAACAACACGATCCGCGTCGAAGCGAACGCGCAGACCTCCTCCGCCCTCGCCCTCGTGGAGGCCTTCCCAGCGCCGCCGCCGGGTGACCTGGTGGCCATCACGAACAATATCTTTGTCGGGCAGGCCTCGGTGCAGACCGGCAACCAGTTCGTCTTCGATGCCTCCGACAGCGACGGCAGCGGGGCTGCTCTCGACGTGGACTACAACCTGTTCTTCAACTTCGACGCGGTGTTCCAGCGTGGGTCGTCTTCTACGGGCACGAGCAACCTGTTCGGACTTGACCCGCGCCTGACGGGGGACCTCCTCGAACTCGACGCTGGCAGCGCAGCACTCGACGTCGGTGCGACACCGGCGCAGTACGGCACCGTCCCCGACGTGGACTTCGACGGCACCGCACGGCCGCAGGGCGCAGGCTACGACATCGGCGCACACGAGCGGGAGTAGCACAAGGCGCTCGCAGACGCCACGAGGGCGGTCCAGCATTGTGCTAGACCGCCCTCGTGTCTGACTGGCGTGCTCTGGCCGCTATCGCACGACGAGCAGCTTCCGGGTCGCCCTTGCCGTGCCCGCTTCGACCGCCACCACGTAAACGCCCGTTGCGAGGCCCGCTGTGTCCAGACCAAGGCTGTGGCGGCCCGCGGCCCGCGTCTCGCGCGCCACCTGCCGGACTTCGCGGCCGAGCAAGTCGTAGAGTGCTACACGAACCGGGCTAGCTTCAGGGAGGTCGAGGCGTACCGTCGCGCTAGCGCGTGCCGGGTTCGGGTACACGGTCAGCGTCAACGCGGTGGGCAGCGAACGCACGTCGTCCTCCTCGCTTACCTCCAGCGGCTTCTGCGTCACGAGGCGGATGACGGTGCCGGTCGGCGGTGGCGTGCCATCCCCCACCTCGTCAGCTAGTTGGAAGCGTCCGAGCGGTGGCATGAACGAGCGGGACGAGGTGGTCAAGCCTTCCACCTCGTCGTTTCGGTGGCAAAAGTCGATGTAGAAGCCTTGGTTGCGGCAGGGACCACCAGACGTCGGGTCTATATCCTCCTGCTCGTCCGTGTCGGTGATGAGGTTGCCGCCACCAGCCGCCGCGGCGTCGGCTGCGAGTAGGGCGTAGCCGTCGGGCCGGTCTGGGATCATCCAATAGACGGCGTCTGACACGAGTGCATTTGGATTACCATCCCCGCCCGTACCGTCCCAGTCCCCCTGGATCACGGCGTAAGGCCAGGGACTGGCCGGGGCTTCACCGACCGCATCGAGGAGTGGAATTAGTCGCTGCACGTCGGAGAACGAGCCGTCGTCTTGCTCGCGCACCTGCCACAGCTCGAAGGGCACCTGGACAGCTATGCCGTCGCTCCGGAGGCCGCCCAGCAACGTGTAGACGCCCCAGCAATCGCCGCTCGCACAGGTCTCTGTGAATCGGACCTCGTAGTCAAAGGGGACCGCTATGTCCGGACGATACTCGAGACGGTCGATCGTGCCAGTGCCGCCGTCGGCCGTCACGTAGTAGTCGTTGTTGGTACTGGGTGTATGCCAGAC
>JBCDFO010000407.1:0-4205 GCA_039177895.1 Bacteroidota bacterium
ATCGACATCTACACCGAACTCGGTGAGCTCGTGGATACCCTCGAACACACCGACGGCTCCGGCGACGAGTTCTGGGACCACACCACCACGTCGCGCCAGACCATCGTGAGCGGGATCTACATCGCTGTGATCACGGTGACGCAGGACATCCCCGACCCGAACTCGGAGTCGGGGGGGCTCCTCTACCGCAACGGCGAGCAGGCCATCAAGAAGTTCGTCATCATCCGCTAGGCGCATGCGCCTCCCTGACTTGGCCCCCCCTGACCTGGCTGCCCCCGCCCCGGCTGTCTTGCCCCGATCTGTCACCGCCGACCCGACGACGACCATGCGACTCCTTCTCTCCGCTGCCCTCGCGCTGCTTCTGCTGCTCGGCACCACACCGCTGGCGAGCGCCCAGGACGATATCGAGCGCGACAAGCTCGCGCAGACGGGCATGAAGTTCCTCAGCATCTCGGCCGACACCCGCGCGGCCGCCATGGGCAGCGCAGTCTCGGCGAGCGAAGGCGGCTCCGCGATGCTCTTCTACAACCCCGCCGGGATGGTGCGCTTTGACGGCAACCTCGACGTGATGTTCGGCCAGACGCAGTGGATCGCGGACATCACGTACAACTTCGGGAGCCTCGCCTTCCGGCCCTTCAACGGGCGCTACGGCGTGATCGGCGTCAGCCTCGGCTTCGCGGACTACGGCGACCTCCAGCAGACCATCTTCGCCAGCAACGAAGACGGCTTCCTGATCCTCGACGACTTCGCGCCGTCGGCGTGGACCGTCGGCGTTGGCTATGCACGCGCGCTCACCGACCGCTTCTCCGTGGGCGGCCAGGTCAAGTACGCCAGCATGAACCTGGGCGAGAGCGTCCAAAATATCTCTGCCGACGGCCAATTCCTAGGCCAGGAGAACGTGGAGGGGACGGTCGCCTATGACTTCGGCGTGCTCTACAAGACGGGCTTCCGCAGCCTCAACTTCGCAGTCAGCGCGCGCAATTTCGCGCCCGAGGTGACCTTCGAGCAGGAGAGTTTCCAGCTGCCGCTCACCCTTCAGATCGGCGTCTCGATGGACGTCCTCGACCTCACGCCCTACCAGACGAACGGCATGCACAGCTTCGTCGTCGGGCTTGACGCCAACAACCCGCGCGATTTCTCGGAGCAGATCCGGCTCGGCGGGGAGTACACCTTCGCCCAGACGCTCTCGCTGCGCGGCGGGTACACCTTCCCCACCGATCAGGAGGGAATCAGCCTCGGCGCGGGTGTTAAGCGCAAGGTCGGCGGCATCGGCTTCGGGGCCGACTACGCCTACACCGACTTCGGCGTGTTCGACGCCGTGCAGCGCATCGGCCTCCGTCTCTCGTTCTAAGGGGCCTCTCGTTCCTGCCGCGCACCGCCCCTGCTCTCTTTGCGCCTCATGTCTCCTTCGCCTGCCTCGCGACCGATGCTCCTTCGGCTCCCCGCGCTCGCGCGCCCGCTGCTCACGTGCCTGGCGTTCGTGCTCCCGCTCCTGATCGCGCTCGGTTGCGACACCGAAGGCGAGTCGCTCTTCGACCCCGACCGGGCTGCCAACCCGGACCCGGTGCTCGGGGCCGTCTCGCCAAATTCGCAGGCCAACATCGTCCTTGCGGGCATCGACGCGGTTACGCTGACGGGCCAGAACTTCTCGACAGTTGCAGAGGAAAACCTCGTCTACTTCAACGCCGTGCGGGCCGAGGTGCTGAGCGCTACCGCGACCGAACTCGTCGTGCGAGCTCCTAACACGCCTGGGGAGAGCCTCAACGTACGTGTTGCCGTGATCGGTGCAGAGAATTACTCGCAGGGCGTGGAGTACCGGCTTATCTCCGCGCTCTCCGGCGTGGACGCGATCCAGCCGTTCGAGACGCCGACTGGCATCGGATTGGACGAGGCAGGCGACCTCTTCGTATCGCTGGACGTCCCCAACCCGGGTGGTGGCGGGCGCATATCCACGGGCGTCTTTGAGATCTCACCCGACGGCATGCGCTCGGTGTACTACGATGGGACGCTCTTCCCCTGGACTGATCTGGAGGTTGGGCCCAATGACGAGCTCGTCGGAGCGCGTGGTATCCGTGCCCTATTCGAGTTGCCTGAGGGGGGGCGGCAGGTGACTTACCTGAACGCGACGGGCGTCTCGCCAGCGCCAACGATCCGCTCGTTCGAGTTTGCGGAAGACGGTAGCCTCTGGGCGGCCAGTGGGTCGGGCATCCTTATCTACGCGCCTCCAGGGGGCGGCAGCTTCGAATCCTTCGAGGTAGGCGATGCAGTGTTTGATGTCGCGTTGCTCGACGGCAACCTCTACGCCGCGATCGACCGCGACGGGATGAGCCAGGTCGTCCGCTTTGCGATTACGGGTCCGGGTAGCCTGGGCGCGGAGGAACCCTACTTCTCGCTCGATCCTTCGACCAACGCCACCGCCCGCCGTATCGCACTCGCCGCAGACGGGACCTTGTTCGTGGGGACCGACTTCGTCGACCCCAGCCAATCGTTCCGCGATCCAGTTTACATCGTGGATACCAGTGGAAACGGCCAGCCCCTCTACACAGGCGTCATTGGCCCACAAGACGCGGGGGAGCGTGTCCGCATCGACGGGTTCGGCTGGGATCCAGGAACTGGGCTCTACACGCTCCGCACGTTCATCACGGGTGACGGCAGCGAGGACGACCCGATCACGGAGCGCAGCACCGTCATCCGCATCGAAGCACGCATCCAGGGTAGCTAAGCCCATCGTCTTGTGGATGGGATCCTCAGTTCCATGCACATCTCACCAGTGAGGGGACCTCTCTCACTGACCTCTCTCACTCAGTTCTACTCATCATGTACAGACTGCTACTGTTCGCTTGTGCTATCGCCCTCGTGGCGGGGACAGCGCACGCCCAAGAAGGCTCCTATGTGTTCCAGGGTCAGTTCCCCGATCCGCCTCTCGACTTCGGTGGCCTCGGTGGTCACGGCATTGCCGTGGACCCCGATGGCAAGGTGTGGTTCGAGGCCTTCGCCGCTACGGAGACGGTCGTCGTACCCGCGCTCGACAATGCGGAGGTCCCTACCCGCGTCATCTACGTCTACAACGCTGACGGGACGCCCGCGAGCTTCAGCCCCATCTTCTTCGTGGACTACGCTGACGGCACGACCCCGCGCGACACGCTCGGTGGTTTCGTCCGGCGCAATGCTGACGGCGACCTCATCTGGGAAGGACGCTCCAACCGCGGTCTGCGGACCGACAACGACGGCAACATCCTCGCCTCGAACTTCAATACCCTCTTCAAGCTCGACTACCAGACCGGCCAAGGCCTCGCCCGCGCGGACTTCCCGGACTACTGCGCACTCACGCAGGCGACATCTGACGTGAACGGCAACGTCTACGTCTCGCCGGTCTGCCCGGGCCCGCCGATCTTCGAGCTCGACAGCGACCTGAACACCCTGGCCAACGTCACGGACGTGTCCTCGAATTTCTCGCGTGGCATCATCGGCTCGCCCGACGGCCTCAACATCTACGAGACGGCCTACGAGAACACGTACACCATCATCCACCGTCGTCCTGACGAGTTCAGCCCGTTTGACTCGGTGGGCGTCGCCTTCCGCGGCATGCGCTCGGAGTCGGCCGCGATCCACCCGACGACCGGCAACCTCTGGGTGAGCGCGGGCAACCCGCTCAACCTGCCCAACCAGGACCCGGAAGCCGTCCGCGAGTGGTACGGCAACACGTGGTACGAATTCACCCTGGATGACGTCAACGACCTCGACGCGACCCAGACGCCGCTCGATTCGCTCGTGTGGGGTGGCTGCGAGTCCTTCTTCGACGACCCGAACACGGACTTCTTCGACGCCGTCTGCACGGCGACGATCGAAGGTGTGGAGACACAGCTGACGGGCCGCCCGCGCGGCATCGACTTCTCCGACGACGGCATGCGGGCCTACGTGACGGCCTTCAGCGCGCTCCCGACCGATCCAGGCGGGCAGGTGCAGGTCTTCGAGCTGGTGGACGTCGCCATCGAGGAAGGCGCGGAGCTTCCGTCCACGGTCGCGCTCGGCCAGAACTACCCGAACCCGTTCATCAACGAGACGAAGATCGGATTCAAGGTGGAAGAGGCCGCGCAGGTGCAGCTCGTCATCTACGACATGCTCGGCCGCGAGGTCGCCATGCCGATGAACGAGTACCTCACGCCGGATGACTACACGGCCACGGTCGACACCCGCGTGATGGC
>JBCDFO010000408.1:0-4194 GCA_039177895.1 Bacteroidota bacterium
CGCCGAGGTGCAACGTGCCGTGGATGGTGATCCAGCGCGCCGCGCCGAATGCGTGACAAGGCTATCCAGACGCCCTAATGTTTTTCGCGTAACGCGCCATGCTCGCAGTGAAACATCGATCTCGTCGCAGTGCATCCTTCCGGGGGGTGTGCGGTATGTTGCCGCGTCCCACCACCACCCTCATGGACGACGCCTCCATCCCCGACCTCCTCGCCGCCGCCGCCAGCGGCGATGCCCAAGCCGTCGAGCGGCTCTACCCGCTGGTCTACGACGACCTCCGGAGCCGTGCGGCCCGCCAGCGCCGCGCCCTCCTCGGCGGGGCCACGCTCAACACGACGGCGCTCGTCCATGAGTCGTACCTCAAGCTGGTCGCGAGCCCGCCGCAGGCCAACGACCGGGCGCACTTCCTCGCCATCGCGGCGCGCGCCATGCGGCAGGTGCTCGTGAGCTACGCCGAGCAGCAGCGCGCCCAGAAGCGCGGGGGCGATGCGGCCCCCGTCGGCCTGGACGACGCGCCCACGCTCGCCGGCAACCAGTCCGAGGACCGCTCCGACGACCTCCTCGCGCTCCACGCTGCGCTGGACCGACTGGAGGCTGCGGTCGGCGAGCGCCCTGCACGGATCGTGGAGTGCCGCTTTTTCGCAGGACTCTCCGTGGACGAGACCGCCGCCGCCCTGGGTGTCTCCGCGCCGACCGTCAAGCGTGGCTGGCGCGCAGCCCGGGCCTGGCTCTACACGCAGCTGGAGACAGACATCCTGCGCGATGCTGCTGGATGAGCCGCGTCACAGCGCACGCCGAAGGGTGTCGGCGATCTCCCTGGCCACCGATGATCTCTGCGGCCATCGGTTACGGTAGAGCATGACACCCTCCACTTCCTTTCGGCTCCCCTTCGCATGACCGCTGACCGTTGGAACGAGATCGAGCGCCTGCTGGACGAGGCTGCGGCCCGGCCGCCCTCCGAGCGGGCGGCGTTCTTGCAAGACGCCGCCCCGGACGCCGACCTCCGTGCCGAGGTCGAGGCGCTGCTGGCGGCCGATGCCGAGGCGACGCTCTTCTTCGCGGACCTCGGAGACGCCCTGGTCGATGAGGGGATGGGGGCCGACCCCGTGCTGGGGAGCGAGGTCGGGCGCTGGCGGCTCGTCGAGCGGGTGGGGCGCGGGGGCATGGGCACGGTCTACCGCGCCGAGCGCGCCGACGGCGTCGTGGAGCAGACCGCCGCGCTGAAGTTGCTTGACACGATGCGGCCGGACGTCGTCGCGCGGTTTGCGCAGGAGCGGCAGATCCTCGCCCGCCTCGACCACCCCGGCATCGCGCGGCTGCTCGACGGCGGGGCCACGCCCGAGGGGCGGCCCTACCTCGTCATGGAGTTCGTCGACGGGCTGCCGGTCACCGACTACGCGGCGCAGCAGCGGCTCTCGGTGGACGACCGGCTCGCGCTCTTCGGCGAGGTCTGCGCCGCCGTCCAGCACGCCCACCAGAACCTCGTCGTCCACCGCGACCTCAAGCCGTCGAACGTGCTCGTCACGCCTGCCGGCCCGGGCCAGCCGCCCCGCGTCAAGCTGCTCGACTTCGGCATTGCGCGGTTGCTAGAGCTGGACGACGGCGACGCGCTCACGCGCACGGAGCAGCGCCTCCTCACGCCGGAGTACGCCGCGCCCGAGCAGGTGCGCGGCGAGGCCATCACGACGGCCACCGACGTCTACGCGCTCGGGGTGCTGCTCTACGAGTTGCTCGCAGGCACGCGACCCTTCGATCTGCCGAAGCGGCTGCTGCACGAGGTGGTGCGGGTGATTGCCGAAGAAGAGCCCGAGCGGCCGAGCACCGCCGTCACACGGGCCGACGCGCTGACCCTCGCGGTGCCGCCCCAGACGCTCCGCCGCCGTCTCGCAGGCGACCTTGACCAGATTTGCCTCAAGGCGCTTCGCAAGACGCCCGCTCGCCGCTACGCCACCCCCGATGCGCTCGCCCGCGACGTGCAGCGTCACCTCGACGGCCACCCCGTGGAGGCGCGGCCCGACTCGGTGGGCTACCGCTTTGCTCGCTACGTCCGTCGGCACCGCGAGGGGCTGGCGCTCGCGGCGGTGCTACTCGTGGCGGCGATGGCCTTCGGGGTGTGGCACGTGCAGCGGCTTCGCACCGAGCGCGACCGCGCCGAGCGCATGGCCGCCTACACCATCGACCTCTTCACGACGGTCGACCCGCTAGAACCCGAGGCGCTGCCGCCCGACGCCCCGTTCGCGGACGTGCTGCGTCTGGCCTCGGAGCGCGCCGCGCGCGACCTCGACGGGGCCGACCGCTTCAACCTGCTGCGCATCCTCGGGCGCACCCGGAGGTCGCTCGGCGATACCACCGCGTATGCCTACGTGCAGGACCTCTACGAACGGGCCGTCGCGGACTTCGGCCCCGGGAGCGTGCAGGCCGCCCAGGCGGCGACGGACCGGGCGTGGGTCGCCGCCGGGAGTGAGACACCGACGGTCGCCGATTCGCTCTATCGCGCGACGCTCGATCTTTGGGACGCGCACGCGGCAACCCACCCCGATGGGATGGCTAGCCTGCACAACGACTACGGGTTCTTTCTCAAGAAAGACCCCACCCGCATCGCTGAGGCGGAGACGCACCTGGCTCGTGCTGTGGAGTCCTACCGATCCCTCGGCGAGGCCCAGAACGAGAACCTGGCTACGTCGCTCAAGCACTACGCGACCGTGCTCGCCGGGCTGGATCGTCATGACGAGGCGGCGAGGACTATCGCCGAATCCATCGCGCTCAGCCGGGCGCTCTACGGCGAGGCGCACGCGAACTACGGCATCGCCCTCGCAAACGCGGCCACGGTGGCGGGAAGCAGCGGCGATCAGGCAGAGACCGCTCGCCTCAACCGTGCCGCCCTCGAGGCGTTCGCCGCCGCAGGCCTACCCGACGATCACACGCTCGTCTTGCAGATCCTCAGCAACCTCGCCGTTAACACCGACGACCCCGCCGAGGCCGTCCGGATGCACCGGCGTATTCTCGCCGTCCGGGAGGCCCAGGGGGCTAGCGATGCAGACCTCCCGAGTGTGCTCCAGAACCTCGGCGTGGCCTTAAGGAAAGCGGGGCAGGTGGACGCCGCCCAGGCCATGCTCCAACGGGCCAGGGCCGCCTACCTCGCGTCGAGCAGCGCCGAGCGGCACACCGCAAGCTTCCCGCTCCTGACGCTCGCCCACCTGCATCTCGACGCAGGCGAGCCGGAAGCAGCGCAGCCGTATGCCGCCCAAGCTGTGCGCGAACTCACGGCACGTCTCGGGGCGGGACACGGCATCACGCAGTTCGCGGCAGGCTTGCAGGCTTGGGCCGACCTGGAGCTAGGCGCGTCCGACGAGGCGACTCGTCGTCTCCAGTCCGCCATCGACGCGCTCGCGGAGGTCGCCTGGGCAGCCAGCCGCCGAGACGTGCTGAGGGCAGCGGCCGAGCGGTTGGCAGAGTCGGGCGCATGACGTCGCAGGTCGCAGGAGGGCCTTCTGCTCCGCGACCTGCAACGCCCTGAAGGAGGCTACTCGTAGCGCAGGCTCCGCACCGGGTCGGCCGTCGCCGCGCGGAGGGCCTGCAGGCCGACAGCCACGAGCGCGAGGGCTAGCGCGAGGAGGCCCGCGCCGAGGAACAGCCCCGGCCCGAGGTCGATGCGGTAGACGAAGCCGTCGAGCCAGCGGCGCAGCCCGAGGTAGGCCACGGGGGCCGCCAGCAGGAACGCGAGCGCGACCAGCTTCGCGACATCCGCCGTGAGCAGGACGAGAATCTGCGCCACCGTCGCGCCCAGCACCTTGCGGATGCCGATCTCTTTGGTGCGCCGCGCTGCCGTGAAGGCCGCTAGCCCCACGAGCCCGAGCGTGGCCACGAGCCCGGCCAGCGCGGTCAGCACGCCGAAGAGCTGCCCCAGCCGTACGTCGCTGGCGTACATCCGCGCGTAGGCGTCGTCTACGAACTCGTAGGTGAAGGGGTAGGCGGGGGCGACCGTCGCCATCGTGGTTTCCAGGTGGGCCAGCGTCTCCGGGACCTGGGCGGGGTCCACCTTCACGAGGAGCTGGTACACCCAATTCCCGTTGTTGTAGAGCGCGAGCGGGGCCACCGGCTGCCGGAACGAGAGGAAGTTGAAGTCCTTGACGACGCCGATGACGGGCATCGGAAAGCCGTGCACGTCGATCCAGCGCCCGACGGCCGTCTCCC
>JBCDFO010000409.1:0-4193 GCA_039177895.1 Bacteroidota bacterium
CGTCACGAGCGCGGCGAGCATCATCCCAACCAGCTTGGCCCGAAACGACGTGGGCTGCGGCGAATAGTTGACGTAGGCGAGGACCATCCCGAAGACGAACGACAGGATCGCCAGCCGCCCGATGAATTGAAGGGGGCGCAGAACGGGGACGTCGAAGAGCAGGAGCAGCCCGGTCAGGAGAAAGCCGACCAGCAAGACCCCAACCAGGGTGAGGTAGGTCAGGTAGGCGGCTGCCGCTCGGCGGCGCTCCTCGTCGGTGGACCGCCGCGCCCGGTACCACTTGCGAACGAGCACGATCAGCGCGAGGAGCACTGCCACCCCTACATAGATGCCCAACAGCTGCGAGGCCAGCGCCTCCCAGCGTGGTGCGCGAAGGCTCGCCGCGAGGAGACTGAAGACGGCTACGCCGGCCGTGCCGAGGCCGAAGGCCACGAAGCGCGTCTCGCGGCGCGAAGGCTCACCGAGCAAGGTGTACGCGAACAGGGCAAAGCTGAGGCTGAACAGGAACGCGCACAGCCAGTCGAGGAGCGTGAGCACCGACGACCACCCAGCTCGGCTCGCCACGTCCGGCCAGAACACCGACGACAGCCCGACCGAGCAGACATTGCTGATGGCGATGCTGCCCATGAACAGTGCGAGCCACCAGGTCGCCGCGTCTTTATGTGGGGTGGCGAGCAGGTAGACGAGCAGCGGTAGCGCCATGGCCACGAGGACCAAGTTGAAGAAGCCTTCCGGTGTCAGGAGCAGGGCACTCATGGCTACGCAGACTGCGTGGGCGCAGAAAGAGCGGGCGCAGGCAGCCGCACGACGAACACCGCGCCCCCGTCGGGGGCGTCCTCGACGGTGAGCGTGCCGCCATGCCCTTGCGTGACGATGTCGTAGCTCATCGAGAGCCCGAGGCCGGTGCCCGAGCCGGTCGGCTTCGTCGTGAAGAACGGCTCGAAGACCTTGGCGCGGAGGTCGTCCGGGATGCCGGGGCCATTGTCGGCTACGCGAATCGCCACCACGTCACCCTCCTGTGCATCGGCGATGCGTTCGGTCGAGACGAGCACGCGTGGGGCGAACGGCTCGCCGTTGCCATTCGCTGGGGCGCTGCGGGCGTGTTCGGCGACGGCGTCGAAGGCGTTGCCGACGAGGTTGACGAGCACCCGTCCGATCTCCTGCGGCACGACCTCGATCTGCCCGACACCGTCGCCGAGGTGCTTCTCGACGGACACCGAGAAGTCGGGCACCTGCGCGCGCTTGCCGTGGTAGGCGAGCGCCACGTGCTCGGCGACGAGCTTGTTGAGATCCACGGTCTGCCGCGCGCCCTGGCCGCCGTGGGCGTGGGCCATCATCGCACGCACGATGCCGTCGGCGCGCTTGCCGTGCTCGGCGATCACGCCCGCCGTCCGCTCGATGTCGTCGAGGATCGGGCCGACTTCGTCACGAAGGGCGTCGTCGTTCGCGGGTGGTCCACCGTCGCCCGAAGGTGTCTGGAGCACCTCGCGGAGTTCGCCCGCGAGCTCCTGGTTCACCTCGGCGAAGTTGTTGATGAAGTTGAGCGGGTTCTTGATCTCGTGCGCGATCCCGGCAGTGAGTTGCCCGAGCGAGGCAAGCTTTTCCTGCTGGACGAGCTGCTGCTGTGTGCGCGTGAGTTCTTCGAGCGTCGTGTTGAGCCGCCCGTAGGCGTCGGCGTTCTGGAGCGCGACGCCCACGTTGGCGGCGATGGTGTTGAGCAGGCGGAGGTCGCTCTCGTCGAAGCGGTTCTCCTGGTGCATGCTCTGCACGCTGATGACGCCGAGCGCCGCGTCGCCCGCACGGATCGGCACGCCGAGGTAGGACGCCGACTCCTTGCCGAGCTGGGCGATACCCATGCGCTCCGTCTCGGCCTGCACGTCGCGGTTCATCAAGAGCGGCTCGCGCGTGCGCAGGATCTGCGAAGTGAGGCCTTCGCCGTACTCGATGGCGTCGAAATCCTCGCCGAAGGCATAGGGAAAGTGGATCAGGTCAGTCGTGCGGTCGTGCATCGCCACGTAGACGATGTCGGCGTCGAACGTTTCGCGCATCCGCTCGCCGACGAGGTGCACGAGCGCGTCGAAGTCGAGCTGGGCGTTGAGCGCGCGGCTGACGCGGTTGACGGTGTCGAGCTCGACGGCCTGCTGCCGCGACTCGGCGAAGAGGCGGGCGTTTTCGAGCGCGACGCTCATGCTGTTGGTGAGCGTCGTGAGCAGCCGCAGATCCTCCTCGGAGAAGGCGCCCTCGTGATCGACGTTTTGGAGGCTCACGTTGCCGCGTACGGTGCCACCGACCACCATCGGGACGAATAGTGCCGATTTCGGCACGTCACCGACTAGGGCGTCCTCGCTGTCATCGAAGCGACGGACGTAGCCCGCGAAGTCGGCGTTGACGCGCAGCGGCTCGCGGAGCGTCATCAAATGGTGCGTGAAGGCGTCGGCGGGGCGCGGGTCGGGGAAGGGGTAACGCTCGCCCTTCTCCACAGCGTAGCGAAGGTGCTCGGTGTCGTGCTCCCGGTCGAAGGTGCGGATGACGACGACCTGCGCGTCGAACAGCTCCTGCAAGCGGTCGCCGACGAGGTCGTAGATGCCTTGCATCTCCAACTCCGCCACGAGGCCCTCCTGGACACTGTTGATGACGGCAAGCTCCTCGGCACGCTGCTGGATCTCGGCGGTGCGCTCGGCGACGGTGTCCTCCAACTCGGCCTGCCTCGCTTCGAGCGCGCGCCGCCGCTCGCGCTCCTTAGTCTCGATGCGCTGCCGCTGCGTGCGGAAGCCCGCGAAGAGCAGGCCGGCAACGGTGAGCGCGTAGAGCACGTAGGCGAACGGCGTCGCCCACCACGGCGGCGCGACGACGATAGGCAGCGCTACGCCGGTCTCGTTCCAGACGCCGTCGGCGTTGGCGGCCATGACGCGGAACGTGTAGCGCCCCGGCGCAAGGTTGGTGTAGGTCGCCGTCTGCTGCGTGCCCGCGTCGATCCAGTCGCGGTCGTGCCCGTCGAGGCGGTAGGCGAACGTGTTGTGCGCGGCGTTGAGGAAGTGCAGCGCGGCGAACGAGAAGCCGACATCGTTCTCGTCGTGTGTCAGCCCCAGCGTCTCGATGGTGGCGAGGCTCTCTGTGAGCGGACTCTCCTCGGAGACCGCGACGGGTTCGTTGGCGATGCGCACCTCGGTGAGTACCACAGGCGGCTCAACGGTATTGCGCGCGAGGTCGTCTGGGTGGAACGCCATAATCCCGCCGATGCCGCCGAAGAAGAGCAGCCCGCTCGGGTCCTGGTGCGAGACGCTGTTGATGAAAAAGTCTAGCGCGACGCCCTGCGTCTGGTCGAAGGTGCGTACGGCCTTCGTCTCGGGGTCGAAGCGCGTCATCCCGTGCTCGTGGGCGAGCCACAGCCGCCCATCTGCGTCTTCCTGGATGTTCGAGATCCGGACATCGAGCAGCCCGTCCTCCGGACCATACCGGGCGACGATGCCCGCGTCGAGGTCATATTGGATGAGGCCGGTAAACCCGCCGAACCAGAGGCGGTCGCGCTGGTCGACATGGACGAAGTCGATGAGCAAGTTGAGGCTGTCGGGAAGCGTCGTGATCGTCTCCGTCTCGGGATCGAGGTAGCTTGCCGTGCCGCCGTTGAAGGTGGTCCAGATGCGCCCGTCGGCATCCTCGGTGATGCGCGTGACCTGCGAGCCGCCGATGCCCGTTGAATCCGTCGGGTTGAAGAGGTAGGGCGTGAAGGTGCCGGTCTCGCGGTCCATGCGCGCGAGGCCCCCGGGGGCACTCGGGTCGCCGCCCCAGAGCCCCACCCAAAAGCGTCCCGCCTCGTCTTCGTAGAGCGAACGGACGGACTGCCCCGGGAGGCTCGTCGTGTCGCCCTCGACGGGCACGTAGCGGGTAAACGCGTCGGTCGCGCGGTCGTAGCGGTGGAGGCCGCCGAAGAAGGTGCCCGCCCAGAGCGTCCCGCTGCTGTCCTCGTAGAGCGCCCGCACGAAGCCGGACGTGAGCGCGCGCGGATCACCCGGGTTGGCGGTGTAGCGCGTGAAGCGGTCCGAAGCTGGGTCGTAGCGCAGCAGGCCCTCGCCCCAGGTCCCGATCCAGATGTGTCCCTCGCGGTCGCGCAGGACGCTCATCGACTCCGAGAGGCCGTAGGTGTCGGTGTTGACCGGGCGCAGGGCGAGGTGTTGGAAGCGGTCGGAGACGGC
>JBCDFO010000410.1:0-4187 GCA_039177895.1 Bacteroidota bacterium
CGCTACGCTGATCTTTGAAGTCACGCTGATCGACATCGTGACCATCGCTAACGCCAACAGCGTAGTCGTTGTAGCCTACGAAGGCCGCTTGGAGAATGGGTCCGTTTTCGACAGCAGCTCCCGCGCTACCTTCCCGCTAGCCAACACCATTCCTGGCTTCCGCAATGGCGTCGCCGGGATGGAAACTGGCGAGACGAAAACGTTCGACGTGCCCCCAGAGGAGGGTTATGGGGCCAACCCGCCGCCAGGTAGCGGTATCCCTCCGAACGCCACCCTGACCTTCGAGGTGACGCTGATCGACATCGTCGGCTAGCCGCCGTCTGCGCTGCGCTCAGAAGCGGTTTAGTAACCTCTCTATAAAGCTCTCCCCCTGGGCAGGGGGAGTCCGCGAAGCGGGAGGGGGTAGACTTACCGGGCAAAAAGCGGGCGCGTGCCTTGCCATTCGACCACCCCCAGCCCCTCCTGTCCAGGAGGGGAGTTGGCTTGCGCTCTACCAAAGAGCTTCTCAGAGCCGTTGCTGGCGGGTGCTGCGCTCACGCACCGTCCCTCCGACCACGAGGGCAGCGGCGATGAGCACGAGGTTCTTGACGATGTACTGCCCCTCCAGCGTGAGGCCGAACGGGAACGCGGTGAAGCAGACCTCGGGCAGCAGCACAAGCGGCAGGAACGTACCCGGCATCTGGAGGGCGAGCAGGAGCAACGCCCCCCGAACGAGCGGACGCCAGAGCAGCCCGATGCCGATCAGCACCTCCCACACGGCGAGGATGGGAAAGAACACGTCGGGATCGACCCAATAGACGGTCGCCTTGACGAGGTCCTCAGCAGGGCTGAGGCCGTCGAACAGCTTGAGGCCACCGAACCAGACGAATACGAGCCCGACGGCGACGCGCAGGGCCGCAATGCCATAGCCGCCCATGAACGCAGCGAGGCGCTGGTCGAGGCGGTCCAGAGCAGGGTAGCGATCGAAGAGCGCACGCATAGGCTGGTAGAAGGCACGTCGGGGCAGAGGCGGTGGCGTGCAGCCTTCTATGAGGTCTCCATGTACGCCGATGCCCTACGGCTGCGCTTTCACGCGTTCCCGCCCCAGCGTCCGCATGGTCTTCACGCGCTGCGACCGACGCCGCTATCGCTTCGCCGCGAGGTGCTGCGCGAGAACGGTTGCGCCCTGGCGGAGGCGCACGACATAGGTGCCTGCCGACACGTCGCGGAGCGGCACCGTGTAGCGCCGTGACCCGGCTCCGACGGTCGTCTCGGCGCGGTGCACGACGCGGCCGAGTACGTCGAACACTTCCAGCGTGACTGGGCCCGACGTCGCGTGGACGACCGCCAGCGTGGCGTCGTCGACGGTCGGATTCGGGAAGAGGCTCGCCTCGACGCGGTCGGGCAGGGCGGCGTCTTCGCCGGCGTCCTCGGTGGTGACGACACGCGGGCACTGGCTAGTCTCGCAGTACGACTCGAACCACGCGGCCATCTCGTCGGCGGGGGCCGGGTTGCGCATCCACTCGATGAGACCTTCCATCGTGATCGCCCACACGTCGGGCTCGTTGAGGGCGGCTTCGAGCACACGGCGCATGTCGGCCTGGCGCTCGGGGTCCTCGAACGCGGCGGCGTGGAAGAAGAGGTTGTACGGCACGCGGTTGCCGTCGTAGCGGTCCACGAAGTTGACGGCCATCAGGTCGAAGAGGCGGTCGCCGGTGATCGGGAAGACCCCGCCGTAGAAGGTGCCGATGTCGAACGCGCCGTAGTAGATCGCGGAGTCCGCCTCAATGCCGTCGGGGTCGAGGAACTCCCAGGCGGGGATGGTCCAGAGGCTAGGCTTCGGCTCGGTGGGGCACTCGTTGGCAGTGAAGAAGCCACACGAGATCCCCGCGCCGTAGTCGAGCGTGTGCGGCCAGACGTAGGTCTGCGGCGAGGTCGAGACCGGCGACGCGCCGTAGAAGGGCTGTTCGAGGAGCGACGACTCGTAGCGGAAGCCGGCCGCCTGGAGCGCGGTGTACATCGCCTCGTTGGTGCGCAGGAACGGCGCGCGGAAGCCCGTGATGGTCCCGGCGGGGAGCCCGACCTCGTCGTAGAGGTAGCGCTGCTGCGAGCTGATCGCCTCAATCCACTGCTCCAGCGTGTGCGTCTCGCTCGTGTCGTGGTTCTCGGTGTGGTTGCCGATCTCGTGCCCGGCGTCGTAGAGCGCGCGGACGGTCGCGGCGTCGGTGACGGCGCCAGTGGGGTTGGGGCAGTTGGTGCGGCTCACGAAGTAGGTGCGCGGCGCGGGCCGCCCGTCGGGGTTCGTGAGGCCGTCGAGGACAGGGGCGATCACGGCCTCGGTGGCCGGGCGCACGCAGTCGTCAAAGGTGACGAGCACGAACTGCGGCGTGTCCTCGGGCGCGAGGCCGCCGGGCGGCTCGGCGCTGGCGCAGTAGCACGACGGCAGCTGGCACGTCTCGGGGCACATGTACTGCGCGCGCGCCTCAGCGGCAAGCAGCAGCGTGGTAGCGCAGAAGGCAATGAGCGCGGGAATACGGGTCCACATGGGCGGTCTGGAACGGAAGCGTGACGGATAGGCGGAGTATCGTCCGGCACACCGCAGGACTTTACTGACATTCGCGCGGCTCGTCTGGAAACGATTCGTCTGGAAGCAATTCGTCTGGAAACGATGCAGGGGCCTCCGCGCGTAGGATTGGGCACTGTCCGTCGCTTCTCGCTCGCTCCCGTGTCCGACCGCCGCCTGCTCCGCATCGCCGTCTGGTTCAACCTGATCGCCGCCGCGTGCTCGCTCGGCATCGCGCTGCTGGACTACGCCGACGGGCAGCAAAACCTCTACGCGCTCGTCTTTGCGGTGCTCTTCGGCGGCTTCGGGCTGTTCCTGCGACGGCTAGCGACGGCGTCCTAGAGTCAGTTGATCGGTGATTCAGTACGTCAGTAGTTCATTATCTGCCTGTTCCAAGGCATGGCGCTCGTTTACGCGGGCTCGACCATAGCAAAGCTCATCGCAAACTGCTCTAGTGCTCCTTCATCACAACTCTGGCGGGTTCGGCGTCACAGCAGGTGTTACGTGTTGCGTATTCCGAATCGGATCGAGGCCAATACGCAACACGCAATACGCAACACATTCGAGCAGACCCGTCAGACACCCTTTGACGGAGCATTAGAGGGACGACAAGCTTCGAGCGGTGCGCGCATCGGTGGTGGTAGTCGGTTCCTTCGAACAGCCGTGCGGAGGACACCCTAGCGCGCTAAATGTCATCGGCTGGGGCCTCGATCCTGCGCAGCCGTGGACTTCACGCGGCGCGGATGTCTTCTTTTTGTGACCGGACGCCGTTCACTTCGACCAGGCACCTTGCACGACGCTGCGGGAAGGGTCGGCTGTCTCAGTTCTGGTATCGATACGGGTTTAGTGTGGCTCATTGTGCGATAGCTGGTACAAAACGCGGGACGTGAGCCCGCTATGTGCAACGGACGGGGGCGTGTATCGATTCTCTGTCCCCTCGCACACACCCGCTCCCATGCAACAGACCCTTCTCGCCTTCTGCGCCCTCGGCCTGACGATGCTGCTGTCTGTCAATCAGAAGCAGGCCCAGAAGCAGGTAGACGTGGCGCTCGACCAGACCGTCATCCAGCAGTCGGCCGCCACGCGCGCGGCTGACCTCCTCGACGTGATCGGCTCCTTCGACTTTGACGCTGCGACCGCGTCGCAGACGGTCACGGACCCGAGCGCGCTCACCGCTCCCCCGTTCTCCACCGGCGGCACCTTCGCCAACGCCGACGACCTCGACGACGTGCACGCGATGCAGACGCTCCGCGACAGCGTCGCCACGCCGCAGGGCTGGCTCCCGCTCTCCGTGGACGCGCAGGTGACCTACGTGGACAAGGTGGGCCCCGACTTCGTCCCAACGACGACCCGCACCTTCACGAAGCGCGTCACCCTGACCGTCACAGGCCCGAACGGCACGACGGTCGAGATGAGCCGCATCTACGGCTACACCCGCTCCTAGCTCCCCGACGCCACCACCACGCTCACCCTCATGGGCTTTCAGGTATTCCAAGACTACGCATTGTCGCTCATCATCGGCGGCGGCGTCGTGCTGATGCTCCTCGGCATCCAGACCGGCACGCAGCAGTCGAGCGTCGACGCCGCGTTCCGGTACGACGCCAACCAGAAGTCGTACGGCCTCACGGACGTGCTCGACCGCGAC
>JBCDFO010000411.1:0-4184 GCA_039177895.1 Bacteroidota bacterium
ACGGTCTCGACGCGCTCGGGCTGCCGCGCTACGGCTCGCGCGACCCCGCTCAGCGCGCGGGCATCGTCACGGTCAGCCCCGAGGCTGTCGGTCAGGGCGCGGGCGGCCTGCATGCGGAGGCGCTCTACGGGGCGCTCGCGGCCGAGGGCGTCATGACGGCGGTGCGTGATCGGAAGCTGCGGTTCGCGTCGTCCTACACCAATACCGCCGCTGACATCGACCGGGCGCTGGACGTCGTGGCCACCGCCCTCGGACGACGAGTAGGGGTCGAGGAGAGGGCCCTGCTCGCGTCATCGGGGAAGCCATGACGGACTGCGCCGTACCTTGAACGGGTCCCCTGCGCTTTCCCCACCTCCTCCTCCATGTCCACGCCCGGACCTCCGCTCCTCCGCGACGACCTCGTCGAGCGTGCCGCGCGCCGCTTCCGCGTGCTCGGCGACCCCGTCCGGCTGCGGCTCCTAAACGCGATGCGTGTGCGTGGCGAGCTGAGCGTGCAGGCGCTCATGGACGAGACGGACCAGCGTCAGGCGAACGTCAGCAAGCATCTCGGCATCCTGGCCCGCGACGGCCTCGTGCAGCGCCGCCGGGAGGGCACGAGCGTGTACTACTCGCTCAGCGACCCCTCGCTGCCGGGCGTGTGCCTCCTCGTCGCCAAAGAGGTGGAGGCGATCGGATGAAGCGGATGCTCCAAACCGACCCAGCCCCCAGCCGGCCACAGCCATGCGACGCGAGAGATTGACGGCGCTGTTCGTGCTCGGCGTGCTGCTGCTCAACTATCCGCTGCTCACGCTCGCCAACCGGTCGGTCACCGTCGGCGGGGTGCCGCTGCTCTACGTGTACCTCTTTGTCGTGTGGGGCGGGCTGATCGCGCTCGCGGCCTGGACGGTGGAGCGGCGTCGCGAGCGCGAGTCAGGGCGGCGCGACACGGTGAGGCCGAGGTCCGACCGATAGAGCGGCTTGAGGAGCACGCCTTCAAGCGTGCGCATCCACAGGTGTGCGCATACCTTGGGCCGAGAACGAGGGCGGGCATCGTCCTCGTCAGCCTGTCCACCGATACGCCCTGCTCACCGTGCTGAGTCCCAGCATCGTTGTCGTTGCGAGCTTGCTCTACCTCGGGCTGCTCTTTGGGCTTGCGTGGCTCGCAGACCGCCGGGCGGACCAGGGGCGCTCGGTCATCGGGCGCTCGTCGGTGTACGCGCTCTCGCTGGCGGTCTACTGCACGGCCTGGACCTTCTTCGGCTCCGTGGGGCGCGCGGCGACGGAGGGCGTCAGCTTTCTCACCATCTACCTCGGTCCGACGCTGACGCTACTGCTCGGCGCGACGGTGCTGCGCAAGATGGTGCGCATCAGCCGCTACCACCGCCTCACCTCGATTGCGGACTTTGTCGCGTCGCGCTACGGCAAGAGCCAGTTGCTCGGTGGGCTCGTCACGCTCATCGCGGTGTTCGGGACGGTGCCCTACATCGCGCTCCAGCTGAAGGCGGTGTCGGGCACGTTCGGCGTGCTGACGGGCCTGAGCCCGGCTGACATCCCGGGCGCGTCGCTCCCGCTCGGCGAGGACACGGGGTTCTACTCGGCCGTCATCCTGGCCGTGTTCGCGATCCTCTTCGGCACCCGCCACATCGACGCCACGGAGCGGCACGAAGGTATGGTCGCGGCCATCGCGTTCGAGGCGGTCGTCAAGCTTGTCGCGTTCCTGGCTGTGGGCGTCTTCGTGACCTTCGCGATGTACGACGGCCTCGGCGACCTCCTGGGGCAGGCGGCGGCGCGTGCCGACCTGCGGGCGCTCTTCGTGATGCCGACGGGCTCGGAGGCGTTCGGCGAGTGGGCGGCGCTGCTCACCCTCTCGATGCTGGCCATCCTTCTGCTGCCGCGCCAGTTCCAGGTGGCCGTGGTGGAGAACGTCGACGAGCGGCACCTCATCCGTGCGACGTGGCTGTTCCCGCTCTACCTGCTGCTCATCAACCTCTTCGTCCTGCCTATCGCGCTGGGCGGGCTGCTCTACTTCCCCGAGGGGGCCGTCGATGCCGACACGTTCGTGCTCACGCTGCCGCTCGCCGAAGGGCACCCGATGCTGGCGCTGCTGGTGTTCATCGGTGGGCTCTCGGCCGCGGCGGGCATGGTGATCGTGGCGACCATCGCCCTCGCGACGATGATCTCGAACGACCTCGTGATGCCCGCGCTGCTGCGGGTGCGCGGCGTCAGCCTCACCGAGCGCGCGGACCTCGGCCAGTGGGTGCTCCGCATCCGGCGCGGCGCGATTCTGGCCGTAGTGTTGCTTGGCTATCTGTATTTCCGGCTCGTCGCCGATGCGCATGCGCTCGTGTCAATTGGGCTCGTGGCCTTCGCGGCGGCGGCGCAGTTCGCACCGGTGGTGCTGGGCGGGATGTACTGGAAGCGCGGCACGCGCGCCGGGGCGGTCTGCGCGCTCGTCGGGGGCGTGGTCGTGTGGGCCTACACGTTGCCGCTGCCTGCGCTCATCCAGGGGCTAGGCGGTAGTGGCAGGTTCGTGGCTGGCGGTTTTGTGGAGCACGGCCTGTTCGGCTGGGCGGCGCTCCGGCCGCACGCGCTGCTCGGGCTCGACGCGTTCAGCCCCATCGCGCACGGCACGCTCTGGAGCCTGCTCGTCAACATCGGGCTCTACGTGGGTGTCTCGCTCTTCACGCGCCAGGACGTGCTGGAGCACGCGCAGGCGGTGTCGTTCGTGGAGATCGACCGCTTCACCAACCGGACGCCCGCGGCCGAAGCGAGCGCAGGCCGGTCCGTGTGGCGCGGCACGGCGCACGTCGATGACCTCCGGGCGCTCCTGCGGCGCTTCCTCGGGCCCGAGCGCGCCAGCCGGGCGCTCGACGCCTACCTCGCCACGCACACCCTCGACGAACTGGCCCCGCTGACGGCCGACGCCGACCTCGTCCACCACGCCGAGACGCTGCTGGCCGCCGCCATCGGCTCGGCGTCGGCGCGGGCGATGATCGCGACCGTCGTGCGCGAGGAGCCGGTGCGCGTAGACGAGGTGCTGGCGATCCTGGACGAGCAGCAGAAGACGCTCGCCTACAGCCGCACGCTGGAGCAGAAGTCGGCCGAGCTGGAGCGGCAGACCCGTCGCCTCGAAGTGGCCCGCCACGAACTCGAAGTCGCCAACCGCATGCTGCGCGAGGTGGACCGTCTCCGCGACGAGTTCGTCTCGACGGTCACGCACGAGCTGCGCACGCCGCTGACGTCGATCCGGGCGTTCGCCGAGATCATGGAGACGACGCCCGACCTCGACCCGGCGCAGCGGGCGGAGTTCTTGGGCATCATCGTCGCGGAGAGCGAGCGGCTGAGCCGCCTCATCAACGACGTGCTCACCTTCCAGAAGCTCAACCGCCACGCGATCCCCGACGCACAGCCCCTCGACCTGGAGCACCAGGCACGCGAGACAATGCGATCGGTACGGCCCCTCTTCAGCCGACGCGGCGTGGTCCTGGACCTGCACGCCCCAGCACAGCCCTGCCGGATCGAGGGCGACCCCGACCAAGTCCGCCAGGTACTCTACAACCTCCTAGCCAACGCCGCCAAGCATGCCGACCGCGCGCTCGGGCGCGTTCGGGTTCGCATCGATGTGCTACGCGACCCGAGCGGCGGACCGCCCCTCGCGCGCCTCGCGGTCTCCGACAACGGCTTCGGCATCCACCCCGACGACCACGAGCGCATCTTCGACGCCTTCGAGCAGGCCCGCCACCGACCGCAGGGCGAGCCGACCGGAGGCACCGGCCTCGGGCTGGCGATCTCGCGCCGGATCATCCGCGCCCACGGCGGCGAGCTTTGGGTGGAGAGCGACCTCGGCGAGGGCGCGACGTTCGCGTTCACCCTGCCGCTGCTCACCGCCGCCACGTCCGCAGGCGATGGCGCAGCGGGTGATGGCTCAGCGGGCGATGCGAGCGTGTCAGCAGAGCCCGTCGCTCGGGCCAGGCGCGACGAGGACGCCTCCTGAGCAGACCGCGCGGGCTCGCCACAGCGATGACCTCCACGACGACAGCGTCCACGACAATGAAGTCCACGACCATAGTACACGACAGTTGGGTTAGGCGGGGGTGTAGGGCGCGCCGACTGAGCCGCGCCGGAACAGCACTAAGAGCGCCTGCCAGCTCTCCTCTTGCCCCTGCAAGAGCACGTGCCGCAGCCTGTCGAGTCCCAACCGGAAG
>JBCDFO010000412.1:0-4165 GCA_039177895.1 Bacteroidota bacterium
ACGGCGTTGACGAAGCCATCGGCGTCGAACACGACCTCGGCGTCGGCCTCGTAGACGTGGACGGTGCCCGCGCTCCCTCCCCCCGCCACGGCGTCACCGTCCGGCGAGAACCCCGCCGTGACCAACGAGAGGCCCGGCGGCGTGCGCTCGTCCAGCAGGTCGCCCGTCGCGGCGTCCCAGACTTTGAGGAGGGTCCCGCGCCCGGCCGTGACGAGCCGCGTGCCGTCCGGTGAGAAGCGCGCGGCAGCGGTCACCTCGTCGTGCGCCGTCCGCTGCCAGGCAGGATCGCCGGTATTCAGGTTCCAGACGATCAACTCGCCGTCTGTGGCTGCACTCGCGAGTTGTGTACCGTCTGGGGACGCGTCGACGTAGAAGAGCGTCCCCTCGTGACCCCGAAGCGTGCGGGTGGACGCGCCTGTCGCGAGGTCCCAGAGCTTCACCGTCCCGTCGTAGCTCGCGCTGGCGAGGCCCTGCCCGTCGGCGAGCCAGGCGACCGACACCACGTAGTCGTCGTGGCCGGGCAGCGTCTGCACGAGCGCTCCAGAGGCCACATCGTAGACGCGGAGCGTGCGGTCGGAGGCCGCCGTCACGACCTGCGTACCATCCGGCGAGAAGCGGACCGAGTTAACCGCGATGCCTTGCGCAGCCGACGGTGGGGCCGCAAGGAGCGTGGGGAGAACGAGGACGGCGCAGAGGAGGAGACGCATGGGACGTGATCTGGATGGGACTGGGGAGAAAGGCGCTGATCGCTACGGAGCGTTGCAGGCTCACGTTACAGCGGGCATCACCACATCTCCGCGTCCCGACAGCGCCTCCGTGAACGCCGCGACGAGAGGTTCGACGTCGGAGCGGCGGACGCGCAGGTGAAGCGCGGTGCCCTCGGCCGTATAGGTCGTGTCGGCAATCTCGGCGTCGAAGCGCCCGACGGTGTGCATCGCGGGCGACGTGTCGGGGTAGGCGAAGCGGACCGTGACGGACACGCGCAGGATGTGCTCGACGGGCGTGCACGCGTCGAGGACGGCGGAGGCCGCATCACCGTAGGCACGGACGAGGCCGCCCACGCCGAGCTTCGCCCCGCCGTAGTACCGCGTCACGGTGACGAGCACGTTGGTGAGCCCGCGCCCCTCGATCTGCCGGAGGATCGGCTGCCCCGCCGACCCGTTCGGCTCGCCGTCGTCGTTCGCGCGCCACACGCTTCCTTCTGGATCGATGCGATACGCCGAGCAGACGTGCGTGGCGGTGTACTCCCGCTTCTTGATGCGCGCCACGTGCGCCTCCGCCTCTTCCACGCTCTCGACGGGGAATGCCTCGCCGATGAACCGCGAGCCCTTCACCTTCGTCGGCTCAACGCTTTCAGGTGCCGCGATGGAGGTGTAGGCGTCGTGGGTCACGGGTTCAGAGTCGTGGGTCCTTGGTCGCTGATTTCAACATCGTAACGCGAGGCGGCGACATAGTTCATTGCGCGGGCTTTGCCTTGCAGGACGAAGAGCTTAGTCCCGAGTGGTAGCACGCTCGACAGATCAAGGGCGAGGCGTCTGCTGAGTTCGTTTCGTTGCGTCTCATCCGCCTCGTAAACCGTGGCAGATGAGATTGAGGTTGCCGAAGCGATGTAGGTCACGCCCGCAAAGCGTACGGTGTGGATACGCCAACCGCCACCTTCAACCGACTCGTCGGCTCGGAATGCGATCTGGCTCAACGACTCGTTGCGCCCCGACAGTCTCAAGGACCCTGGGAACCGGCCAATCACCGACTCAGGCTTGCCCATAGCGACCCTCGACCCAGGACCCTTGACTCACGACCCACCTACGGAAACTTCTTCCGATCCCGCGAGGGCGGCGTCGGGCCGGGGGTGACGGTGAGCGTCTGTGAGGTCGAGGCCCCATTCTGGCGGAGCGTCAGCGTGTAGGTGCCCGGCGTGAGGTAGAACTGCTCGTCGTCGGCCGCCTCGTGATCGTCGCTGAGCGCCCTGTCGGCGGTGAGGTCGTAGGTGAATACGTTCAGCCCGAGCACGGGGTCGAGGTCGACCGTGCGGATGGTTTCCACCGTACCCGTCGAGTCCTCACGGGCGACCTCGAGCGTGGCCGCCCCATCAGCTTGCAGCCAGGCGACGAGGTCGAGGTCGGGCGTGGTGACGTCGTTCCAGCGCCAGCCGCGGCGGCCCCACGCGCCGGAGTGCCGCATGTCGTCCACGGCAAACAGGTGCAACGGGTCAGCACGCACGTCCGCCGTGAGTTGCTGGAGGTGCGCCACGTTCGCGCGGTAGATCGAGCGGCCGTGCGTGCCGACGACGAGGTCATGCGCGACGTGGTGGTAGGCGAGGTCGTGGACCGGCGCGTTTGGCATCGCGGCGTCCGTGCCCGTCGCCATGAGCGCCATGAACGACTGGCCGCGGTCGAGGCTGACGTAGAGCCCGTGGTCGGTGCCGACGTAGAGCAGGTCGGCGTTCTCGCGGTCCTCCATCACCACGTTGACGGGCTCGTTCGGCAGACCGCCCTCCGTTCCCATCGCCCCTAATTGGTCCCACGATTGGCCGTAGTCCTCGGTCACGAACACCAGCGGCGTGAAGTTGTCGAAGCGGTAGCCGTTGAGCGACACGTAGGCACGGCCCGCCTCGTGGTGGCTCGCCTCGACGCGGCTCACCCAGAAATCGCGCGTCGCAGCGAGGAGGTTCGCCCCCGCGTTCGTCCAGGAAATACCGCCGTCGCGGGTGACGTGGAGGCTGCCGTCGTCGGCCCCAGCCCAGAGGAGCCCGAACTGCAGCGGCGACTCGTCGAGGCTTGTGAGCGTGCCGTAGGGGACATCGCCGGGGAGGCCGCCCTTGGTGAGGTCGTCCGAGAGCGCGGTCCACGTCTCGCCGCGGTCCATTGAGCGGTGGAGCTTGTTCGAGCCGAGGTAGAGGATGTCGTTGTTGAAGCGCGAGAGGTGGATCGGTGTCTGCCAGTTGAAGCGCAGCGGGCGCTCGCCGAGGTCGTGGCGCGGCGTGATGCGCGTGCGGTCGAAGCCGCCGCTGTCGCGGCGCTCGATGCGGTAGTAGTTGCCGAACTGGAAGCCGGTGTAGATGCGCTCATTCGTCCGGGGATCGACCTGGATCTGCATCCCGTCGCCGCCCATGATCCGCTCGTAGGGGTACTGCCCCTCGGCGCGCCAGCCTGGCGACTCCTCGTAGGTGTGCGGCCCGCGCCAGACGCCGTTGTCCTGGAGGCCGCCATAAACCCGATAGGTGTCCGCGCTGTCCACAGCGACGGTGTAGAACTGGCCGACGGGCGGGATGTTGAGCTTGAACCACGACTCGGCGTCGTCATAGCTGATGTTCAGCCCGCCGTCGTTGCCATTGATGAGGTGACCGGGGCGGTTCGGGTTGACCCACAGCGCGTGGTGGTCGACGTGCACGTGGTCGGCGTCATTGCTCTCCCACGTCTGGCCACCGTCGGTAGAGCCGATGAGCGGGACGCCGAGGAGGTAGAGCCGGTCCACGTCGTGCGGGCTGACGCGGATTTCGCCGAAGTAGTAGCCGTAGCTGAACACGAAGTCGTCGATGAAGCCGTCGTGGGTCTTGCGCCAGGACTGGCCGCCGTCGTCGGAACGGTAGACCTCGCCGCCGATGACGGGCGTGTCGAACAACTCGCGGTTGGCGTCTTCGAGGTAGGCGACGAGGTCGGCGGGTTCGAGCGTGTTGTCCTCGACCATCGCTTGGACCGACGCGGCGGAGTAGTTGAGTGGGAAGCCGTTGTTGTCGAGGAACGCGTTGACCGACTTCTCCGAGAGCGCAAGGAAGGCGTCGCGGCTCATCGTGCTGAGTGCGTCGCGTGTCGGCGGGGCGTCGGGGCCGGTCTCTTCGTCGTCGTCGTCTTCCTCGGGGCGGCGGTTCTGGTTGTCGAGGAAGGCGTAGAGCGTCTGCCCAGCGCCGAAGCCCGCGTCGCCGGGGAACAGGGCGAGGCCGATGCGCCCCACGCCCGCGCCCGTCGGGAAGCCCGAGTCCTCGGTCGAGATCTGCGTCCACGAGTCGCCGCCGTCGGTCGATTTGTAGATCGCCGAGCCGGGGCCGCCCTCCACGAAGTTCCACGCAACGCGGCTGCGGTCCCACGAGGTCGCGTAGAGCACGTCGGCATCGGTCGGGTCGATCACGAGGTCGATCACGCCTGTCGAGTCGTTCACAAACAGCGTC
>JBCDFO010000413.1:0-4142 GCA_039177895.1 Bacteroidota bacterium
CCGCGAAGCACTCGACGGCGTGACGCTGCTCGCGGAGACGGAGGGCATCATTCCTGCCCTCGAAACCGCGCACGCCTTCGCGGTCCTCGCTGACGTCTGCGCTGACCTCGGCCCTGACGATGTGGTGGTGGTCAACTGCTCCGGGCGCGGCGACAAGGACATGGAAACCATCGCTGCGAACTTGTGAGGCCAGCGGCGCTCCCCACGGCGACGTGGACCCGCGACACGTTCACGATCTCGACCGATCCCGCGCGCTTTGACGTTGGTGCGATGCAGGCTTTCCTTGCGGCGGAGTCGTACTGGAAGCGCGGCGTCCCGCTCGACATCGTGCAGCAGGCGGCCGACGCCTCGCTCTGTTTCGGGCTGTACGATGAGGCCAAGGACGGGCAGCAGGTCGGCGGCGCGCGCTGCGTGACCGACACCGCGACGTTCGCCTATCTCGCTGACGTGTATGTCCTCGCCGACTACCGTGGGCGTGGCCTTGGGCAGTGGCTCATGCACTGCGTCCTCGCCCACCCGTCCCTGCAGGATGTGTCGCGCTGGCTGCTCACCACGCAGGATGCCCACACCTTCTACGAGCAGGTCGGCTTCGAGCGGGTCCCATTCCCGGAGCGCTTCATGGCGCTCCTCAAGCCTGATCCGTGGTAGCCAGGCTGCAGCAACGGGTGCGCCCCTGAACGACAAACGCGCCACGATGGCACCCGAGCCGCCGAGGAGCGTATCCTCCGCATCCGTCCCTTTGCGTACCTCATCCTAGCTCCTGCCATGGACTTTAGCGACAGCATTGGCCTGTTGCTCTTTCTGTTTTTCCTGTTCCTGCAGTTCATCTCGTCGCTGCTGGGCAAGAAACGGAAAGGACAGCCCCTCCCCCCTGGCGAAGGCTTTCCTAGTGAAGGGTTCCCAGGCGAGAACATGCCGGGCGACGGCTTCCCGGACGATGGTGCCACACGTACGCGTTCACCGGAGGCTGTGCCCACGGGAGATGGCGCATCCACGGCCGAACCTGCGCCCGCGCGCAGACCGGCTCCGACCTCGTTCGAGGAGGCCCTGCGGCAGATCCAGGAGGCGCTTCGCGAGGCAAGCCAGCCCCCGCGTCCTAAACCAGAGCCAGTCCCCGAGCCCGCTCGCGCGGAAGTCCCCGACGAGGAGAACGCCCCCGCGTTTCAGCACTTCGACGACTTCGAGAAGCACGGCGACGCCCACTTCAGCTCCGGTGCCCACGATCGCTACGAGTCCGCTCGTGCCGAAAAGCGGTCGCGCTACGCGGACTACGAGGGCGTCGAGGCCAAGCGCGGTCGCGCTACCCGCTCATCGACGCGAAAGCCGCTGAGCGGCCCGGTGCCGCAAAGCGAAACGGGCCCCAACGCAGTGGGGCGTCTCAGAAAGAAGCTCCGCTCACCGGACGCCGTGCAGGACGCCTACCGCCTGCACGTCATCTTGGGCGAGCCGCGCGCTCGTCGCCGGTACTGATCGGCATGCCTCGGTGCGGGGCGCGACGGATCGCGTTTGTTTACACACGGTCAGGCTCGCCTTTCTTGAAGATCGCGGCGCCGATGGCACCGCCCGCCGCGCCGAAGAGGGCACCGATCACGAGCCCAAAGGCGATCCCGACAGGACCGGCAAAGATCTCCGTCATCGACCGAGCCATGTCGATCTGCTCTTCAGTCTGACCCATGGCGCGTGCCTGCTCGATAGCGGCCTCCACGGGATCTGGCAACACCCCTGCGGCGATGAGAGCGAGGCCCAGCACCCCAGAGATCAGGGCACCGACGAGGCCTACGCTTACACCTAGGCCTGCCCCCTGCCCTGCTGAGATCGTGAGTTGGTGCGTGTTTGTGAAGTGCCACACACCCACCATGGCTCCTACCAGGATCGCTACGCAGCTTAGCAACCCCGCGATGAAGCTGATGGGGGGTCCCATGGCGTTAAGTACACTGGCGGTCAGGCCGAGGAGCACGTACACGGCGGCTCCGATGAGGATTGAGGGAAGCTTGGGCATGGAAAGCAGGGGTGGATACGGCGGGGCAACGTGTGCAACCTACGGCTGCGGGGCAGATCTTCACTGCAGCGCCTGCATTCGAAGCGGAAGGCATGGGGGTTTCACGCAGTGTGTGAGGTTCCGGACGAGTCTAGCCCGCTCATCGGAGGCTCTTTCTAACACGTACTGGACATAGGAATTCGCCCCATACCCTCGTAGTTGATTCTTGACGACTCCTTGGTCATACGAGCTTTCTTCATAATACCATAATACCATAAACTTCTAAACTACAGCGGTCAACGGCGAGACTGCGTGTGAGGCCGCGATGTGGCGTTAGATGTTTTTCCTGTATATTGGCCCACCCTACCACGGTTTGTTTGCCCTTCTCAACCCATCAGACCCCATCATGCCCAGAGCAAAAGGTGTCATCCGAATCGATTCGGATTCCACGCACGGATGGCAAGTCCGCGTCTACCGTCACGGTAAGACTTACTCGAAACTCTTCTCCGACCGCAAATGCGGCGGGCGCGAGGAAGCCTTCGAGCAGGCTGTCGAGTACCGCAAGGAACTCGAAGCCGAGGTCGCCGCCATGCCCGAGGCGGAGCCCCGGCGCCGCCTCATCACGCGCAACAAGAACAACTCCACCGGTGTCGTCGGCATCTCGCGCACCTACAAGAAGGACCGCCGCGGCGTCAAGCACGAGGTCTACGCGGTCTCGTGGAACCCGGAGCCCGGTGCCGCGCGCGGCACGTCGTTCTCGATCAAGAAGTACGGCGAAGACACGGCCTTCAAGATGGCCTGCCGCCTCCGCTTCCAGAAGATGAAGGAGATCTACGGCGACCGCTACCCCGTGTCGTCCTACATGGAGCTCTATCGACAGAAGGCCGACGTCGACGCCAAGGCTCAGGCGCGCAAGGACAAGGCCGAAGCCACTGCCTAGCACGGCATCCGCTTCACCCCGCCACGAGCGGCAAGCCTTTCGGGGCTTGCCGTTTTTTTTGTGGAGGCCTCACTCGCTCCGTGTCGGTCCGCTCCTCGTACTTTCGGGCCAACCCGCCCCACGCTCCCACGCACCATGTCGACCACCACCGCCCCCGCAGCTACGCGTGTCACCATCCGCCCGGTCGAGGGTCGCAGCGACGCGCGCCGTTTCCTCGACTTCGCGTACGACGTGCCCTACTACCAGGGCAACATCAACTGGGTACCCCCCCTCCGGCTTGACCAGGCGACCATCCAGAACCCGAGCAAGAACGCGTTCTTCGAGCACGGGCGGATGCAGCGGTTTCTCGCCGAGGATGCCGCCGGTCGGGTCGTCGGACGCATCGCTGCCATCGTGAATGGCATGCACCTGCAGACGTACGACGATAACGTGGGCTTCTTCGGCTTCTTCGAGTGCATCGAGGACTACGAGGTCGCAGCAGCGCTCCTCGACACGGCGGCGGACTGGCTCCAAAGCCAGGGCCTGGAAGCCATGCGCGGTCCGGCGAATCCGTCGCTGAACGATGTCGCCGGCCTACTCGTGGACGGCTTCGACAAGGAGCCGATGCTCCTCATGCCCTACAACCCGCCCTACTACCGCGACTACCTCGAACGCTACGGCTTCGAGCGCTCGATGACGATGTGGGCCTACTACGTCCACCGCCACTACCTCGACGCGTCGCGGCTGGAGCGCGGGGCCGCGCTCGTCCATCGGCGCTATCCAGACGTGACCGTACGCGCGCTCGACATGAGCCGCTACGACGAGGACGTAGCGCACGTGCTGCGGATCTACAACGAGGCCTGGGTCGGCAACTGGGGCTTCGTGCCGATCACGCCGTCGGAGCTGAAGCAGTTAGAGAAAGAACTCAAACCCGTCATCGTGCCGGACCTCGTCTACTTCGTGGAGGTGGGCGGCGAACCGGTTGCGTTCTCGGTGACGCTACCCAACCTCAACCAGGTGCTCAAGAAGCTTCCGCGGGGCCGCCTGGCCTCGACCGGGTTGCCGAAGATGCTCCTCGGCATGAAGCTCGGAGCCGTGCAGGAGGTGCGCATGCCGCTCATGGGTGTCCTGCCCGACTACCAGGGCCGCGGCCTCGATGTGCTCCTCGTCTTAGCCACCATCCAGGCGGGGATCCCGATGGGCTACCGTGCCTGCGAGATGAGTTGGGTGCTCGACGGAAACAAG
>JBCDFO010000414.1:0-4136 GCA_039177895.1 Bacteroidota bacterium
ACGATACTATAGATACCGCATACGCGACTCTCTTACCCGGCGAAGCGTACCGCTACAACGCAGACGCGGCCCGTTTCCAGGTTGGAAACGGGCCGCGTGCGTGCGAGCGGAACGAGCGCTTAGCTCTTCTTGCCGTAGCGCCGATTGAACTTCTCGACGCGACCCGCCGTGTCCACGAACTGGCGCTTGCCGGTGTAGAACGGATGGTTGGTCGAGTCGACGTCGGAGACGTAGTTCTCGACCGGCATCGTCGTGCGGGTGACGAACTCGGTGCCGTCGGCGAGGCGGACGGTCGTGAACGTGTAGTCGGGATGGAGGTCTTTCTTCATGGTCGGAGCCGGTGGCGAAGCGGGGGCGAAGTCCGGCGTGGCAGGACGTGCATGCCGAACTGATCAATAACGTAGAGCTTTACAAGCTAGGGACAGATCATCCCCAACGCCATCCACTTCCGTCAGATTCACCCACGCTATGAATATTGCATGTCCCAAGTGTGACTGGGAGCCCACCCCCGACGCGCGCTGGTCGTGCGTGTGCCACCACGTCTGGAACACATTCGACACCGGCGGCCAGTGTCCAGCGTGCCGCCGCGTCTGGCGCGAGACGCAGTGCCTGGCGTGCGCGAAGTGGTCGCCTCACCACGACTGGTACCGCGACCTTCCCACGCTCGACCTCGACGCCATTTTGGATGCAGACCTGGCTACATGAGGCCCCAATGTCGCCGCCTCCTTGCAACCTTGCGGGGCACGCTCCGCTATACCGCTAGGTTAGCACGAACACGCTTATTTATCCAAGCAATTATTTACAAATGACCTAGGGTAACACTTGGAGAGAGGCTCCGTAGGGCACCATCAACTTCAGCGAGCCATCGCTTTCCTCCAGTTCCATGCGCACCTCCAGTCCTATGCGTACGACCCTACACGCCCTCACCGCCGCCCTGCTGCTGACCGTCTCGGCCCCGGCCGTCCTCGCGCAAGCCTACACCGAGTTGCCCTCGGACGCGGAGTCGCAGGCCGCTGCCTTCACCAACCTTGAGCTCGTCCGCGCGCTTCAATCGGACGACCTTCCGACGCAGGAGATGGCGATGCAGACGGTGATCGCTCACCCTGAGCTGTTCAACGTCGGGGAGGCCAAGTTCGCTGTCGTCCGGCTCTACCGCGACCACGCCGATCCGAACGTCCGCATCCTCGCGCTCGCCACGCTGCATGCCATGCAGGAGTCGTGGTCGATGAACTTCCTCCTGCGCAGCATCGACTGGGAAGAGGACGCTCGCATCAAGCGCCTCACGCAGTACGTCGCCTACGACTACCACTTCGTGGACCACGACGCCCCGATGCCGGAGGCCCTCGCCGCCGTCATCCGGTAGCGGCACGCACTGCCAGCACCAAGCGACGCCCTCGGTAGCCCACGACTGCCGAGGGCGTCGGTGTATCTATTCCTGGTGCCGGTTGGACGGCAATGTCTCGCGGCAGATAGCCGACAGCTGACCGTTTGCATCAGCCAAAGTCGGCGTCAGTCGTAGGTGTAGAACCCGCGCCCGGACTTGCGGCCGAGGTAGCCTGCGGTGACCATCTTGCGCAGCAGCGGGCACGGACGGTACTTCGAGTCGCCGAGTTCGCGGTGGAGGACCTCCATGATGAACAGGCACACGTCGAGGCCGATGAAGTCGGCCAGGGTGAGCGGGCCCATCGGGTGGGCCATCCCGAGCTTCATCACCGTGTCGATGGCCTCGGGTTCGGCGACGCCTTCCATGACGCAGTAGACGGCCTCGTTGATCATCGGCATGAGGACGCGGTTCGAGACGAAGCCGGGGTAGTCGTTGACCGCGACAGGCGTCTTGCCGAGCGCCTCCGCGAGGCCGAACACAGCGTCGAACGTGGCGTCGGACGTGGCGAGGCCGCGCACGACCTCGACGAGCTTCATCACGGGGACGGGGTTGAAGAAGTGCATCCCGATGACCTGGTCGGGCCGGTCTGTCGTAGCGGCAATCTGCGTGATTGAGATCGACGACGTGTTGGAAGCCAGGAGGGCGTGTCCAGGCGCGGCCCCATCGAGTTGCGCGAAGACCTTGGCCTTGATGTCCGGGTTCTCCGTCGCGGCCTCTACGACGAGGTCGGCCTCCTGCACGCCAGCGGCAAGACCGGTCCCGCAGGCGATGCGCGCGAGCGTCTCAACCTGCTGCTCCTGGGTAAGGTGACCCTTTTTGACCTGCCTCCCGAGGTTTTTTTCGATGGTGGCGAGGCCACGGTCGAGGCGGTCCTGGTCGAGGTCGATGAGGGTGACGTGGTGGCCGTGCTGTGCGAAGACGTGGGCGATGCCGTTGCCCATCGTCCCCGCCCCAACGACGGCGACGTGTTCGATCTGCATGCGTAGAGGAATAGCGGTTGGGGGAAGAGGCCCCGAAGATACCGCCACGCCCACCGTAGCCTCCGCGACGCAGTCCAGCCTTACCGCTCCCAAACGAACGTGCCGGTGCGGTCGACGTAGCCCTCGCGGTCACCGTCCCTGACATAGGCGAGCCCGTTCCGGAACGAGCGGGCGAAATCGAATTGGCCGTCGAAGGCCTGCGCCCCCTCGGCGTCGATGAAGCGCCACCGTCCTTGCTCTCGAACGGCGGCCACCCCCTCGCTGAAATCGAACGCCGCCTCGAAGGCCACGGGGATCGCCTCGCTGCCCTCGCGGTCGATGTAGCCCCAACCCTCCTCCGTCCGTACCCGCGCACGGCCGCCCGCGAAGTTGCCCGCGTCGGGATAGGTGGGGGCGACTACCTCGTTCCCGCTCGCTCCGACGTAGCCAAACCGTCCCGACCGGACGACTCGCGCTCGACCTTCGGCGAAGGGAAACGCCGCCTGGTATTGCGGCTCAATCACGAACGTGCCCGAGGTGTCGATGAAGCCCCACCGCACCTGACGGAAGAATGCCTCCCGCACCGCGACTGCAGCCCGCCCCTCGGCGAAGACCGTCGCGTGCTCGAAGACGAGGTCGTCGAGGGAGAGCGAATCCGCCATGGGATGCTCGATGACAGGCTCCCCGGTCTGATCCACGTAGATCCACGGCCGCTCGATCGTCTTCGTGCAGACGTTCCGGCGGATAAACGGGATCTCGCAGAGCGGTCCCAGCACAGGTACGATGGTGTCTTCGAGACGACGGACGGGGGCTAGGGCTTCGCGGTATTCGAGCGCCTGGGAGTAGCGCGTCTCGCCGTGGACGAAGGCCCCCGCTGCGTCCAGGAAGCGACGGACGTTCTTCCCGTAGTGGTCCGTCACCACAACCGCGACACCCTGCGCGAAGTCCTGCCCACTCTCGAGCCGAGGCGTCTCGATACGCGTTCCTTCCCGGTCGATGTAGTACGTCCGCCCGCGTCGGAGCACACGCGCTAGGCTGTCCGCGAACGGATAGGCCGCGTCGTATTCGGCGGGGAGCACAGTAGCGCCTGTGCGATCGATGTAGCCCCACCGATCTCCGTCGAGCGGTGCTGGGAAGAGTGCGGTCGTGTCCGGTACGCCCTGTGCGTGCAGGAGCGGCGCGAACGCGAGCAACAGCAGCAAGAACAGACGCATGGCAAGGAAACGGGCGAGGCAAACGAAAGGGCCGTCGGTGCGATGACCAACGGCCCAAGATCGTTGCAGCGACGTACGATGGCGAGGCGAAACGCCAGACCGTGCTCAGCCGGCGGGGAGCGCGCCGATGTAGCGTGCCTTGTCGACCGCCACGCCGTCCATGTCGTACACCTCGATCGGGTCGTTTTTCTTGTTGACGAGCACCACGCGCGGGCGGTGCGTGAGCGCGGCGTCCTGCGTCATCTGCATGTAGGACATCACGATCACCTCGTCCCCGGGCTGGCAGAGACGCGCAGCCGCTCCGTTGAGGCACACGATGCGGCTACCAGGCGTGCCCGGGATGGTGTACGTCTCCAGCCGCGCGCCGTTGTTGTTGTTGACGATCTGCACCTTTTCGTAGGGCAGAATCTTCGCCGCTTCGAGTAGCTCCGTGTCGATGGTGATCGAGCCCTCGTAGTAGAGGTCGGCCTCGGTGACGGTGAGGCGGTGCAGCTTGCCCTTGAACATGGTCAGGAGCGGCGGCATCGTGAACGGCGCGGCGGATGTAGGGGTCGGCATCGCGGCAGCGGCAAGCGGGTG